>JALSJN010000010.1 GCA_026989335.1 Thiotrichaceae bacterium
GGGTAAGAAAATATAAAAATAGATAGAAACAGGACACATTATGTGTGATTTTTTAAAAATTGATCTGAAAACTAATATTCTTAAAATTAGTGGCTTGATCAGTCATTCCTTAAGGAAGTCCTGATTAAGTTCAATAAATTTGGCTAAGTCCCGTAGGTAAGTCTCTAAGGCATCATCTCCGTTGTTGCACTTTTCATGAAAGCAATAAGTATTCATTTCAAAGCACGCCTAGGGTATGACGCCTTAGAGGCTTACAAAATTTTATGGGACTTATTCAGGACTTCCTTTAGCACTTCACAAGTTTTCTCGAATAAGCTCTTGTCGTGTTTAAATTGTTTATGCCAATATATTACGAATATAAGGAAGTAGTAAAGTTGCTAAGCCCAGCACCGCAGTATAACCAACAACATCCGTTACGGTTGTTAGCAATACGCTGCCTGCTAGGGCTGGGTCAATGCCTAATTTACGTAATGCGATAGGTAGTAGTACTCCGGTTAATGGAGCTATGAGTAAATTAAGTAGCATTGCAATTGCGACTACGATGCCGATACTGGTATCGTTAAAAAACATCACTGAAATTACAAATACGACAATTGCCCAGATTACGCCGTTGATTAAACCCAATAACATTTCTTTAATCAGTAATGAACGCGTATTTCCTGCATCAATTTGCCCCAACGCCATCCCACGAATCACAAGAGTGAGGGTTTGGCTACCAGCGATGCCACCCATACTTGGAACGATACTCATAAGTACCACCAGTGCAATGGCAGACTCTAACGTCTCAGTAAATTGATTAATTACCCACGCTGCCAAAAATGCTGTGAGTAAATTCGTGCCTAACCATATGGCTCTGCGTTTCACACTCGGAATGACGGAGGCAAATAAGTCTTCTTCTTCATTTAAACCCGCCATACTCATCATGGAGTGTTCTGCTTCATCACGAATAACATCAACTACGTCATCGATGGTGATTCTTCCTAATAAATTTGTATTTTTATCTACAACGGGGGCAGAAATGAGGTTTCTATCTTCAAACAAACTAGCAACTTCACTGCTGTGCATATCGGCAGGAATAGCGGCTTGTTGATCATCCATTATATCTTCAACCGTTGCATCTGGCAGACTTGTTAGGAGTACTGAAATAGGTAAAATACCCAAGTATTTATTATATTTATCAATAATAATCAAAGAGTCAGAATGCGTTGGCAATTTATTTTGCATGCGAAGATAGCGTAATACCACATCCACGCAGACATTAGCACGGGTGGTAATAACATCGGTAGTCATCATGCCACCTGCTGTATCTTCATCGTAAGCTAATACCCTTTCGACGCGATCACGTTGTTGACGGCTCATGCCTGATAGTGTTTGTTCTATCAATCGACCGGGTAGTCCTTGCAAAAAATCTGCGACATCATCAACCTCAAGGTCTTTTACGGCTTCAACGAGGTCATCAGATTCCATCACCTCAATTAGACTTGCGCGGGCTTCTTCACCCAGTTCTATTAAGGTTTCACCTTCATTCTCAGGATCTACAAGATCCCAGAGATAACGACGTCGAGCGGGAGGGGATGACTCTAATAGGTGAGCAATCTCAGCAGGGTGCATGGCATTTAGCATGCTTCGTAATTGAGATAAGGTACCAGACTCGATGGTGTTTCTTAGGCGTGCGAGTCGTTGCTCCGTATTTAGATGGAGTTGATCGGTCATGTCAACAAGTGTGGGGTGGTTTGAATTGTGTGTTAGTTTAACAGCTAACCTCTTTAGAAATACGACTTTTAAGAAAGTTCTCTATGCTGGACAATGATATTATCTTTATAAATGACTTCGAAGTGCTTTGCGAGCTGCTCAACGAGATAAACGGAACGGTGATGCCCACCAGTACAACCGATCGAAATGGTTAAATAAGCACGCTGACTTTTTAATATTTCTGGCACCCAATCTTCTATAAATGAGGTTAGGTCTTGCTCCATTTTTTGCACAAGCTTTTGTGATGATAACCAATCGATCACTTCTTTTTCTTGCCCTGTGTGTGAGCGCAGTTCAGGGATCCAATAGGGGTTGGGCAAACAACGTACATCAAATAAATAATCAGAGTCTCTGGGAGTGCCATACTTAAAACCAAAGCTTTGGAATAGAAGTGAAACAGATTGTTTTTCAGTGCCGCAAATTCGGGTTCTTATTTGGCTTGCTAGCTCGTATATATCGGTGGTGCTGGTATCGATTTTTAAATCAGCTATTTTTCGTACGGGTGCAAGTAGTTCATATTCTTTCGCAAGAGAGTCTTTTAGTGTGGTGTCTGAATTAAATAAAGGGTGTTTACGGCGTGATTCATCAAAGCGTTTGAGTAAAACAGCTTTGCCTGCGTATAAATAAAGCACATCGGTTTTAAAGCGGTCTTTCAGGTGTTGGACTTGCTCAGGGAAGTATTCAAGAAACTGACCGTTTACATCACTTCGCACGTCGATGCCGATAGCCACTTTCTTTTGTTCTGTTAAAGCGGTAGTTTCAAAAACAGTTTCAAGAAACTCCAAGGGCAAATTATCAATACAATAATAACCTTGGTCTTCAAGCGTATGTAACGCGAGTGACTTACCTGCTCCTGACATTCCGCTGACGATAACTACGTGCATTTTATAGCTCTTCTTTGTTGGTTGATGCTTCTTTTTCTGGGGGTTGCAAAAGGCGCAAGGTTAATAAGGAATTAAAGTATTTGCTTAAAGACTCTGTGTTTTTAGACTTTATGAGCGCATGAAGTTTATCACTAATAGCGAGTGTTTGATTGATGTTTTTGACAGCATCCGCATAGTTACTTCGTTGCTCTTCGGGTATTAATAATGCTAGGAAAAGTGAAATACCTTTATTATCTATACTATTGGTCGTCATTAAAGGTTTTTTTAATATTAACAAGGCAGCGCGTGGGTAGCTGATTTTAATGTGGGCGCGAGGCAGGGCAATTTCATTGCCGATACTGGTGTTTCCTAGCTTTTCACGTTGGATGAGTGCATCAAAAATACGGTGAGGTGAAATCTCACTTTGACCCTCTGCTAGTAAGGTCGTTAATGAATCAAAAATATTCTTTTTACTGACAGCTTTTTTAATAAACTGTATTCGTTCTGGCAGTAGAATAGGGGGGGGGCTTTCTGTCATTAGTCACAAACTACTCTTTTATTTTATTAGCAAATGATACTTGTTTTTATAGGTATTTTAAAAGGAGTTTTGAATAAATTGTTTCGGTGGTTTTGCCAAATACCTTTGCACAAATTACTTGGCAAAGGTATCCGGTGTTAGTTTGTGGCTAAATTACGATGACTACCTTCATGACGGTGATGACTGCGTATTTTTTCCTTATGTTTTAGAATTTGTCGGTCAAGCTTGTCTGCTAAGGCATCAATGGCGGCATACATATCATGACCAGATGCATTGGCAAAAATATGGTTGCCGCTTACATTTAATGAAGCCTCAGCCTTGTTATTATGCTTTTGTGTTTCTAGAATAATATGGATATTTAGCACTTGGTCAAAATGTCGTTTTAAGCGAGTAACCTTATCTTTGATATAATTATTGAGTAGTGGGGTTACGTCGATGTGATGACCGGTTATATCTAATTGCATTGTATACTCCTTTTCTAGGTTATTGCGAATCCACTGACTTGAAAGCCCTTCCAAGGTGGTCGCTGTGAAGCAGATTTAATTTATAACAATATCCTCATGCGAAAACCTTACGGTCGTGTGAAGAGGGTATCGTTAACGCCTCACGGTACTTTGCGACAGTACGTCGCGCTACGTTGATTCCCCGCTCTTTGAGCAGGTTAGTCAATTTGTTGTCGCTCAGCGGCTTAGCGGGATCTTCGCTATCAATCATTTTTTTGATCATTGCGCGAATTGCTGTTGCTGAGCACTCTCCACCAGTATCTGTGCTGACATGGCTAGAGAAAAAATGTTTGAATTCATAGACACCACGCGGTGTATGCATAAATTTATGGGTAGTAACGCGCGATATGGTAGATTCATGTAAACCAAGTTGCTCGGCTAAATCTTTTAATACCATCGGCTTCATGGCTTCATCACCATATTGTAAAAAGGCTTGTTGGCGATTGATAATGGCTTGTGCAACATTGACAATGGTGTGGTTGCGATTATCAAGACTCTTTATAAACCAGCGCGCCTGTTGTAAGTTATCTTTAATATAACGCGTAGCTTCTTGTTGTTGGCTTGAATCTGAAGCGGTTTGAGAGACTTGTGTGTTTTCTTTGTTTAGCATATTTGCGTAATAATGATTAACCTGAAGTTCGGGTTGGATTTCAGTATTGAGTGAGATTCTCCAACGTCCGTTTATTTTCTTCACATAAATATCAGGGGTAATATAGTCTGCTGATTCTATGCTGAATATTTTTCCTGGTTGAGGGTCAAAACTACGGATCAAAGACATTAGTGATTCGAGTTTTGCAGTAGTAAGCCCCAGAGTTCTTTTAATACCTGTATAATCCCTTTTTTCGAGTAAGTCCATATTTTTTGATAAAAGGCGTGCTGCTTTTTTATACAAAGGGTGATCTTTAGCGGTTTTATTTAACTGTAACAATAAGCACTCACTTAGGTTTCTGGCTGCAATACCGGTAGGCCCAAGATTTTGTACAAAGGTAAGCACGGCTCCGACTTCATCAAAGTCAATCAGTAATGAATCAGAGAGTGAATCAAAAACTTGTTCAAGGTCTTCTGTTAAGTAACCATCATCATTAATGTAGTCAATGATTAATCGCGCAATTGCTTTGTCTTGAATACTGAGATTACTCATATCCACTTGCCAGAGCAAGTGATCATGCAGTCCTTCTGGATTGCTATGCATGGTTTCAATAAAATCTGAGCTGCTTGATTCTGAAGCTGTGTTTTTTACTTTCCACGCAGGATCGTAAATATCATCCCACTCAGCATCGATGTTGAGCTCTTCGGGAATTGTTTCGGATGGTTCCGGTGATTCATTACTTTGCTCAGCTTCAAGTTGTGAGGGCTCATCAGACGCAACAGTTTCATCGCCAATTTTTTCAAGCAAAGGGTTAGACTCTAGAACCTCTTGAATTTCTTGTTGTAGTTCAAGTGAAGAGAGTTGTAAAAGGCGAATTGCCTGCTGTAATTGCGGTGTCATGGACAAGGACTGCCCAAGTTTTATACTGAGTCCTTGTTTAATCATCGTTGTTATTATTTTTAAGCATCATGGTAAAACTATAGCATGTTGACTAACTAATTTAATCAATAATTGATTAATGGTATGATAATTGCTTGGTGAAAATTATAGTTTAAAGTCTTTGCCGAGGTAAATCTCACGAACTAGCTCATTATTTAAGATATTATCTGCTGATCCTTCGGCAATGATGACCGAATTTCCTAATACATACGCACGATCACAAATACTCAGTGTTTCTCTCACGTTATGATCGGTAATTAACACGCCGATACCGCGATTTTTTAAATGCGTAACAATTTTTTGAATTTCTAAAACTGACACAGGATCAACCCCTGCAAAAGGCTCATCGAGTAAGATAAAAGCGGGGTCTGTCGCTAAGGCGCGGGCAATTTCTACGCGACGACGCTCTCCACCGGATAAGCTAATTCCTAGGCTGTCTCTGATATGGGTAATTTGGAATTCTTCGAGTAAGCTTTCGAGTTTATCATAGCGTTGTTGTTTGTTTAAATCTTTACGTATTTCTAAAATGCCTAAGATATTATCTTGCACGGTGAGTTTGCGAAAAATACTGGCTTCTTGCGCTAGATAGCCCACTCCATGACGCGCTCGAAGGTGCATGGGTAGTTTAGTAAGGTCAATGGACTCCGCGCCATCTGTCAAGCTCACAGAGCCTTTATCACAAGCAACTAAACCAACAACCATATAAAAACAAGTGGTTTTACCTGCACCGTTCGGGCCTAATAAACCCACCACTTCGGCACTATTAATATGCATCGACACGCCTTTAATGATATCGCGTTTTCCATAGCTTTTATGCAGGTTTTCAGCCGCTAGAGTTGCCATTTATTTTGCTTTATTAGTGGGGTAGAAAATAGCTTTTACCCGACCTGATTTTGCTTTTTTAGAGATTTTCCCCGCTTTAAGTTCACCATTGCTAATGGAATATTCAATGTGATTGCTGTTAAAAGTGTCGGTATGTTGTGATAACGATGCGTTACCATCCATGATTAAACGTTTGGCTTTTACTTGATATTGAATATGCTTGGCGCTACCGCGCGCCAGTTTTCCATCATCCATCTTTTGTTGGAATTTAACGGGAGAACCTTTGGCAGTAATTTTCGAAATTTCATTATTAGGGGCATTGATTTCGATGCGGCTGGCTTTAATTTGTAAACTGCCTTGTACAATGGAGACGTTGCCTTCGTATACTGCAAGCCCCTTTGTTTTATTAAATAGCACACTATCTGCATCAATGTGTACGGGTTGCTCAACATCGCTCTTTAAAGCGAATGTAGGGCTAACGACCATAAACAGCAATAAAATTAATAAGCGGGTAATTTTATTGAGCGGGTTTAAATTCAATGTGTACATTTGAGTGAATCCTCAGTGCTTGTTCATTCAGTTTGCTGTTAAAGCCGATGCCTTCAAGCTCTCCAAAGCCAGTCTTAAGTATAACTTTAGATGTTGACGAAAGCTCTTTTTTTAAAGGGTCAAAAACCAAATCACTGCTTTTTAGTAGAAATGTTTCGCGATTTTCACCGCCCATTTTTTTTAAGTTAACCTTACCGGTGAGTTTGATAACAGCACTTTTATCCATTTGTATGGCAGACTCTGCATGTAATGATATGACGCCACCATCACTATCAATTGCTGTAATTTGTGGGTTAAATATTTCACTATGGCCTGTGGATTGTTGGTGAGTTAAATTTTGCGCTTTTAGTAAATAGCGCATTGAGCCATCGGCTTGTGTATTGAGTAGCGTGAAATCACTGAGGTAATAATCAATTTTTTTAGTGCTTTGCGGCAAGACGAACGCTTTATATGTTTTCCAGCCGGTGTTTAACCAGGTAAAACTTAGTGCAATGAATATAGCCATAATCAAGAATGTGAGCCCGCCTTTATTCATTATTGATCACTTATTATTTTACAATGTAGTTTTGATAAAGCTTATCTAGCTTGCCCTGCGATGAAAGTAAAAACTCACATACTTCGCGTACCGCACCTTTACCGCCTGGTAAATCAGTCACCCAATCACAGTTATCTTTCACAAACCAGTTTGCGTCATTGACAGCAATTGAAAAGCCGACTTGGCTCATGATGGGTAAATCAATCACATCATCCCCGACGTAGGCTATTTGTTCTTTTTTATAAGCTGTTTTGTTAAGTAAGTCAGCATAGGCAGGGAGCTTGTCGCGATAACCTTGGTATATTAAATCGGGGTTAAGTTTTAGATTTTCAGCGCGATGCTTTAAAAGTTCAGACGTTCTGCCCGTGATCAGTGCGACTTCAATGTCGTTTTCTAATAAGAGGCGAATGCCATGACCATCTTTAGAATTAAATGCTTTATATTCATTGCCTGAATTATCAAAGTAAAGGCTGCCATCCGTTAATACGCCATCGACATCAAGAATGATTAGTTTAATTGTTTTTGCTAATACTTCGGGTTTCATAAAACTCTCTATACAATGCCAGCTTTTAATAAATCATGCATGTGGATAATCCCTGTAACTTGTTTGTCACTATTGACCACAGGCAATACGGTTATTTCTTTTTCTTGCAGTAAATTAACGGTATTAATGGCAAGTTCATCAGGTGTAGTGGTTAAACACTCATGATGACAAATATCACCGATAGTTGCGGACGTTAAATCAATGCCTTCTTCGAAACATCGGCGTAAGTCACCATCGGTAAAGATGCCAAATAGTTTATTGTGTGATTCGGCGACAACAATGGCGCCAAGCTTCTTACTGGTCATTTCTAAAATTGCCTGTTTCAAGGGAGTTTCAGGCAAGCATAGTGGAATATCATCATCTTTGTGCATAATGTCTTTAACATGAACCAACAGTCGTTTACCCAAGCGTCCGCCTGGGTGAGAACGCGCAAAATCTTCGGCTGTAAAGCCGCGTGCTTCCAATAAGGCTACTGCCAACGCATCACCCATCACTAAGGTGACCGTGGTGCTTGAGGTGGGTGCTAAACCCATAGGGCATGCCTCTTTTTCGACGGCAATATCTAAGTGATAATCTGAGACTTTTGCTAAAGGAGAGGTAATACCTCCCGACATGCCAATAACCGTTGCACCGAGGCGTTTAACCAAAGAAGCTAGGGTGAGTAGTTCTTCCGTCGTGCCTGAGTTTGAAATGGCAATAACCACATCACCTCCGGTAATCATTCCTAAATCACCGTGCAATGCCTCACTTGGGTGAACGAAAAAAGCAGGGGTTCCGGTGCTGGCAAGTGTTGCAGCAATCTTATTACTGATATGGCCCGACTTGCCCATGCCAGAGATAATGACCCTGCCTTTACATGCAAGAATAGCTTCACATGATTGTACGAATTGATCATCTAAGCGTCCTTTGAGTGCATTAATAGCCTCAACCTCAGCATCAATAACTGCACGCGCAAGACTGATAAAATCATGCTTTGGGGTGTTAGTTAGGTTAGTAGTCATTGTATTCCTAAAGGGTGCTGGCAAGTAAGTTGTGAATCATTAACTGGCGGTCGTTTGGAAGTAGATCAGGCCTTCGTAGGCAATAAATAAAGCAAATAAAATAGCCCCTTTTGTCGCAGTGATTTTATAACGACTGTTAGCAAAGCAACCAAAGCTAAACATTAGTAAAAGCACTGTCAAGCCTAACATAATTGGCATATCTCTGGATAATAAACCTTCGGGTAGGGGAGAGAGCGGGCTGATTAATCCGGGGATGGCGAGTACTGCTAAGGTATTAAAAAGGTTCGAGCCAACAATATTACCAACAGCCAAATCATGTTCCCCCTTGCGTGCGCTACTTATGGTAGCGGCTAACTCAGGCAAGCTGGTACCAATCGCAACAATAGTTAAACCGATGACTAGTTTGCTTACCCCGAGTTGAATGGCGATGTTAGATGCGCCCCAAACCAATAATTTAGAACTGATTAATAACACACCTAAGCCAACAATCGTCCAAATAATAGAGCTGTTGAGAGGCTGTTTTTCAGGTAGCTCTTCGATGGTTTCATCAATTAAAGGGTCATGGCTTTTCGAGTCTTTTCTCGCCGATGCAATCATCCACGTTAAGATAATGGCTAAAGCAATCAGTAAGATAATGGCATCCATCTGAGTGAAAGCGTTATCGAGTAAAAGCACCCAAGCAAGTACCGCTGACGCTAACACTAGAGGAAGTTCTTTTTTTAGTAACTGTGACTGTACCGGTAACACAAACAACATCGCCGTCACCCCTAAAACCAAGGTGATGTTGGTAATGTTTGAGCCTATAGCGTTGCCTAAGCCAAGCCCGGGGCTGCCTTCTAAGGCCGCTGCGCCAGACACTAACATTTCAGGTGCAGAAGTCCCTAAGCCAATAATTAACATGCCAACAATAAGAGGAGATACCCCCATGATTTGCGCAATACTGGAAGCGCCATCAACAAATTTATCGGAGCTCCAGATAAGTAGTACCAGCCCGACAAGAATCGCCGCAGAAAAAAGTAGCATAAAAAGTTTCTTTATTTTTTAGATTGAAGAATTATACAGAAAACTTAATGCGGGTAAGTTATTTTCAATGGTTATTTGAAAACAAAAAAGTTGCGTTGTTGACGTTGCATGACTTACTTACGCTGTCAAACTAGCAAACAAGGTAGGTAGTTTTTCTGGCAACTTATCGACATTATCAATAATGGTGTAGTTATTAGCTCCAAAAATACGTTTAACGTAATCATCTGCATTTGGGTCTAATGTTAAGCAATACGTTAGTACGCCTGTGCCATATAACTCTTCAACCGCTTTTTTAGTATCGTGACGCAGGTGTTGTGGATCGCGCTCATCAATATCTGCTGGCTCGCCATCCGTTATCATTAATACCAGTTTGCGTTTTTCTTGTTGCCTTAAGAGGTGGTTACCTGCATGGCGTAATGCCGCACCCATACGGGTAGATAAACCGCCCTTCATTCCCGCTAATCGTTCTTTGGCCTCATCATTAAAGTGCTGATTGAAGTCTTTAAAGCGATAATACTGAACATCATGACGACCATCTGAGGCGAATCCATGAATCGCAAAAGGATCGCCAATGCCTTCCATCGCTGTTGCTACAAGGGTGGAGGCTTCTTTAGTGAGTTGTAATACGGTTTTTTCTGAGCCATTCATAGGCTCATTGGTTGATTCTGATAAATCGAGCAATAGCACCACAGATAAATCACGTGTTTTTAAGACGTTACGCATGGTGATGCGAGGATTAGGCTGCTCACCCATACGAATCGAAATCATTGCATCGATGGCAGCATTGATGTCAACTTCGTCACCATCTTCTAAATTACGTTGGCGCTGTACGCCTTCGGGCGTGAGTAGATCGATGATTTGTTTGATACGATGTGCAATGGGCTTGTACTCGTCCAAAATCATTTGGATATCTTCCACATGACCACGTGGTTGGTAGCGCTCATAAACCGTTGCCCAGTCAGGGCGATGCAACTGTATTTGATAGTCCCACTCTTGATAATGAAAGGGGTCTGATATGGGTTCTTTACCCCAAGCATCATTAAAGCTTGCCGCGCCGTCGGTTAAATCATCTTCGTAGAAACGCATCACGTCTTTATTAGTCCAGATTTCTTGTGCATCATCTCCTGCAAGTTCGCAATCTACTTCGTGCGCCATCATCAATGCGCTGACTTCACGCCTGACTTGCTTTTGGCTGGCAGGTAAATAGTCGAACTCAACATCGCCGGTAAATTCTTCAAATTCCCAAATATAGCGATTGTCATCCCGGTATGGAATATCAATGCGCTCAAGGATGCGCAGGCTAGGTACTTCTTTGCGCTTCATCAGTAAATTGAAAATATCCAAGCCAAGGTGCCAACTAAACTGGTTGTTGTCTTGATTCTCTTCAATCTCAGCGTGGAATTTTTTGGAAATGGACGTTAATTCTTTATCATCAATCGTAACGCTATCATCCAGTAACATTAAAGACAAATGAACCAGAACAGGCATTGTAGGATGCTCAGGCGCATCACCCTCATGATCCGCCTCTTCCATCATGCGTCGCCAAAGCTTCTTAAGCCCTGGGAACTCAGATACTGCTTTATATTCAACACGCGCATCTTCAACTAAGCCAATAAAAAACATTTGCGCAGGGCTCAAACCTTCGGCAGAAATTTGCTCGTATGAATACACCATATGTGATGCCATATGAGCAGCGGTGGCGCGGTAAACTTCTAACCCCGATATATCGCCGTAGTCATCCAGTGCATCGGGTAAATGTAAAATACGGTGCTCAAGGAAAGGGCGAAAATCTGTAAAGTCGGCACCTGTTGGACGTAAGAAAAAGTCTCTACCCCAAAGCGCGCGCAGGTAAAAATTGAGCTTGCGCTGTGTTTTTATAAAAAGAATGCCGCTACGTTCTTTTGCGAGCACTGCACGGCTGTCGGCAGATTCTAAATTAAAATAGGCGGTCAGATTATTAAAGTCACGTCGATACGCCTGAGCGCCAAAGTTTGCCCAGCGACGTAGACCACTTAATGTTAACTTGGAAAGTAGCTCATCAATGTGGCTTAACATCGGGCGAACACCGCGTGATGCGGTGGAAGCAAGTTGATGAATTAAGGTGAGATAACCGCGAAATAATTCGGCGTCACCTAAGTTTCTTGCCGCTGTTGGCATGCTTGAAAAGAGCAACGATACTACTTCGCCAGAGGTCATAGAAGACAGCTTAAGCGCAGCGGTTATACAGTCACCAATAACATCCTCACCACACTCTTTGGCAACTAAAGGGATTTCTTGTAGATAGGAAATGACCACGTCAGAGCCGCGCCCTAAGTTACTTAAACTCTTGGCGCCATCTAAATATATTTGCAAACCTGTCGGAGACATGACTCGTGAAGCTTCTTGAAAAGTACTCTCAAGTACATCCAAAACCTCAGGCGCTGTATCTTTTAGGATTTCTTCGTAGTCTTCTAATTTAATTGACATAATTCATCTCATCCACTTAAGAACATTGGACAGTGATTAAAAACCACTATTGGCCCTATGAGGCTTTTGCACGATTCTATGGAGAAAGAAAAATAGACTGTTTTCTTTGTTTTTATCCGTCATCGATTCGCGCAAGTTCTCATAATGTTTTTTCTTGCATAAAGCAGCTAAAACAGGCGTTATTTAGTCGCTTTTATGAGGTCAGTCTCCTAGCCAAAGAATGTTTCAACGGCAGCGATTAGCGTGTCGCGCATATCGGGGTCATCCGTTAAGGGCGTTACCATTGTCATTTTACAAGCATCTAATGGTGCAACACCTTTGTTTATTAGTTGGCCTGAGTAAACTAATAAACGCGTAGAAATTCCTTCATCAAGACCATGACCTTTAAGGTTACGTGCACGATGCGCGATATGTACTAATTTTTCTGCCGTGTCTTTATCAACACCAGATTCTTTGGAGACAATACTTATTTCTGTTTCTTCTACAGGGTAATCAAAGTCCATTCCGCCAAATCGTTGCTTGGTTGATTGCTTTAAGTCTTTCATTAAACTTTGATAGCCGGGGTTATAAGAAATAACTAACTGAAAATCAGGGTGTGCTTGAATCAACTCACCTTTTTTATCCAGCGGTAAGCTACGGCGGTGATCGGTTAACGGGTGGATAACTACGGTGGTATCTTGACGTGCTTCAACGATTTCATCTAGGTAGCAGATTGCACCAATACGTGCTGCTGTTGTTAGTGGACCATCTTGCCATTTCGTGCCATCGGCATCAAGTAGGAAACGGCCGACTAAGTCAGAAGCCGTCATATCTTCATTACAAGCGACTGTAATTAAGGGTTTGCCTAACTTCCATGCCATATACTCGACAAAACGAGACTTACCACAACCTGTTGGACCTTTAATCATCATTGGCATACGAACACTATAAGCAGATTCGTATAACTCTATTTCTTGACCGACGGGCTCGTAATAGGGCTCATCTTTAATAGTGTATTGCTCGGCATCTACGATATTTTCAGTAATGGACATAGCTAGTCTCTCTTCATTCGCTAGATCAATCTTGATCTAAAGTTAACATCTTTGTGCCTCTTTGACCTTGGTCAGGTTGGCTACAAGTTTGATTATTCTTAGGGTTTATTTTATTAATCTTCATCTTCGTCGACAGTTTCTACTTCGCCACTCCAACCCGCAGCCCGCGCCTTTTCAAAGGCTTTGTCATGAATCCGTTGGTGCTTTTCAAATAGCTCTGGCGGTAGGCTACTCACCATGCAACCGTACTTATCCCATTCATTATTGACTTTGTCTAGTAAGGCATCAACACCTGCATAGTTCCAGCCTTCACAGGTTTCTGTTTCTTCAATCAGACCAAAAACCCATGCATCACGAATAATTTTCCCTATCGTGGTCATGCCTCCATTAATCTCGTTATCAAGGCCTATGTAATTTTTTGAACGTGCCATGGTACTTCTCTATAAGTTAGTGTTTTCATGCTTTAGGTAGGAAACTGTTAATATAAAAAATCATCATTTTTTTCATCGAACTACTTTATAGAACAAGTATAGTTACTTTAATAAATTCTTATATGAAAAGTTTAAAAAAACCTCTGACAGAATCACGTCCGACAGAGGTTATAAGGAATGATAATTTAATAATCCGAATGCTAAATTACAGCATTATCGTATCGATTATTAATAATCCTCATTCCTAAGTTACCTCGTGAGCTCTGATTAAACAGAAACGCCACGATAAATAACCATTGATGCACCTGCAGACTGTGCAAAGTTGTCAAAACCTAACAGACGAACGTGATTGTCTGGATGGGCTTTATGACAAGCTTCTAGCTCAGCTAGGATTGTGTCTACATTAGTTTCACCAAATAGTGGTAATTTCCACATGTACCAGTAGTTGCTGATTGCATTTTCTGGCTCTGTGTGTTCAATACCTGGGTTCCAACCTTTATCAACAATGTATTGAATTTGAGCGCGAGTCGACTCTGTGCTCAAAGCAGGAAGGTATGAAAAAGTTTCGTATTTACGGCTTAGTGCGGCATCGCTTAAATTCGAGCCATAATCTTGTACATCACTCATAGTGATTTACTCCATAATAATTAATTATATCTGTAAAAAGTGTTAGATAGCGCGATCTGGCAAGGCGCGAAAAGGTGAATGTATTAAAATACATGATCCTTTTCAGCAACGCTGCCAGAGCGCGTTAGATGACGCTTTTTATTTGTGTGCTACGTCAATCTTGTCTACAGTATCAAATTCGAATTTGATCTCTTTCCAAGTTTCCATTGCAATCTTAAGCTCAGGGCTATGAGAAGCAGCTTTCTGAAGGATATCTTTACCTTCTTTCTCAAGCTCCACACCCATGTTACGTGCTTCAACACAGGCTTCAACCGCAACACGGTTTGCAGCAGCGCCAGCAGCATTACCCCAAGGGTGACCTAATGTTCCACCACCGAACTGAAGACAAGAGTCATCACCGAAGATAGCAACAAGAGCAGGCATGTGCCATACGTGGATACCACCAGATGCTACTGGAATTACACCAGGCATTGAACCCCAATCTTGGTCGAAGAAGATACCGCGTGAACGATCTTCTTTGATGAATGAATCACGCATGATGTCAATCCAACCCAAAGTAGCATCACGATCGCCTTCCAACTTACCAACAACAGTTCCTGAATGAAGGTGATCACCACCAGACAAACGAAGAACTTTAGCAAGTACACGGAAGTGAATACCGTGATGAGGGTTACGATCAAGTACCGCATGCATTGCACGGTGAATGTGTAACAACATACCGTTGTCTTGACACCATTGTGCTAGACCAGTGTTTGCAGTCAAACCACCTGTTAGGTAGTCATGCATGATGATCGGAGCGCCAAGCTCTTTAGCGTACTCAGCACGCTTCATCATTTCATCACAAGTAGGAGCAGTAACGTTTAGGTAGTGACCTTTGCGCTCGCCAGTTTCAGCTTCAGCTTTATGGATAGCTTCCATAACGAAGTCAAAACGAGCTCTCCAACGCATGAATGGCTGAGAGTTTACGTTCTCATCATCTTTTGTGAAGTCAAGACCGCCACGAAGACCTTCGTAACATGCGCGACCATAGTTCTTAGCCGATAGACCTAGCTTAGGCTTGATCGTACAACCTAGAAGAGGACGACCGTATTTGTTTAAGATGTCACGCTCTTGCTGGATACCCTGTGGTGGGCCATTACACGTCATAACGTAAGCAATTGGGAAACGGATATCTTCAAGACGAAGTGCACGTAGTGCTTTAAACCCGAATACGTTACCTACTAGAGAAGTAAGGATGTTTACAACAGAACCTTCCTCAAATAGATCAATTGGGTACGCAACGAATGCGTAGAAACAGGTGTCATCACCTGGTACATCTTCGATTGCGTAACAACGACCTTTGTAGTGATCAAGATCTGTTAATAGGTCGGTCCATACTGTCGTCCAAGTACCTGTTGAAGATTCTGCCGCAACTGCTGCTGCAACTTCTTCACGGGGTACGCCGTCCTGTGGAGTGATTTTGAAACAAGCCAGAATATCTGTTTCTAGAACAGTGTAGTCTGGAGTCCAATACGTATCGCGGTATTCTTTTACGCCCGCATCATATTGCTTAGCCATAGTTTAATTCCTGTGTGGTTGTTAAATCAGTCGATTTCTCGAGGAACGAATGATGAAGCAATCAAACCATAAATAAAACTAAGATTTTGCACTATTTAAAATAAGAAATGCTTATGATTATCGGTCTATCAATACATCGAAAAAAACTGATAATATGATATTTATTTCTGTTTTACAGGAAATAAATCTTTGCGCACTATTGATAAGTAAATTATTAATAGTCGCATTGTAATATAACTATTAATTATGAGTAGTCAGCGTAACGAGCGACTTACTGCTTTTAGATTTTAGAAATATAATAATGCTTGAAATTTTATCAATATTTAAGATGTTAAACCAAATGCCACATATATCACTTCGCCAAATACGTATCTTTGATTCAGTAGCACGTTACAAAAGTCATACACGTGCAGCCGAAAAGCTTTTTATGACTCAACCAGCCGTTTCTATGCAAATGAAGCAGCTTGAAGAAAACCTTGGGATAGGACTTTTTGAAAGACAAGGTCGATCTTTGTCGTTAAGTGCTTCGGGGAAAAAACTTCGAGAGTATAGCAATCATATTATCAATGCTTTTGACAGCATGATTGACTTTGCAGACAAAGTTAAAGGTTGTCATACGGGTCATTTAACCCTTTCCGTAGCCACAACAGCAAACCATTTTACAACACGGATTCTGTCGGCATTTTCTAAGAAATACCCCGATATAACCATTAGCCTTGATGTCACTAACCGTCAAAGTATCTTGCAACAACTTGATAATTTTGAACCTGATTTGGTGATTATGGGTGAGCCCCCTAAAGGACATGGCTTGCTTTCAGAGCAATTCATGGCAAATCCTCTCGTGATTATAGCACCACCTAAGCATCCGTTATTGAAAGGAAAAAAACCACTGACTATTAAACACTTAGATGGTGAAAAGTTTGTTGTTAGAGAGAAAGGTTCAGGAACGCGAGAATGTATTGAGCGCCACCTAAAAAAATCAGGAATTTGCTGTGCAACCACGCTTGAGATGACCAGTAATGAAGCGATTAAACACGCGGTATCAGCAGGGTTTGGTCTTGGGATTGTCTCGCTTCATACCATTGAATTAGAATTAAAAAATAAACACTTGGCTATTTTAGATGTTGCTGGCTTTCCTCTTGAGCGTCACTGGCATTTGGTTACGCGTAAAGGCAAGGCTATCTCCCCTGTAGCAGAAGCTTTTAGGGATTTCTTGCTTGAAAATGCTGAGCAATATGTTTTTCAAAAGTAGTTTACAAGTATTGCTTAGTTCTCCAAATGTTCTTCGCATATTGCCTATCATCTATTGATGTTAATAGGTGGTAGGTTCCTGTGTCTGTGATTCTATTTGCTATCGGATAAATCGATCTTTGTGATATTATTCACAATATTTCACGATACATAATATGATTAACTACAAACATTTACGTTATTTTTGGATGGTGGCCAAAGAAGGTAGTATAGCCAAAGCCAGCAAATTATTATTTCTTACGCCGCAAACCATTAGTGGTCAACTGACCCAATTAGAAGGTCAACTGGGTGTAAAGCTGTTCGAAAAATCTGGACGTAATTTAAAACTCACGCAAAGTGGTAAAATTGTACAAAGCTACGCCAATGATATTTTTTCATTAGGTAATGAACTACAAGAAGTGATTCATAATAAACCGTCCAAAAGAATCCCCCATTTAAAAGCAGGTATTGCTAACTCCATCCCAAAATCCATTGCCTATCATCTATTAGAACCCGTATTACACCTTGATGAGCCGATGCGCATTATTTGTCGTGAAGATAATCTCTCTACTCTATTAAGTGAGCTTGCCGAACATAAGTTAGATATTGTTATTTCCGATCGTGCTATGCCCGGCAGTAAAGAAATGAAAGGCTTTAATCATAACTTGGGGAAATGTGGTTTAACTTTTTTTGCCACGCAATCTTTGATTGATACTATGAAAGGTGGGTTCCCCGAGTGCTTGGATAATATGCCGTTGCTATTACCCGGTGAGACATCTTCAATAAAAAATAAACTTATGCTTTGGTTTCGTAATAAGAATATTTTCCCCTATATTTTGGCTGAGTTTGATGATGGTTCTTTAATGAAAGCATTTGGTCAAAAAGGTACAGGGGTCTTTGTCGCTCCATCAATTACCGCTAGTGAAGTAGAAGCCTCATATAATGTTAAAATCATTGGGGAAACAGAAGAAGTTATGGAGAGCTTCTATGCGGTTTCTATGGATCGCAAGATTAAGCATCTTGGTGTTGTGACAATTCTGAAACATGCTCGGGAACGTTTCTTCCTTTCTGGGAAAGGTGATAAGTAGTTATTAATGTTGGGTGGAATATTGTGCGTCATTATAAAAACTGGTGATAACTTTCTTCATAGGCGCTCGACTCTTTAATCATAAAGTCTTGAAATTGTTTTACTGCAGGCAATAATCGTTTGCCTTTGCGTTTAACAATATGCCAGTAGCGTTGAATGGGTAAGCCATTCACATCTAAAATAACCAATTTATTAGATTCTAATTCAAGCTTGAGGCTGTGCAATGAAACAATACCTAAACCTAACCCAGCACTCACTGCGTGTTTGATCGCTTCATTACTACCCATTTCTAAGGTGCTTTTTAGCTCTGTTCCCTTGTTTTGAAAAAAGGTTTCTATGGCAGCTCGCGTACCAGAGCCTTCTTCTCGAACGATAAACTCATGTTTTGCAATTGTTTTTAAAGGAATTTTAGATTTTTGTGCTAGTGGGTGCTCCGGGTTTGCTATGACGACTAGCGGGTTTGCAATTAGAGGTTCTGAAATAAGGTCTAGCTTAGGTGGTGGCTCCCCCATTAGGACAATATCAGGTTCAAAGTTTTGTAATTGTTGCACTAATCTCTCTCGGTTGGTGATTTTGAGAGATACTTTTATGTCTTTGTTGATGCTAGAAAAATTTGCAATCATTTGGGTTATTAGGTGATTAGCTGTTGTAGCTGCTGCTACTTTAATGCGACCTGTGTGTAAATCTTTAGCTTCGTTAATTATCTCTATCAAAACATCATAATTTGCGAGTACCTGTTGGCTGTGTTGATAGATTATTTCTCCTGCATTACTTAAAGATATTTTCTTTCCTTGTCGTTCAAATAACGATAATTCAATCTTATGCTCTAATTGTTTAATCTGCATGGATACTGCGGGTTGAGTCATGTGTAAGCGCTCGGCGGCCAATGAATAATTACCAGTTTGTACAATGGCTTCGATAATCTGTAATTGTTTAATGGTAAGTTGCATTCATTAAGTATAAGTAATAATTATAGTTTTTCAAATTTAAATAGCTTTTACTTATTAATTGGCTGAGTATAATAGCCACACTTTTAGAGAAAATCAGATGTTTTCTCTAATTACGAAAGAATATGAACGTTTATTTAAATGGTAGTTTTCTGCCATGTTAGTTTTTTTAATTTTAGAAAGGAGTTCCAAATGGATCAGTCCGGTCGTTATGCAGACTTAAGTCTTGACGAAGATACGCTTATAAAAGAAGGCAAGCACATGCTTGTAGCCTACACTATGACACCCATGCCAGGTTTTGGTGGTTATTTAGAAACTGCTGCTCACTTTGCAGCGGAGTCATCAACAGGTACTAATGTTGAAGTATCAACAACTGATGATTTCACGAAAGACTTAGATGCAATGGTTTACGAGATTGATGAAGCTAAAGGCATCATGAAGATCGCATACCCTAATGACTTATTTGATCGCAACGTCATTGACGGTCGAGCAATGGTTGTATCTTTCCTTACGCTTGCAATTGGTAATAACCAAGGCATGGGTGATGTACAGTGTGCGCAAATTCAAGATTTCCACGTACCTAAAGCAATGCTAGACATCTTTGATGGCCCTGCAACTGATATTACAGATCTTTGGAATATTCTTGGTCGCCCTCGTAAAGATGGTGGTTACATCGCAGGTACTATCATTAAGCCTAAATTAGGTCTTCGTCCTAAGCCATTTGCAGAAGCTGCATACCAGTTCTGGCTGGGTGGTGATTTTATTAAAAATGATGAGCCACAAGGAAATCAAGTTTACGCACGCATTAAGGACGTAACGCCTCTAGTTGCTGACTCGATGAAACGTGCTCAAGATGAGACTGGTGAAGCAAAACTATTCTCTGCAAACATCACCGCTGATGATCACCACGAAATGTGTGCTCGTGCTGACTACATCCTTGAAACTTTCGCTGAAAATGCAAATCATGTTGCATTCTTAGTTGATGGTTATGTAGGTGGTTGTGGAATGGTTACTACAGCACGTCGTAATTACCCTGACCAATATTTACATTATCACCGTGCAGGTCATGGTGCGATCACTTCGCCTTCATCGGTTCGTGGTTACACGGCATTTGTTCTATCTAAACTATCTCGTCTTATGGGAGCTTCAGGTATCCACGTAGGTACAATGGGTTACGGTAAGATGGAAGGTGGTGCTGATGATAGAAACATCGCTTACATGATCGAGCAAGATAGCGCAGACGGGCCTTTCTACCATCAAGAATGGTTTGGAATGAAGCCTACTACGCCAATCATCTCGGGTGGCATGAACGCACTTCGTCTTCCTGGATTCTTCGAGAACCTAGGTCACGGTAACTTAATCAACACTTCAGGTGGTGGAGCATACGGTCATATCGATTCTCCTGCTGCGGGTGCAACGTCGCTACGTCAAGCATTTGAATGTTGGAAGTCAGGCGCAGACCCTATTGAGTTTGCTAAAGAGCACAATGAATTTGCTCGTGCATTCGAGTCTTTCCCTGGTGATGCTGATGAAATCTACCCAGGTTGGAGAGAGAAGCTAGGCGTTCATAAGTAACCTAAAAGTTGAACTGAAAAGTTAAAACTAAAGTTTATTTATAAACGACCAAAGAAAAGCCCCTCTAGTCCTTTTAGCGGGGCTTTTCATTTTAAAGAGCCAATAATTTTTGAAGTTTGTTTTTGCAGTCAAATAAGACAACCTAACTGAAATTATTTACAGACGAATTAGAAACAGGAAAATACCATGAGCGAACTCGATATTGAACAGTATAAAATCACCGAAGAACCTTATTATGAGGCACAGGGCGATGAGGTTAAATGGTATCAAGCCGCTTATAATGCACGTTTGCCGGTAATGGTTAAAGGGCCAACCGGGTGTGGTAAATCTCGTTTTATCGAGCATATGGCGTATAAATTAGGTAAGCCTTTAATCACAGTGGCGTGTAATGAAGATATGACTGCATCTGACTTAGTGGGTCGTTATTTACTCGATGCTAACGGTACACGTTGGTTAGACGGTCCGTTGACCGTTGCAGCTCGTATTGGCGCAATCTGTTATTTAGATGAAATTGTAGAAGCTCGCCAAGATACGACGGTTGTGATTCACCCTTTAACCGATCACCGCCGTGAATTACCACTGGATAAAAAAGGCGAGATGATTAAAGCACACCCTGATTTTCAATTAGTTATCTCATACAACCCTGGCTACCAAAGTTTAATGAAAGAGTTAAAGCAATCAACCAAGCAAAGGTTTGTGGCGATGGATTTTGATTATGCTCCAGCCAAAGTAGAAGAAGGTATTGTCGCTAAAGAAGCAGGGGTTGATGCCGATATTGCTAAAAAGCTGGTTAAAATTGGTGCTGTAGCGCGTAACTTAAAGGGTCACGGTTTGGATGAGGGAATATCAACACGTTTGTTGGTTTATGCAGCAAGCTTAATGAATCACGGTATTGATGCAAAAGATGCGTGTAAAATGGCACTGGTTCGCCCGATCACGGATGATGCTGATATTCGTCAGACCTTGGATCATGCCATTGAATCAGTGTTTGCATAACGTCAATGAGCGTAACTGAAGAAACAAAACAACTCCCGCCTGAGTTGCAAAACTTTCGCAATCAACTCAAATGTAGTTTTGAGCAAATCGATGATGTCTTTGAAGAATGCATTACCGATGCGCAAACGCGCCTGACAAATCAAGGTGTTCAAGATTATTTAAAAGGCGCTTCGCTGATCTGTATGATCGGGCGAGGGGTAGAGCCAGTGTTACAGTTTATGGAGATTATTCCAGAGTTGGCGGGTCGTTTAGGTGAAGAGGTTATCACTTTGATTTCTGACGGTGTTTGGAAAGTTTCACGTACTCCTAATGGCGTAGCGATTCCACCGTTTATGGCAACCTTGCAAGAAGCAGGTCGTCGTTTAGGCTCATTGGAACAGTTTCAGAATTATCTTAATATTTTGTTCAATATGATGGAGCGCACTACAGGCTCAATTCATGGTCATCACACCACCATGCCAAGCCCCGGTTTGCCTGATTTATTGCATCAAATGCCTTATTTATTAAGTCAAATATCACTCGAAGGTTTAAAGAACTGGGTTGATTACGGGGTACATAACTACGGTAATCATCCTGAGCGTCAAATAGACTATTTTACTCTTCAGTCTGCTGATGCGCGCGCCATGATGCAAAAAGAGCGTCACGGCACACTATTTGCTGACAATGAACGCAACCTTGGTATGTATTTGCAAGGGCTCTGGGACGACAAAGAATATTTAGTTCCTTATTCTACAGGCTTCGATGAGCTACGCCAGCCAATTCCTTATTACGATAAACTCGGTATGCGGATTCCTGATGTATACGATGATTTTATCAAGAAAACAGACAATGGTGATGTAACCGTTACGGGTATCAACCGTTACCGCGCTGTATTGGCCCATATGGTTGCACATCGTCGTTGGAGTTCGCAAATTGTTGCGGATAACTTCAGTCCGTTTCAACGAATTTCAATTGATTTATTAGAAGATTCTCGCGTTGAATACCTAGCAATGAAGGAATATCCCGGCTTACGTAAACTGTGGCTATCGCTTCACCCCATTCCCGTTGAAGGTGAATGTAACGAAGCAGGTGTTTCGTGTATTCGTCACCGTTTAGCAATGCTTTCTTACGCCTTGTTAAACCCTGATCACGGCTACCAAGATAAAGATATATTATTAACAGTTGAGCAATTTCATACATTTATGGAAGAGGCTGAGGCTGCCGGTACAGAAACAGCTACTAAAGATATGGTTAATTTAGGGCTGGGTTATATCACCCGAACACGTCGCCAAGAAGATCAAGCTGCAAAAGTCTTTTTTGATAACACCTTGGTGGATTATCGTGATGATAATCGCGCCATGTGGGTGTTTATCGAAGAAGCCGATGACGAAGAACAATTCGAAAATGAGCCTAAAAAAGCTGAAGATGAGGATGAAATTCCAGCGCTTCCACCACGTCATTACCCTGAGTGGGACTATAACACCAAAAGCTATCGTCCTGATTGGGTGAGCCTGTATGAGAGTTTGCATCCATCAGGGAATCCTGCCGATATTGATAAGCTGCTTGAAAAACACGCAGGTTTGGCAAAGCGATTAAAACAAATTTTAGACATGCTAAAGCCGCAAAACTATGTACGCATACGTTATCAAGAAGAAGGTAGCGAACTGGATTTAGATGTAGCAATTCGTTCATTGATCGACTTTAAAGGTGGTGCGCAGCCCGACACACGCATCAATATGAGCCACAAGCATGATGGTCGAGATATTGCGGTAACGTTACTATTAGATTTATCAGCCTCCATTGATGATGTGCCTCACGGCAGCACTCAGTCATTATTAGAACTTAGTCAAGAGGCGGTATCATTATTGGGCTGGGCGATTGATAATTTGGATGATAAATTCTCTATCGGCGGCTTCTTCTCAAACACTCGCCACGATGTAAGATACCTACATATGAAAGGCTTTAACGAGCGTTGGGATGATGAAGTAAAAGCCCGTGTTGCTAAAATGGAAGCCGGTTTTTCAACCCGTATGGGCGCTGCAATGCGACACGCTGGTCATTACCTTGGCGCGCAAAAAGCCGATAAAAAACTATTATTAATCCTTACCGATGGTGAGCCAGCTGATATTGATGTTGACGATGATAAGTTATTAATTAAAGATGCTTATAAGGCGGTTGGTGAGCTTGATGCAGATGGTATTTACACACATTGCATCAGCTTAGACCCTAATGCCGATGAATATGTTGGTGATATATTTGGTTCACATTTCACTGTGATTGATAATGTAAATCGCTTACCCGAAAAATTGCCGCAGTTGTTTATGGCACTGACAAAGTAGACAATAGGGTACGTTAGAGTCAACTGGGTAGATAAAGTTATGAACGAAAATAGCCAAAGAAACACCGTAAAAGTTACTATCCCTTTTTCTTTTAAAGGTATAGATCACGAGCCGTCGTGTATCATTGACCTTGATGCGTTTATCTTGGGAGATCAAGGTATCGAAGCTGCTTTTCATATAGTGGCCAGTCAGAATAGTATTGGCAATTATTCTTATGAGTATGAAGTTTTAGAATCATCGAAAAAACTATTTAGTGAGCCGACCGGTATAGCGCATGAGTTTATTAATGATGAGGGTTTTGACTTAGAAGGTTTTAAACAAAAGCAGAGTGAACAAGGTGTCTTTGAGAAGTTGCAACATATTGCTAAACACGTTTTGAATATCGAAAATCTTGCCGATGAGCAACACGCTACAATAAAAAAAGCACTGGAAAAAGCCTATCAAGCGGGCTTAGAAACCAATGCTAAAGAGAGAAAAGAAGAGTCATCAATGCTAGACTTTGGTGGTTTTTAGTAAGAGAATTGGATTAAGTCTATTATTAGTCAGCTAACTTTTTTGACCGAGCATAACCGCGCATCAATAATTGATTACGACTTTTGGTTAAACTCGATAACTGTTTCGCTCGAAAATTTTTTTAATTCTTTCTCATGATTACGAGCATACAACTGTTGTGGAAATAGATGAAACTCCCCCTGCATACGCTGCATCGTTTCTAAAGCTTGTGGGTCATAATACACAAACTCATACGGTACAGAATCATCTAAGCTTTCACGCTGTTGTGGTTTAAATTTTCGCCAACAGAACTCGATATGAGAGCGCCGATGTGTATACACAAAAGAAACTTCTATTTCATCTATTATGGCTTGGTATTGCACACTTCTAACGGGTACAAATAAGCAAGAGTGATTACATTGGTGGAACAATGTACGCATTAAGTTATAGGTAGCAGCGGGTAATTGACGCTTTTCTGTCCCTAGAATAGGGCCTGTTTGAAACGTTTCCATGCATAATCCTTGCTGTACTAATTTTGATAAACAAAGACTTTTTCGAATACTGAGTCTTTTAGTCTTCGTGCAAAATGAATAATTAGTGTAATGAGTAAGATTGAAAAGGTCAAACGTGCATATAAAATACCTGATAAGTCTGCCCCTAAGAGCATAATTAATAGGGTATCTTCGATAAGGCTATGGCATAAGGCGAGTAATGATAATGAACCAAAAACATCCATTTTAGATAAATCGCCTTTTTTCGCTTCATTGATTAGTAAACCACCGCCATAAGTTAAGCCTAAGGTTATGCCAACAATCGTAATGGTTGTTGTGCGCTCACTTAATCCCATTATTTTTAACAACGGTTTTAAAATAAAGATAAAGAGCTTTTCAATGCCTGTTGCTTTGAAGAGCCGGAGAAAAACTAACAAAATAGCGATAATAATAAAAACCTGAAAGAGCATTTTAACTTGCTCAATAGCCCAAGCTGATAATGAAACATCGTTGTTAAGGCTAGGCTGCCATGCTGGCTGGTTTAGTTCTGTTAAAGAGCCACTCACGGTATAGAATTTATGCAGTAAAAAGCCTAATAATAGCGCACCACCAATGCGTAGAAAGAGTGTGAAAAGTATTCGTACGCCGGCTTTTTGTGCAATTCTAACTTCAATAGGTAAGGCGTGCGCTATTAGCATCATGCTACCTAAAACAGTAACCTGTGCCACGCTTATGGGTTCAGTTGCTGCGGTGCTCATAAAAATAATCATCCCACCGTAAATATTGGTGATCATGGTGGTCGCCCAAACTAAGCCCATAGAAGAGGGTAGTCCGACAAAGCTCATAACAGGTTCTAAAGCAATGGCGATGTACTGAATACCACCAAGCTCTTCGATAATTTTCACGATAATAATGATAGGAATCATTATCTTAAAAAGATCGTAACTGGTAATGAGAATGTCTTTTAAAAGGCTAGATAACCATTTTTTACGGTGGTTAAACATCATTTAGTTCATTTAATGAATCACTAATGATCTCTTTGATTTCATTGTTATTAGATTTATCGTCTAAGCCTGCTTTGAGAAGTGGTCTTGCTGATTTATCAGCCGTGAAGCCTAGATAATGGAAAGCATCAGCACGAATACGGCTATCATTGTGTTTACTTAGTTTGCCTAATTGATCAATATGCTTTTTAATCAGGCTTGATCCTGCAAATTCTTCCACGACTACGCCAATACCAATGCGGCTACTAAGCACAGTCCCAGAGTCACTTAAGAGAGTCATGATTGCACTAAAAGTATCAGGATTCTTTTTTAGTTTTTCGATTACAACATCAACTTGACCATCAGATAATAAAAAATCAAAGTCAGCGATTACTTTTGTTTCGTTGTTGTTTTCATCTTTTGCCCACTCAGCACGTTGTTTGAGTGCTTCTAAAGTCTGTGATCCAGTTAATTCATGCTGTCCTATTTTTACCCAAGGAACAGATCGAACGTTATACAGCTCCAAAGCATCAGGCGTTTGTTCTAGGTTGATCACTGTAAGGCTGGCAATATCACCCGCTTTAATCATTTTGCTTAAAGCATCTAAAACTCCGGGACAATGCGCACAAGAGCTGCTTAACAACATTGTAGCGCTAGGGGTGTTGAGTGATTCTGTCGTATTACTACTCATAATGGTTAAACCTAGTTGGGATTGTTTGGCTAAGTATTTTGGGAATCTTACTGTGACTCCAATTTTGCATGGCAAAAGACCATAAGTCATCTAAGTTTGCAAACTCGCTAGCATCTGGCGGATTTTGCCCTAGAAACCGGAGAACATTAATCAATGCAGCGCGTTTATGCTTGTTACTTATTGCTGGGCTGGAGTTTTGTTTGCTTAGCTTTTTACCATCATTAGTTGTGATAACAGGGAAGTGGGTATAGCTGGGCTGAGGAAGCTCTAAAAGTTTTTGTAAATAGAGTTGCCTTGGTGTGTTATCTAATAAGTCAGCACCACGCGTTATTTGGTTTATGCCTTGCCAAGCATCATCAACCACCACGGCTAATTGATAGCTAAAAGAGCCATCCACACGTTTTATAATAAAATCACCAACGTCAGTAGCTAAGTTTTGACAAAACTCACCTTGAATTTTATCTGTAAAGCATATTTCAGTTGGCGCAGTAATGAGGCGGTAACTGTATGGATTGCTAATAGAATCTATAGGTTGGTCACGGCAAGTACCCGGGTAGATATAACTAAACTGTGATTGAGCAGTAGCTTGTAAGGTTTTACGAGTACAGATGCATGGGAAGACAGAAGTTGTAAGCTGATTAAAAGCTTCTTGGTAAGCCTGAGTGCGTTGGCTTTGATAAACAATCTCACCATCCCATTTGAAGCCATATTGCTCTAGTTGAGAAATAATGGTTGTTGAATGGGCTGCTTGAGAGCGTTGGGTATCCAAATCTTCAATACGTAATAACCAGTGACTATCTACGTATTGTCGAACATTAAGGTAGCTTGCAGTAGCAGCAATTAGTGAGCCAAGATGTAATGGTCCAGTAGGTGAGGGGGCAAAGCGACCAATAATGTTATTTATAGAAATACTAGACATAAAAAAAGGTGTTTACTAAGAGACACCTTTTTAACATTTATAGCAAAGCACTTCTAGTGCAGTAGGTTAAGCAATTTGCCGTTCTTTAATTTCTTGAGTGGTTTTACAGTCAATACATAAATCAGCAGTAGGTCTGACTTCTAAACGTTGAAGACCTATTTCAATACCGCAAGCTTCACAATAGCCATACTCATCAGAATCAACTAGCACAATAGTTTTTTCAATTTTTGCAATCAGTTTACGCTCCCTATCGCGAGTTCTTAATTCAAGTGTAAATTCTTCCTCTTGTGTCGCACGATCCGCTGGGTCAGAAAAGTTTGAAGCTTCTTCTTGCATGTGGTCCATGGTGCGATTAACTTCTTCCATTAAAGATTGCTTCCAAGCGACCAAAATAGACTTGAAATGAGCGAGTTGATTTTCGTTCATATATTCTTCATTTTTCTTGGCTGAATAGGGCTCTATACCATCAACGGGTAGAGCTGATTTACGGGTGATTACTGATGTCATGCTGTCTCTCCAAACACTTTGTATAGCTTTTTTAATTTTATAATTAAAGCTAAGTTGAGAATTATTTTTAAGGCGCGAATTATACATGAATTTCTATCTACGTAAATAGATGATTTTCTTAGTCTATTTATGCTATGCAACACACTATATAGCGATCTCAATAAGTAGGGTATACCAGTATTTAAGGGAATAAATAAAGTTCAGATGAGAAGTCTTTATCACTCGACAGTGAGTTTAAGGGTTTAGGTATTTGACCAAGTCATATTATTTTGATCTGGTCAAAGTGCTGATGTTTTCCATGGATATTGGTGTAAAGGAATGTCCAGTATGTTTCAGTGAGTTAAAACTTTACGACAGTTGTTTCGAAGCTAAATTATAATTGACTTAAGGAAAGACTTGATGAGGGCGCTTGTACGATGGTTGCATCTATCATGCTTCCTTTTGATACCGCGATCCCTTGCGACACGAGATAAGCATTGATGTCATCAAACAGTGCACTACTCAGGTTATGTTTTTCAATTAGGTGACGAAAGTTTAAAATAGTGGTTTCATCGAGTATCACATCTTCTATTAGCTCTAGCCCTGCGAAGCGTCTCATACTTTCCATATCATAAAGTGATTCTTCTGCTGCTTGATCACCTAAGGCGTACCATTGTTGTAAGAAGTAAATGCGTAGCATCATTGCCATTAGTATCGGTGGGCGACCATTGCCTGCTCTAGGGTAATGAGGTTCTATTATTTTTAACAGTCGCTCCCAAGGGATAACTTGATTCATTTCATTGAGGAAACGTTCACGCTTCGTGGTGATTTTCTTATTATTGTAAGCTAGGCTGGAAAAGCTTTGTTGTTTCATTGAATAACCCTTTTCTTTGGATTATGCTATTTTCTCATGAATCTTGGACTTAATCAGGAATTCCTTAATAAGACTCCTTAAAAGCGTTATTTAGCAGTCTAGTGATTCTTTAGTAGAGTTAGTAAAATTTTAAGGTCAATTATTACATATGGAGGTGTTAGGGGTGAAATGCTGTTTCGAGAATTTTATGAGTATGTTTTCGTACTCATAAAATAAAATCAACAGCCTGCTAGGGCGTAAAAAATTATTAAAAACCTTGGTTGATTGCTTGACAGTTTTTAATAAGGCACTTAATATACGCGCCTCGTTGAGAACTACTCTATTGGTAAGAGCAGTTTTATGATACGAAGCGGGAATAGCTCAGCTGGTAGAGCACGACCTTGCCAAGGTCGGGGTCGGGAGTTCGAATCTCCTTTCCCGCTCCAAATTAATGGGTTGTAGTTTCATTTGTCAAGCTAACAACTCGCTATTATGTCACCAGTTTATCGGCGATGTATGCGCAACTTGGTAATAGCAGTTATTCTATTGATGTTGAAAATAGAGTTCTTATAAATATTGCTTATTACTGTAAAGCCTCAGTCTTTTGATTGGGGCTTTTTTATGTCATTTATTTATTCCAATGGCGTAATTACCACCTTTTATCGCTTTATTCGTGAAACAAAGCAAAAAAAAAGATATATTTGTTCTCGGCTGGGTGGCAGAGATTATGCAACGACCTGCAACGTCGCTTACCCTGACTTGATCAGGCCCAGCCTCCAATACCGTGTAAAGCCTCAATTTATTGAGGCTTTTTTATTGAGTAAAAAGTTGTTTCAGTTGGTCACTTAAATATATTAAAATCTCTTTCCTAAACACAAATTTTGATGTTATTATTCTGCGCCTTGTGGGGCTGAGTAGCAAAGAGGTTATGCTGCGGTTTGCAAAACCGCCTAGCCCGGTTCGATTCCGGGCTCAGCCTCCATTTACAACGCAGTATTGCAGTTTAATTGTCTACTTTTTAAATTGCTGTTGTTTAATATTAGTAAGACCATCTATTTGTTTTTAACAAATGCCCAGGTGGCGAAATTGGTAGACGCAAGGGACTTAAAATCCCTCGGTGGCAACACCGTGCCGGTTCGATTCCGGCCCTGGGCACCACATACAGATTTAAAGAAGTTCAATATAGTTCTTTAGGTCGCATTACAAAGCCAGTTACAGGTTATTAACGTTCGTTAAGATTTGTTTACATTCAACCCGTTTTGGGGTAAAAAAGGGAACAAATAACAACCCTTATTTTTTTACCCCTAACTATGGCATTAACTGATTTAAAATCTAAAACAGCAAAACCTAAAAATAAGCCTTATAAATTATTTGATGCTGAAGGCTTATATCTGTACGTTCCTCCTTCGGGTAGAAAGGTGTGGCGGTTCAAATACCGCTTTAATGGCAAAGAATGCCTTGTCACGATTGGTAAGTTCCCAAATAAAAAACTCAAAGAAGCCAGAAAAGCTAGAAATCAATATTTGCTGATGCTTGATGAAGGTAAAAATCCAGCAGAAGTAAAAAGATTGAAAAAGAACCCAGAAGGGATGAGCTTTAAAGAAGTCGCTCAGGAGTGGATTGATTTTAAAGTCCCCTATAGGGGGTCAGTAAATCCCACGCCTTTAGGCGGTCAGGGACTAGAATTGGCACTATACTCAGAGTATGGAGCATTATAAAAGAGGAAGCCATACAGTTTGGGATTGTAAATATCACTTAGTATGGACAACGAAG
>JALSJN010000011.1 GCA_026989335.1 Thiotrichaceae bacterium
TATAAAGAATCAGACACCACCAGAGCCTGATGATAATTTTGACGTGACTTAATCGTCTGGATAGACGATCACTTGGCTTTAGCCGAAAATACGAAGCCACCGGCTTGAGCCGGTGGTCGTTGACAAGTTGCAACATGAAAGAGCTTCTAAGCTTCTAAACGATGAAATCATGTAGTAATTAATAGTGTTTATTTTATTGCGTTAGATATAAATTCACTTTATCCTAAAAGTAACTCCGATCATCACCGTTGAGTACCAATATCTACTATTTGTTATAGCCTCCCGAATAGAAATTTTGCCACAGTATCAAAATCAAAAGAAGTACCCCAATTTACAAGGATGTAAAGGATGTATACGAAAAAAAGACCATTAGTCATACTTTCACGCACTTCAAAAGTTGCTTTAAGCTTGCTTTTTACAGGTTTATTTTTATCCGCCTGTGGCGGGAGGGATAAAAATTCTAATAGTGCTGAATCAACTAATAACGGTGGAGGTAACGGCGGTACAGCAACAACTAATGCCTCACCCACCGCGAACGTGGGGTCAGTTGTTAACGTAACCGTTAATAACTCTGTTCATATAACAGGTTCTGGGACTGATAGTGATGGTGAAATTGTTGCTTATCAATGGTCTGAAGATGGCAAGGTTCTTGGCACAAGTGCATCCCTTTCATATACCGCTACCATCGAGGGTAAACACGTATTAACACTAACGGTTACTGATAATAATAATGCAACTGGAACGGATACCTTACACTTCACCGCCAAGGCACCTGTCGTTAATATACCGACTCCTAATAAACCAGCGTGTATCACACTCGATGCTTTAAAAAACCAAATCAAGAATAATGAAGATGTTACTCAGGTGAATACCTCTTGTCTTACTGATATGAGCGCCTTGTTCTACAAAGCAAAAGACTTTAATCAAGATATTGGTGGTTGGGATGTTTCTAAAGTTAAAGACATGCGGTATATGTTTGAAGCTGCGACCAGTTTTAATCAAGATATTAGCAATTGGGATGTTTCAAATGTAACAGAAATGGGTTACATGTTTTATTCAGCAAAGCGTTTTAATCAGCCGATAGGTCGCTGGAAAATGTCTAGCGTTACCAGTATTTCTGGTATGTTTTCAGGTGCCTTAGCATTCAACCAAACAGTCAGCGACTGGGATGTATCAAACGTTACCAGTATGTTCAGTGTGTTTTCAGGAGCTTCGGCATTTAGTGATCAAGACCTTCGCGCGTGGGATGTCTCTAAAGTTAACTCTCGCCAATATTTTATGAAAGGAGTCGGAGTTGGGAATACGCCGCCTAACTGGGACGATCAAGATAAAACCGCACCCGTAATATCCGTTAACGGTGGTGATGTCACTATCGAACAAGACGCAAGTTATACTGATGCAGGCGCTACCGCTGTAGACAATATCGACGGCGAGTTGGAAGTTGTAGTAACAGGCTCTGTCGATACCGCTACTATTGCTAAATACACTATAACCTATACGGCAACCGATGCTGCAGGCAATAGCAGTACTGCCACAAGAACAGTCACCGTGATAGCCAAAACACCACAAAACCATGCACCTGTTGTAATTGACCTGCAAGAAAAGCTTAAGGAAAATGTCAGTACACATGAAATCATACTGTTAGGTACTGATGTCGATGGCGATAACCTCGTCTATAGTCTTATCACCGAGCCAACCCATGGTAGCGTAGTCATTAGTGGTAACAAAGCTAGTTATACACCTAGGGCCGATTACTTTGGCCTCGACAGCTTTATCTATAAAGCCAATGACGGTATTACCGATTCAAATAATGCAACAGTGAGACTTATAATCAGCTCAACCAACAAAGCACCTACGGCTAATGCTGGTGCAGATACCAGCGTGCAAGTTAATACTCCGGTTGCTTTAACGGCTACAGCCACAGATATTGATGGCACGATTACCCGCTATGTTTGGAAAGAAGACAATATCACGCTGGCAACAACTGCAGTATTTGACTACACCCCCAAAACCGAAGGTGAGCATACGTTAACCCTAACAGTCACTGATAACGAAGGCACAACAGCGACTGATCAAGTCATCGTTACCGCAACGGCAACACCAAACCTTGCACCCACTGCAAATGCAGGAAAAGACACCACTGTTCAGCTTGGAAAGTCTGTAACCCTAACCGGTTCAGGCGTAGATACTGACGGTACAATTGCCTCTCATAGTTGGAGCGAGAATGGAGCAGTAATCGCTACAACAGCAGGCTTTGAATACACACCAACCACCCAGGGCAGCCATACGTTGACGCTTACAGTTACTGATAATGACGGTGCAACAGCGACTGATGATATAAATATAACGGTTACATTGGCAGCACCTTACCAAATAATTTTTGGGACAAACCCAGTAAAGGTTGCTAGAAATATACAAACAAGCCTCTTCACTCAAACGCTACAAAAAATCACGTCCGTTATTGATGGGAGCGGAAACCCTGTTGCAACTGAGCCTACATTTGACCCCAATGTTGTTGACTTAAGTACACCCGGTACTTACCCCGTAGAGTTTTCTTATACCGACCCCTATGGCAGAACAATAAGCAATACATTATTGGTTATTGTAGAAAACTATGCTCCGGTTGCTGTTTCAGCCAGTATCACCGTTGATGAAGACTCCGTTAATAACCCGATTACGTTAGTTGCTAGCGATGCCAACCAATGGGATACACTCACGTATATAGTGAATCAGCCTAGCCATGGTACGGTTTCTGGTACATTTCCAAATGTTACTTATTCGCCCGTACCTAACTATGCGGGTTCTGATAGTTTCACCTTTACAGTCAATGATGGTATTGCTGAATCTACGGGTACGATTAGCATAACAGTAACAGATTTACCTGAGCCACAGGGTGCTTGGTTGCCTGCAGGAATGGGTGGCGGTGGCGGTATAGAGCTACCATCAATCAGTCCTCACGATAAAAATACCGTGATGATAACAACCGATATGTCGGGGGTTTATAAGACGCAAAATTTTGGTAAGGACTGGGGGTTATTACCGTTCAAAACTGCGGCTCAAAAAGGTATAACAGATCGGGGTGGAAGCTCGCCGATTCAGTTTACGTCTGATTCCAATGTGATTTATGCTAATCATCGTGACACCTATCCCAAAGATGACTTTATAACAGAGGATATAAATTCACCCGAGCACATTCGTTATGTTGTAAAAAGTACTGATGCTGGCAAAACATTTAACCGACTAAAAGCTGCCAATACACAGTATAGCTCGCAAGTTTATGCTGACCCTGCATCGAGTAAGAGGCTTATTCTTAGGGCAGAAATTAACGGTGAAATGCAAGTTCTTTACTCCAATGATGGTGGTGACTCTTTTGTTTCAATTCCTGCTATAACCCCAGTCATTGTTCCAACAGACGATCCAAATGCACCTGACCTTGTACTACATGTGATGGGAGCTTTCTGGAATGGTGATGAAGTTGTTATTGCCACTAATGGAGGGTTGTATGTTTCAAATAGTAGCGACCATAATAAAGTTGCTTTCAAAAAAGTAACAACGGCAAAGTTTAATAATCCAGCAAAAGAGTCTTTGACCACTTTCAGTAGCGCTAAAGATGCTCAAGGAAATATTAGCTTTTTTGCTGTTACTTACCCAACGAGTCTTGGCTGGTCTATAAACTACCCAAGAAATCCATCCTACGTTGTAGAACCCGTCGATGAGCCCACCGATAAATACACTTTTGAAGATATTAGCGTCTATCGTATGGACTGGGAAAAACCACCATTGTTACCAACATGGGAAACTGTCAACTACACCAAGTCTGACTTTATACCATTTTGGGTGGGCACTGCGCGTAATGATATTAAAACGGTCTACTTGGCGGGTATTGATAGAAATCCTTGGTTAAGACCTGCGGTGATTAAAAATACTCAAGGGGCAAAAGGAGATAAGCTCTCTTGGACAAGCGTGTTGTTAACCGATGCATGTCAAGGCAATGATACTTGTGATGGAAACAATGACCCGAAAGGCTGGCGCCCACCAGAGCCTAATAAAAATATACGAAGTGGTTGGGGGTCAACGGATGGGTTATACAATACTGGTGAAGGCGTCAATGAGATTACATGGGGCTGGTCACCGGATGCAGAAGGCTTTGCTGTAGACCCTAATGATTCATCACGAATTATATTATCAACCAATGCCTTATTTTCAAGTGAGAATGGAGGAGATGACTGGACTCAGATTTATAATAAACAAGATAACCAAAATGATTTTGGCGCAATTCCACAGCATGACAGTAACAAACGTTACAAAAGTAATGGTATGGAACCCACAGTAACGTGGTGGATGGAGTGGCTAAATAATAATGACGTGGTTGCGGCTCAAACAGATGTGAAAGGCATGTTAAGCAATGATGATGGTATTTCTTGGCGCAGCTTGGCTAACACCTTGCCCAACGAAAATACCTACAAGATAACAAAAAGTATTGATGGTAAAAACTTATTTGCTGCGACAGCTAAAACCAATGATTATTACCTTGATCATTATAGAATGCGAGATTTAGAGGACGCTACAGTAAATATTAGTACATGCCTTGCAGATAATAATGTTGCAGAAGAGAGCTTTAGAGGTGCGATCAGTCAATCTGATTTTGAGGCTACAGATTGGAAAATATTACAAAAGTTCCAATGTCCCGTTGTTTGGGTTGAGGTCGATAAAACAAACCCTAAAAAACTCTATGCTAGTGTTATTCATAGCAAGCATGGTGGTATCTATGTGACGGAAGATGTGACGGCAGCCAAACCCTTATTTACCTTATTAAGTAAAGGGCCGTCGCTTACAAAAGGTAATCCAAACAATATTATTGCTCTTAATAATGGTGACTTATTAGCCAGTTGGTCTGTTAAGTTTGACCACGTTACAGGTAAAGCTGTGGGCTCAGGGGTGTTCAAGTGGGTCAACAGTACAAAGAAGTGGCTGAGTTATACGCAACCTAAGTCGATGGATAAATGGACGCGCGATGTAGTGAAACACCCAACGAATGATAGCGTTTGGTTTGCATCAAGTTATAACCAATATGATAAATTTAATACACCAAGTAAATCAAACCTAGTTATAAACGGGGGAGGTGGCATATTCAGATACTCAAATAATGGAGCAGTATTTGAAAGAATCACGCCCGAAGAAATTTACCGTGCCGATAGTATTTCTATTAATCCAAACAATACGGATGAGGCCTACGTCACGACTCAAAGTGATGGCTTATGGAAAACGGTTAACTTAAATGCGCCCAAGCCACTGTTTGAAAGAGTCACGACATTCAATTACCGTCACCCACTACGGGTATTTTATTCACCCGTAGGTAAACCTTGGGTTACAACATTTGGCGGGGGGGTATTTTATCTAAAGTAGATTTAGCTTTTAGACCCTATGATTTATAAGTGTTTAAGAGGTTTATCTCTACTCAAACCAAACGCTATCAAAGGTTTCTTCTTCTGTTGAATTAACCTGACGTTCAACACGCGGAATAGCCTTAAGAAATAGCTTTACCTGTTCTTCAAGAATATTTAACTTCTGCTGGCGAAAGTTTCTTTCCTCTACAGGCACTTCTATATTATTAGCCAAAATCAAGGTTGAACGTGCCTGTTTGCGCCGATCAAAAGTCATGTAGTATAAAGCCATATAAGCTTTGCTTGCATCTTGATGTAGTTTATAAAGATTTTCGAGTTGAGGGATATTGACCAGTTTATAGCCTTCATCTGTATACCATTTGCCGAATACTAAGGCATCACAATTCTGAGGCTTTTTAATTTTCTCTTGCGGCAGACCTTTAACTAAATAACGCCCCTGCCGAACCCAATCGACATGCTGAGGTCTTGCTTGTTGCAGTATTTTTATTATTTCGGTTTTGTTCATGACGTGCTTATTTTTATATTTAAGCAATCATAAATCAGATAAGGTAATAATCAAGAACTCTCAGACTAGCTGTAAAAGCCTTTTTAGGCGTTAGAGCTGATATGATCGAACGTAATAAACCAGCGCCTCCTCTAAAGCAGAAAAAGTTTCGCCGAAATAATCAATAGCGATAAAGCCAAGACCATTCGCACGATTTTTTCGCCTTTCGTAATAGCCAGTTTTACTGCGACCAATGTACCCGCAATCATTCCGAGTGACAACGCGAGAGCCGCAAACCAATTTACATTTCCAGTTATAATAAAAGCAATCACAGCAGGTACGGTAAACACCATCACAATAAACACTTTGTGCATATTAATTTTGACCAAATCCATGCGGTATAAATGTAATAAGGCTGCCATAATAATGAAGCCAACACCCGCTTGAATGAATCCGCCATAAAAACCTACGGCAAACATTACTGGCCATGCTAGCCAGTTTGTCCATGTGTGTTGCTTAGCATGTTTTATTAATTCAGCTTTAGGAATTATCAAGGAAATAACAATCAGAATCATCACAAATCCTAGTATCTTTGTGAATAAAGCATCATCTATTTTAACCGCAAAAAAGGCACCTAAAATACCTCCGGGTAAGGTCATTAATGAGAGTTTTAAACTTAAAGGGAAATCAGCATGCTGCTGTTTTTTAAACGCTGCTACAGCCGTGATCGCTTCAACCTGTATCGCGATTCGGTTCGAACCGTTGGCAACGGTAGCATCAAAACCAAGAAAAATCATAATAGGAATAGTTAAGGCAGAGCCGCCACCTGCAAGTACATTTAAAAATCCCGCGACAGCGCCCGATAAGCAAAGAATAATAAAAAGAATGGGATCAGAGAATGACACTTTTCGTAAGTTCCTAGCAATAAGAAGCTACTATCATAAGCCTAAAGCGTGTTACCAAACTATGATTTTTAGTAAATATTGCTCTTTCTCAAATGACGACCTACCGCTATCCATGCGCCAATTAGGCCTAATAAGCTGCTAGCAAGTAAAATATAAAGGGTGATTTTTAAGCCTAAACCGCTAATGGTAAAGGTGCTGCCGTAGAGTTGGGCAAGTTCGTTCACGGGTGAGATTAAAAACAATAGAGCAAAATGCACGAAGACTAAACTCATCACCCCACCGAACAAACCATACCAAAGCCCACTGTATAAAAAAGGCCGTCGAATATAGACCGAGGTCGCACCAATTAGTTGAGAGACTTCGATCTCTTCTTTGCGATTTTCTATATTTAACTTGATGGTATTGCCCACGACTAACAAAACTGTCAGTGCGAGTAATATGGAGACTACCAATATCGCTCGCTCGGCTATTCTTAGAATTCCCCTAAGCCGTTGCACCCATTCAATGTCCATTTGAACCAAGTCTATTTCAGGGTAATTTTCTAGTTTTTTTGATAATTTTTTAAGGTCTAAACCGGGTTGGCCAATCATATTTAAATGGGGTGTGACAACTAATACATGGGGCAGGGGGTTTTCATCGAGTGTTTCTAGGGTTTCAGCAAAACCTGTTATTTTTCTAAAGTCCGCCAATGCTTCATCACGCGGCACTAAAACGACCTTATCTATTTCAGTCAACTCTTCTAGCAATTGCCCTCGGTCATACGCTTGCTGTTCAGAAATTCCTTGTTTGATAAACAGTGAAATAGTCGGTACTTCGCGCTTATCATCGGTTAATGATTTTAGGTTTTTGAGCAATAGGTGCAAACTGGCAGGTAATGATAAGGCAATTGCTATTGCGGCCAAGGTAATCCATGTGGATAAAGGTGACTGCCATAAACGCGATAAACTAAAAGAAACGGCTTCTTTATGATGACCTAATACGCCAACAGAAGCGGTAGATGCTTGTTTCTTGGCCATTAGGTTTTTACCTTGCGTAATACGATGGTGCGCTTTTTCGTATCTTGAATAAGGGAGTGGTCATGACTGGCAATTAACACGGTTGAGCCAAAGTCATTAAATTGCTTAAAGGTTTGCATAATGTCATGGGCTAAATCGGGGTCAAGATTACCGGTTGGTTCATCCGCTAAAATAATCATCGGTTTGTTCACTACCGCTCTAGCAATACCGACCCGCTGCTTTTCGCCCGCAGAAAGCATCACGGGGTATTCTTTTTCTTTTTGTAGCAGGTTGACCTTATCCAGTGCTGCACGCACACGACGCTTAATATCATTGAGCCTCATGCCTTCAAATTTTAAAGGTAGGGCGACATTATCGAAAATGGTACGATCATAAAGTAAGTGATGATCCTGAAAGATCATGCCAATGTTACGTCTAAACGAAGGAATTTTATTTTTCTTAAGGGATGATGAGTTCTGCCCAGCAATGATAACCTCCCCCTCGGAAGGGAAGTCAAGCATGGCGATAAGCTTTAGCAGGGTACTTTTACCCGCGCCAGAATTACCGGTAAGAAAAGCCATCTCGCCCTGTGCTAATTTTAAATTAACATTATATAATGCCAACTGCCCAGTCGGATATTGCTTGGTAACTGATTTGAATTCAATCATAGTGAATTTTAGAATTGTTTTTTAGAAAACGCCCAAAAGATACAGTTTACTCATTTTGATAATTAACGCAATAGAAGTGCTAGACTACTTGTAAACATATCAAAAACTTATTGTTACATTCTTCGGAGGAAGTCGTGTTAAAAAACATTTTTATAGGCTTTATGGCTCTGTTTTTTATGAGTTCGTTTGTTTATGCTGAAAAAACAATCAAAGAAGGCGAATACCGCGGCGGGAAAACAGCGACTCATCCCACTTGGTTTAAAGAAAGTTTTCTTGATTTAGATGAAGATGTCAACGACGCAACGCAGGCTGATAAACGTTTAGTGCTGTACTTTTGGCAACCAGGTTGCCCTTATTGTAGTCAGCTCTGGGAAGAGAACTTTTCTGATCCAAGACTAGTAGCTTACTTTCGTAAAAACTTTGAAATTATTGCAATCAATATGTGGGGTGACCGCGATGTGATTAGTGTGGCTGGTAAAGATTACAGTGAAAAATCCTTTGCCGCAGCTCTCAATATCCAGTATACACCGACCTTGCTATTTTTTGATGAAAATAAAAAAGTCATCCACCGCTTGAATGGTTATGTGCCTCCAAAAACATTTAAATTGTCGCTCGATTTTGTCGCTAAAAAGCAAGAGCAAAAAGGTAGCTTTGGCCACTATGCCTCAACGCGTAAAGCCACTAGAAAAAATACAAGTAACGTGGAAGAAGAGTCATTTGGTATCACTGTAAGTAAGGGAAATGTAAGTAACGGGCAGTCAAAACTTCATACAGAAGACTTTTTTATAAAAGCGCTTAATCTTGATGCGTTAACTCAACAATCTGAACAATATCTCGCCGTATTTTTTGAAGAAAAAAACTGTAAAAACTGTGATTTACTTCACAACAAAACATTTCAAGATAAGACCACGAGACAGTTGGTTAAACAGTTTAAAAATGTACAGTTGTCTCGTTATGCGAGCACGCCTTTAACTACCCCGAAGGGGGTTAAAACAACGGTGAAAGACTGGGCAGACTCACTCAATATCGCATACTTGCCTGCAATAGTTTTTTTCAATAAAAAGGGTAAGGAAGTGATGCGAATTGATGTCCAAATGCGCAGTTTTCATATCCAATCTGTTTTTGATTACGTGCTCACAGAATCTTATAAAACAGAACCAAATTTTCAGCGTTATATCTCAGCACGGGCGGATAAAATCCGAGCTACGGGTATCGATGTCGATATTTGGAGGTATTGAAACTTTTCTTATGCCACATTAAGTCCAGTTGCTTTTAGGCTGAAATATAATTGTTCTTATTTTTCATAAAGTAAACGAGGGTAGCCGCTCTATTGTCGCGGAGTTTGTGGAAAATCAGGATGATTCTAGCCAGCATAAAATAATTGGACTTGATCGGTCTTTCCTTAACCACACAGTAGTCACCATTAAATCATGACAAAATCCCTCAGAGTTACCATCGGCCAAACTTCAACGGCAGGCGTTAAGCCTGAAAACGAAGACTTTGTAGGTTTTCATATACCTTCCAGCAAATCCGACGATGCTATGCAACTCGAAAGTAAAGGCATTACGATTGCAATTGCCGATGGTATGAGTGGCAGCGACGGCGGTAAGGAAGCGAGTCAAGTGTGTGTGGGGCAGTTTATTGATGACTACTATGGCACTCCCGAATCGTGGACGGTTAAGCAGGCGGCAACTAAAATATTAACAGCTTTAAATACTTGGTTGTATTCTCAAGGGCAGGAACGCTACGGTTCGGCAAAAGGGATGGTAACGACGTTTAGTGCGATTGTTATAAAATCACAAACCGCACATTTATTTCATGTCGGTGATAGTCGTATTTACCGTTTAAGGGGCTCTGATTTAGTCCAGCTTACGCGTGATCACCGTGTTTGGATTAGTAATGATAGGGATTATTTAAGCCGTGCAATCGGCATTGATACGCACTTAGAAATTGATTACCGGTCAACAGCCATTCAAGAGGGTGATCTTTACCTGCTTAGCACCGACGGCGTGCATGATTACGTGAGTGATAAAGAAATCCAGAAAGTGCTGGAAGCGCACCGGAAAACGCCGCATACGATCACCGATGAGTTGATTAATGCTGCTTCTACTAATGAGAGTAAAGATAATATCAGCGCTCAGGCGGTATTGATTGAACATGTTCCAGATCCTGATAAAACTGAATTTTACGAACAACTTACTCAGCTACCTTTCCCACCTGATTTAACCGCGGGAAACCTGCTTGATGGTTATAAAATTGTACGCGAGCTTAATGCTACTTCACGCTCACAAGTTTATTTAGCCGTCGATACGCTATCTGAAAAAATAAAAGACAAGCACCGTAAAGTGGTGATTAAAACGCCTTCAGTCAACTTTGAAGATGACCCTTCTTATATTGATTTATTTTTACATGAAGAGTGGGTGGCCAAACGTCTTTCATCGCCACACTTAATTAAAGTATGCGGCACCGATCGTAAGCGGACTTTTTTATATACGGTGGTCGAATACGTGCAGGGACAAAGTTTAAAACAATGGATGGCGGATAACCCTAGCCCATCTATTACCCAAGTTCGAGGCACGGTAGATCAGATAGCGCGGGGCTTGCGGGCGATGCATCGTATGGAAATGATTCATCAAGATTTAAAACCTGATAATATTTTATTAGATGAGTCCAATACTTTAAAAATTATTGATTTTGGTTCCACTAAGATTGCAGGATTAGCAGAGATAAAGTCGGTCATTGAGCATAATCAAATCGTTGGTACGGCTAATTATTCTGCGCCAGAGTATTTTAAGGGTGAAGCGGGAAGTAACAACTCAGATGTTTTTTCATTGGGAGTGATCGCTTACGAAATGCTTACTGGTAGGCTGCCTTATGGTGAGGTAAGCCCTGAGCGTGCGGCAAAAAAGAAATTTCACTACACTCCTGCGCGACAGTACAACCCACAAGTTACGGACTGGATGGATGGATGCTTGCAAAAAGCCGTTAATCCTACCCCTGAAAAACGCTATAGTTTGTTGTCTGAGTTTTTAACTGATTTTAGCAAGCCGAATCAATCCTTGTTGGATAAAGCAACATCACAGCCGTTGTTAGAGCGTAATCCACTCGCTTTTTGGAAGGGCCTGGCAGCCGTTCAATTTTTAGTTATTTTAGGTCTCTTATATTATTTGGAGTGGTAAGTTAACTCTGGTGATACTTTAGATTTTTAATTATTCTTTACTCATGAATAGTCACAACAATTGACAAATAACCGCACTATTTCGGTGCGAATAGCTTAAGATTAGTGCGTAGCAGTGAGTTTCCCCTGATGTTTGACAGTATATATGCCGAAGAATAGGCATGAAATTTGCATTGTGTGTACTATGAATTTCGATAATTCCCAAAAAACTGTTTTCACTCATGCGCTCAGTGACGCTTTGAGTACGGCTGTGGTCGCATTGGATCAATCCTTAATGATCACTCAAATGAATGCGGCTGCAGAAAACTTATTCGGTCAAAGTCGCAGCCGTGCTGTTGATAAGCCATTTTCATTTTTATTTAAAGACAAAGCAATCAAGCAGCATTTAAACCATGTGATCAATCATAAAGAACCACAAACTTTGCGGGAGTGTCACTTACAAGGCGCTCATTATGAAAATATTCTGGTTGATTGTATTGCCAACCCTATTTTTAATATAGGGGAGTTAATTGGCATTGTTTTAGAGCTTCACCGTGTAGACCACCAATTACGTTTATCACGAGAAGAGCAATTATTAAACCAGCAAGAAGCCACTCAAATGTTGGTACGCGGCATGGCACACGAAATTAAAAACCCTTTAGGGGGGATTCGTGGCGCAGCGCAGTTGTTAGAAACCGAGCTAGAAGCAACAAATAATAATGGTTTAAAAGATTATACGCACATCATTATTTCAGAGGCTGATCGTTTGAAAAAACTGGTTGATCGTATGCTTGGGTCACCTCAGCCGGTTAAAAATGAAGCAGTAAATATCCATGAAGTTTTAGAGCGTGTACGTAAACTTATCCTTGTCGATATGCCTAAAGGAGTTGAATTACGCTTTGATTACGACCCAAGCATTCCTGATTTAAATGCAGATAGAGATAGCCTAATACAACTGGTTTTTAATATTGCGGGCAATGCCATAAAAGCCGTTGGGGACTCGGGTAATATTTTATTCAAAACACGCGTACTGCGAAACTTTACCATTAATCATCAACTGCATCGTTTAGCGCTACGTTTAGATATTATTGATAATGGTCAAGGCGTGCCAGACAAGATCCGCGATAAGCTTTTTTTTCCTATGATTAGTGGTTCGGCAAAAGGTACTGGATTGGGTTTGTCAATTGCTCAATCTTTAGCCAATCGGCATCATGGCATTATCGAATTTGAATCAAAGCCAAATAAAACATGCTTTACCTTGCTGTTGCCGATTACAACTTTAAGCAATAATGACAATAAACAGGAAAAAACTCATGCCTGAAAAACTATGGATAGTGGATGATGATCAGTCAATTCGTTGGGTACTACAACGGGCGTTAGAAAATGCAAAAATGAATGTCACTGCGTTTGAATGTGGCTCAGACTTATTGCGGCAATTACGCGATGAAGATGAAAGCAATATGCCAGGTGCCATTATCTCTGATATTCGTATGCCTGGCATGGATGGATTTGAGTTAATTAAAGAAATTCATACAATATACCCTGATTTACCCGTCATTATTATGACGGCACATTCTGATATGGATAGCGCAATGTCGGCGTATGACAGCGGTGCTTTTGAATATTTGCCAAAGCCTTTTGATATTAATGAGGCGACGGAGTTAGCCCGTCGTGCGTGCGCATCCAATCAAACTCCCGCCAAAAAGATTAAAGATGAGCTGCCGGTTACTCAACAAGAAATTATAGGCAAGTCCGTTGCCATGCAAGAGCTGTTCCGCACGATAGGTCGTTTAAGTAAAACCAGTATTTCTGTGTTAATTACTGGCGAATCTGGAACAGGTAAAGAGTTAGTCGCCAAGGCATTACATTTACATAGCCCGCGTGCGAATAAACCATTTATTGCTATTAACACAGCTGCCATCCCTAAGGATTTATTAGAATCAGAATTGTTTGGTCATGAAAAAGGTTCGTTTACTGGCGCACAGGCTCAACGCCAAGGTCGTTTTGAGCAGGCTAATGGTGGTACGCTTTTTTTGGATGAGATAGGCGATATGCCAGCCGAGTTACAAACACGCTTATTACGCGTACTTGCCGATGGGGAGTTTTATCGCGTCGGGGGTACAAAGCCTGTAAGAGTCGATGTGCGGGTTATTGCGGCCACCCATCAAAACTTAGAAGAACAGGTTAAGCAGCGCTCTTTTCGTGAAGATTTATTTCACCGTTTAAATGTTATCCGTATTCAAATTCCTGCATTACGAGAACGCGATGACGATATTATTTTATTGCTTAATCATTTTTTGATTCAAGCCTCGCATGAGTTAACGATTGAGCAAAAATCCTTAAGCCCTGAGGTCATTAACTACCTACTGACCTTAAAGTGGCCAGGTAATGTGCGCCAATTAGAAAATACCAGCCGTTGGTTAACCGTAATGGCAACAGGTCATGAGATAACGCTAGATGACCTCCCGCAAGACTTAAAAGAAACGACGGGGAATAATGATAAGAGTTGGCAAACATTGTTGCGGCAACATATTGCACAGCGCTTAAAACGGGGTGATAGCCGTATTCTTGATGAGATTATGCCCTTGGTAGAAAGTATCGCGCTTAAAGAGGCGTTACAAAAAACCAGCGGACGTAAAAAAGATGCGGCAGAACTATTGGGTTGGGGAAGAAATACTTTAACGAGAAAACTTAAGGATCTACACCAAAAGGATAACTAGATTCTTATTTGTTGACCTATGACAAGGTTTTCATTTCTGCTCTCATTTACTCTTACAGAGTAATAAACAGAGAGTAGAGGTCGTAAAAATGAAAGACATACTTTTTAGTCAAAGTGGCTTTTGGGTCGCGTTCACCATTATTTTCATGATTGTTGCTTTGGGCTGGTTTTTTATGAAAATGTCTAAGTTATCAAAGCAACCTCGTGTTCCATTGAATGAAAAAGACTAAGCCCGTTATTTACCAGTTTTTAGGCTTTAAATAATAGTCATATAATTTTTCTTCTTCGCTGCCAGGCTCTGGTTGCCAGTTGTACTTCCACTTAACCAACGGTGGCATCGACATTAGTATAGATTCGGTGCGGCCGCCTGACTGAAGGCCAAATAACGTCCCACGGTCGTATACTAAGTTATACTCCACGTAGCGTCCGCGTCGGTATAACTGAAAATCACGCTGCGAATCGGTATAAGGCACTTCCTTGCGCTTTGCCATAATGGGTTGGTAGGCATCAGCATAGCTATTGCCGACACTTTGTAGAAATTGAAACGATTTATCAAAACCCCACTCATTGAAATCATCAAAAAATAAGCCGCCAATACCACGCTGCTCATCACGGTGTTTTAGGTAAAAATAGTCATCACACCATTTTTTAAATCGTGGGTAGACATCATGACCAAAAGGTGAGCAGGCATCCTTGGCTGTTTGGTGCCAGGTGACACAATCATCCTCATTGCCGTAGTAAGGGGTCAAATCATAGCCACCACCAAACCACCAGACGGGGTCTTCACCTTCCTTTTCAGCAATAAAAAAACGTACGTTAGCGTGCGAGGTAGGTACATGCGGATTTTTTGGGTGAATCACTAAAGATACACCCATTGCTTGAAATGAACGACCTGCTAACTCAGGGCGTTGGGCAGTGGCGGATGCCGGCATTCTATCACCAAAAACATGTGAAAAGTTTACCCCGCCCTGCTCAATGACATTGCCATCCACTAACAAACGCGTGCGGCCACCGCCTGTCATGCCGGGCTTTTTGGGGTCGAACTCACGTTGCCAAACATCATCTTCAAAGTCTGCGCCACCGTCTTCTTTTGCTAAACGCTCACAAATGGAGTCTTGTAAATTAAGTAGGTAGTTCTTAACAGCTTCAATATCAACGGTATTTAATGATGATTCTGACATATTGAAAATCCTAATTATGATCAATGGAGGAAATGAATGTACTAGCAAGCGGGTACTATATCAATGATCTAAATCATTAGAGGAATAGAATAGTGTTTAGCTGAGAGAGAAGGAGCGGGTTTGTAAAGCACAAAATGGTGGCCCGAGGTGGAATCGAACCACCGACACGAGGATTTTCAATCCTCTGCTCTACCGACTGAGCTATCGGGCCATGCTTTGATAAGCAGACTTCGCGAAAAGCGAGGCGCAATTAGACCGTTTTCACATTTATTTGTCAAGAACTATGGGGGTTTTTTGTCAATTAAGAGCGCGCCCATTAAAACAAGAAAATTCCGAAATAGTTTTTATCTTTTTGGAAAGTCTTTAAGGCAACAACGACCTGAAGGGTTCCGGGTTTCACAGGCACAGATCTTTTGTTTTGTTTTTTCTATAACAAAGGCTTTGGGAGCATCGCTTAACTGTGCGTCTGAAAATGTGACACCAAAACAATAACAGACAAGTTCATTGCTGTTATCCCTCTCTTTAATACCAACCTTTGTCCGCAGTTGTGACGAATAAATGACGCGATTATCTTCTGCAAAATAGACCACATCGCAGTCAGGGTCATCACAAAAATAGTAATTTTGCTCTTCATGTTCTTTATCATCGTGGCTCCAAAGCCAAGGCTGCTTTAGGTGATGAAAAATCGTATGGCGGGGTATTTTGGTATAAGGCTTGCCATTAACAGGGCAAATGTGTTTGTTGGGCGCTGTACGTCCAGTGGAGTTGTCAGGGGTGTTATTAGTCGAACAACAATCAGACATGCTAGCCTCCTAGCTTTGGTTTATCCGCATATTAAGCTTTTTCAAAAAAGCACTCACTAATACAATACGTGTACCATTAACTTTACCTTCGATATGCTCTGGGTTGGTGGTTAATGAGATATTTTTTACCACGGTGCCACGCTTAGCGGTGAAGTTTGCGCCTTTAACAACCAAGTCTTTAATTAAGGTAACGGTATCGCCTGCATTAAGCGTTGTGCCATTGCTGTCTTTAGTTGGATCATCATCTTCACTTTCCGTTACCGCTGATTCTGCCCATTGCTGTACATCATCTTCAAGGTACAAGGTGTCTAATAAATCTTGTGCCCAGCTTTCATTTTTCAATCGATCTAGCACTCGCCACGCCATTACTTGTACTGCAGGTACGGGTGTCCACATGCTGTCATTTAAGCAACGCCAATGATTTACATCCATTGTTTCAGCTTTTTCAATCTGTTCATTACAGGTGCTACAAACGAATACACTTTGATCAACGCTAGCATCATTATTAGGTGGAATGTTGTAGACATTTAAACTATCCGTCGCACCACAAAGCTCACATTTTGAACCACTACGTTCTTGGAGTTTTTTTTCTATGCTCATAACTAACCTCTTAAATGAGTCTATTTAGACTTGGGGCGCCAAATTATGGATTCTAAACTCCATTCTTGTAAGTCTTCTGTTGATGGTAGCTTGCCATCAACAGAACTACCTGACTTGCCGTGAAAGACATAAATAATATTAGGAGTATTCGGTGCGTAGCACAGTGCTTTGCCCAGCATATCCTCCGAGCCTGCCTGACATTGTTCTACTTTTTTAGCATAAACAGTTTTATAAGGCGTGCCTAAATGATGACCTAAACTGTTGCTAATGAGGTTATCTTCTACAATTACCGAATAAATATTTTGCTGTGAAGCATCGGGGATAATCGTCATCAAGTTTTTAACACCATCAGCGATTCGAATAACAGGGTAAGGCGTGCCAGTGTGGTAATTCAGTTCTTCCACAACATTATAGTTACCAAATGCCAAAGTCACTTGATGCATATTAAAAGAACTATCAGCGTTAAGTGTGCCGATGCCCTTAGCAGATAAAATGATTTTTGACTCTTCCTTTATTGAAGCTTCTTTTTTATCATCATCGTCATTACTGCAGGCGCTTAAGCCCAATAAAAGTGCAATAGACAAAATTGTGAGTCGTTTAAACATGAAATACCCCTTTAATTTAAGCTTCAATTCTCTCATAAGCCAAGAATGAACTCAATTACCTAGAAAACTCTATTTCCCAGATAGAAAAATCAATAAATTTGCATACTAGGTCGGCCAATATAGAGGCATTCAACTGGAATTTTATGAATATCACCTTTATGCAGAGGGATTAAATTTACCATAAGTAGCTGAATGTAATGTATTTTATACGGCGAAAACTAAAAGGTTTATTAGTTTATCATTGTTTGCTAATATACGCTCCGTCCTTGGGGGAGGATATTTATCAATTACCGAGCGACATAGAATGCTAGTTAACGTACATAAACTTTTATTACTACTCACCCTTGCGGGTTATTCTGCTACCACGATGGCAGGCCCAGGACGAAATACAATAAAGACAACGTTAAATGCATCGCATTCAGATCAGGTTGAGGCTATTTACCAAACATTAGAAAACCAGGGCTTCACCAGAGTTCGCACATGGGGTTCAGAATGGCGAGTCACACCAACATCAATGAGAAGAAGTTCTAAAAGGTATTTTAATACGCTTCGCGTTACTGCTACAGCCTATACCTCTCACGTTGGCCAAACCGATAGTACACCGAATATTGCGGCATGGGGTGATCGTTTAGCGCCGGGTATGAAAGTCATTGCGGTATCGCGTGATTTATTGAATGTATACGGTTTAAAGCATCGTCAAAAAGTTCGTATTAAGGGGCTTGAAGGTGAGTATTTGGTGCTTGATAAAATGAATAAGCGCTGGCGCAAAAAGATTGATATTTACATGGGTATGAATAAACGCAATGCTTTTAAATGGGGTCGTCGTAAAGTCGAAATTCAGTGGTAACCCTATAAGTTGAGACTTTTTCACGGCTCGGATGCGAGTGAAAAATGGCTGAAACCCCGCTGCATATTTATAATAAAGCGAATAATTGAAGACTAACTTATTGAATTAATTTTAAAACCTCGTCAGATAAGCCTCAATGTTCTCAGGTGTTAGAATCACACCAAAATCATCGGGTAGGCTTTTGTTCGAAACACCATTATCCCCGCTCACTTTTTTTGCCATGATTTGGGTAATGTTTTTATAAACGTGATGCGCATCAAAAAAATTATCTAGGTTCTCGGTAACACTATTCACATCCATAAAATGATGTACTTTTTTAAAAACCTGCACGGTGTCTTTTAGCCAGCGCTTGTAGTCATTTAAATGTGTTGGGTTTATAAACTCATCAAACCATACTTTGCTAACGGGTGTTGTAAGTATTATAAAGTTAGACGTTGGATTTTGCGCTTTTAAGTTTTCTAATAAATCAGGCCAATCAGTTTTATATTGATAGTTTTCTCCAAAATCTTTTTGGTGGTCTGCTAAATTCCATTGGATATATTCATCGCGTTGCTCTGCTGGAACTTGGCTGGCGTACTTCACATTTTGCCTATCATAATATTCAACACCGGGTGAGCGGATTGATTTCATCAGGCCGTTGAAAGCATTCTTAGCTGTGTCTAAGCTAAGTAAAGAACGGTAGGGATAAAGTGATTTTTGCGCGCGTATTAAGTAGCTTTGTGGTTGCTTCTCAGGGTCTATTGCTTTTTCATCGAGGCCACCTTGTGCGCTAAAAAAATCGAGGGCAATGACAATATTTTTAAAGTCACTGCCTTTAATTTGTTTGGCGACCTCTATCCAGCCTGCATATTCCCACGGTGCCATATTATTAGCAGAATAATTAAACAGTTTCATGTCGGTAAAATCATTCTGGTCAAACATTGCGCCACGGCTACTACCAATCATTAACGCATCATATTGCTGGGTTGTCTTGTTGGCTAAGCCAAAATAGAACTTATTGGTTTTTTGTTGGCGTTCATTAAATACGGGCTGCTTATTGTTGAGTGAGTTGCTGTGAGAAAAAACCCACAAAGGATCAATAACATAATTTAAAGAAACAACCGCAATAGTGGCAGTGAAAACTAAGCTTATCCATAATTTAACTTTACTTTTATTTGTCATAGTCTTGCCCCTAAAAAGTCTTAAAAGTTAAAGTAGATAAATTCTGAAACCTTATAAAAGGACAGAATGCTTATAGTAAAAAGTAACGCTGAAAGTAGCATGGTGCGGGTACTAACAACTTGATCTTGCATTAATTGCATCGTGTTTTTAGGCAATAACACTAACCCAAAACCAAATAGGGTAAAGGCAATGCTAAAGGGTGTAACACTGCTGAATGCCCCAAACTCAAAGCCGTAGGATTGTAAGAAGCTTAATTTACTGGCTAGAAATTCAGGTAAAACAAGGCTGCCAGAGAACATCCCCTTGATGACTTTTAGCGCGTCGTCAAACGTATTAGCGCGGAAGAACACCCATGCGATATTGACAAAGTTAAAGGTAATAAACCACGCTAACCATCGAGGCATTTGAAAGGATAATTTCCCCCAGCTACGGTGAACCACTAAAGCCAACCCATGTAAGAATCCCCAAAAAATAAAGGTCCAGCCTGCGCCGTGCCACATCCCACCAATAAGAAAAACGATCATAATATTGATATAGGTGCGGAGCTCGCCATTGCGGCTCCCGCCTAATGGAATATAAATATACTCTGTTAAAAAGCGCGTTAAGGTCATATGCCACCGCCGCCAAAAATCTTGAATATTTAGGGCTTTATAAGGGCTGTTAAAGTTAATCGGCAACTTAATGTTAAACAGTAAAGCCGCACCAATCGCCATGTCAGTATAACCACTAAAATCAAAATACAGTTGGAAAGTGTAGGAGAGTGACGTTGCCCATGCCTCTAGTAAGCTAAGCGGGTGAGAGCCATCAAAACCCGCCGTTGCCCAAATTGCAAATTGATCGGCAATCATCACTTTTTTAAACAGGCCGAGCGAGAAAATAAACAAGCCCATGACGATATTTTTATAATCTTTAATCCAGTTTAACTTAGTTTCAAATTGCGGGATCATCTCTCTATGATGAACGATTGGCCCTGCAATTAGTTGTGGAAAAAATGTCACAAATAATGTGTAGCTTAGGAAGCTGTGCTTTTTTATATCACCGCGGTAGCTATCCACCAAGTAAGTGATTTGCTGGAAAGTGAAAAAAGAGATCGCTAATGGCAACAATAAATTGAGTGATTCATATTCTGTAGCTAGAGTGGAATTAACGTTTTCGATAAAAAAATCAGCGTATTTGTAATAGCCCAATAACGCTACGTTCGCGGCTATACCAAAAATCAAAACGGCTTTATTTGGTAAAAAACGTTGTAGCTTATCTTCTCTAATTAAATCTGCTAAAGTAAAATTAAAGGCAATTGAGGCGAGTAAAATAGGTAAGTATTCAAGCTTCCACCATGCATAAAAAAACAATGAAGCAAGAATTAAAACAATTTGTGCAAGGTGGATTCTTACTTTAGTTAACGCAAAATATAAAAAGAAAACCAGCGGCAAGAAGGCGAAAATGTATTCGAAGCTATTAAAGAGCATATGTGTTGCTCCTTAAAGGTCGGCTGGTTGTTTCCTGGTTTTTATTATTAGTATTTGTCATAAGTTGATTAATTTACATCTAAATAAAAACCCTTGTAACAACCATTAATAAAATATTAATTCCTAAGATCGCTACCAAGGGTGATAAATCCATCATACCGATTAATGGCATAACTTTTCTAATCGGTCGTAAAACTGGGTTGGTTAAGCTATTTAATAACGGCGAAATCGGGTTACCGTGCGAGTTACCTATCCAGCTGGTAATGGCTTGAATAATTAAAGAGAACAGGTAAATATAGAGGATTAATTTTAAAAGGTCGCCCACAGCATAAATTAATAATTCAGGAAAATGCAAACTACCTGTTTTTAATAATAATGTTAAGCCAAGTTTAATGACTGTTAGCAGAAATGCCAATACGACAGCGGAGCTATCAATCGACCCCATCGCAGGTACAAAACGACGTAATGGCACGAGTACTGGGCTGGTTATTTTGACTAAAAACTGTGAAAAAGGGTTATTAAAATCTGCGCGTACAAAGCCGAGCATCAAGCGAATCACGACTGCTGCAATATACAATGTAAAAATTGTATCAATTAAAAAAACCGAAATATCTACGGCTAAGCCCATTGTTGTCCCCTTTTTTATCTAGGCAAATCTGCCCTTTTAGTATTTTACTTAACGTTTACTTAACCCTGACTTAACTCGATAGAGCGATCATTAGCAGCTTTTAACGCATCATCAAATAGCGTTAGTAATCCGCCTTCTATTAATACTTTCAAAGCAGCTTCTGTAGTGCCACCTTTTGAGGTTACTCGTTGGCGTAGGGTTGCAGCATCATCTTCACTTTCGAGTGCTAGCTTGGCAGCACCAAAGGCTGTTTGTAAGACTAATAAACGCGCATCTTTTTCATCTAGCCCTAGTTTTTGTGCAGATGCTTGCATGGCTTCCATCACTAAAAAGAAATAGGCTGGGCCGCTGCCTGATACTGCGGTGACAGCATTGAGTTTATCTTCATCGCCAAACCATAGCGTATTGCCAACCGACCTAAGAATGCTTTCAGCTAAGTTTCGTTGTTCTTCATTGGTGACTTGATTTGCGACTAGCCCCGTCATGCCTGATTGCACTAAAGCAGGTGTATTCGGCATACAACGAACAATAGCAAGGTCACAACCAAGCCATTGCTGCATGCTTTCGAGGGTAATCCCTGCTGCTACGGATATGAGCAACGGCTTTTTTTGCACGATACCTTGAGTCGTAAGCTTATCTTTGAAAGATTCACAGACCGTTTGTAAGACTTGTGGTTTAGTCGCGAAAACCACAATATCAGCGCCATCAATCGCGCTGGCATTATCACTAAAAGCGGTCACTTGGTGCCATGCGCTGGTGATTGCATTTCGTTGTGCTTCATTAGGATCTGCAATTCTAATAGTAAGTGCACTTTCACCTTGCACTAAACCAGAAATTAAAGCGCGGGTCATATTACCGGCACCAATAAATGTAATCGTTTTACTCATATGATGACTAACCTCGTGTTATTTGCGTGTACCAAAAATGCTCGTTCCTATGCGTATAATTGTAGCACCTTCTGCGATTGCTGCTTCACTATCCGCACTCATTCCCATGGATAAAGTATCGAGCTGAAAAGCTTTTTTATTTAAGTCGTGTTTAAGTAAAGTTAGCTTAGAAAACGCCTCACGCTGTTTATTCAAGTCAGCTTGTGGCGCAGGAATCGCCATTAAACCTCGTAGTTTAAGTTGTGGTAGTTTTATTATTTCAGTCGCTAGTGCCTCTACATTATTGGCTAATACTCCTGACTTACTGGCCTCATTACTAATGTTGACTTGTATACATACATTGATGGGAGGTAGTCCAGCTGGACGTTGCCGGTTTAAGCGCTCAGCAACTTTAAGTCTGTCAATCGTGTGAACCCAGTCTACCGTCTCTGCAATCGGCTTTGTTTTATTTGATTGCAGTGGCCCAATAAAATGCCACTCAATGTTCAAATGACTTAATTGTTGAGCTTTTTCTAAAAGTTCCTGTACATAATTTTCACCAAAGCTTTTTTGCCCTAAATTAAAAGCTTCTTCTATTTTCTGCATAGAATGCCGTTTACTTACCGCAAGCAACTGAATTTCTTTTCTTTTTCTTTGGTAATGCTCGGCATATTTTGTAATGGATGCACCGACTGTCAGGAGGTTATCTGCTAAGTTGCTCATTTGTGATAAAGTTACCTGTAAGAATGAATCGAATTAAAAACGATTTAATGCAAATATAATTCAATAATAATAAAAATAAGAAGAATCGCATAATGGATATTACACAATTACTCGCTTTCTCAGTAAAAAATGGCGCCTCTGATTTACATCTTTCAGCGGGCGAGCCTCCTCTAATACGTGTTGATGGTGATATGCGCCGCGTAAACATGCCTTCTATGGAGCATAAAGAAGTGCATAGCATGATTTATGACATCATGAATGACAAGCAGCGTAAAACCTATGAAGAAAACTGGGAGGCTGATTTCTCTTTTGAAATACCGGGTGTTGCCCGTTTTCGTGTTAACGCATTCAACCAAAATCGTGGATCAGCGGCTGTATTTCGTACTATCCCGAGTAAGATTCTTTCCTTAGAAGATCTAGATGCACCGGCTATTTTTAAGAAAATTGCAGATAAACCGCGTGGGCTTGTATTGGTAACCGGGCCAACAGGTTCAGGTAAATCTACCACACTGGCAGCCATGGTGGATTACAAAAATGATACCGACTATGGGCATATTTTAACCATTGAAGATCCGATAGAATTTGTTCACCATTCAAAGAAAAGTTTGGTGAATCAACGAGAAGTACATCGTGATACACAAAGCTTTGATAATGCCTTACGCTCAGCGTTACGTGAAGATCCTGATACTATTTTAGTTGGTGAGATGCGTGATCTCGAAACGATACGCTTAGCATTAAGTGCTGCTGAAACAGGTCACTTAGTATTTGGTACATTGCATACAACCAGCGCACCTAAAACGATTGACCGTATCGTAGATGTATTTCCTGCGGCAGAAAAAGACATGGTCCGCTCAATGCTTTCTGAGTCACTTGAAGCGGTTATCTCTCAAACCTTGTTAAAACGTACTGGCGGCGGGCGAGTTGCAGCACATGAGATATTAATGGGAACACGTGCGGTTCGATCAATGATTCGTGAAAATAAAATACCTCAAATGAAATCAGCACTTCAAACGGGTGCAGCAGATGGTATGCAAACGCTTGATCAAGGTCTGCAAAAATTAATGACTTTAGGACATATTACACCAGAGGTTGCTAAGAAGAAAGCAGATAATCCTGCAGCCTTGATGCAAAAAGCTTAAAACTAATTTTACGAAAATAATAATATCAATAATAAAGAAGAATAAAAATGGATAAAGACAGTGCAATTAACTATGTTCATCAATTATTAGGCGCGGTGCTAGATAAAGGTGCTTCAGACCTTTTTATCACAATGGGGGCAGCACCTTCCGTTAAAATAAGTGGCTTGATGAAACCCTTGGCGGATAAAAAACTGGATGCAGATCAAGCGAATTTTTTAGTGCGATCGATCATGAACGACAAACAATTAAAAGAATTTGAAGAGCATATGGAAACTAACTTTGCCCTTAGCTTACCGGGGAAGGCGCGCTTTCGTGTTAATACTTTTACCCAGCGCGGTAATTCTGGCATGGTGCTTCGTCATATACCTGACTATATCCCTAGCTTTAAAGAACTCATTTTACCACCTGTATTAAAAGATATTACGATGACCAAGCGTGGTCTTATTATTATGGTTGGGGCGACAGGCTCAGGTAAATCAACCAGCTTAGCTTCAATGATTGATTACCGTAATGAAAACTCCGAAGGTCACATCGTTACTATTGAAGATCCTATTGAGTTTACTCATGAACACAAAGGCTGCTTAGTTACGCAACGCGAAGTTGGTGTCGATACAAATGGTTACGAAATAGCCATGAAGAACACTTTGCGACAAGCACCTGATGTGATTTTATTGGGTGAGGTACGTGATAGAGAGACCATGGAGTATGCGATTAACTATGCTGAAACAGGTCACCTATGCTTAACTACATTACATGCAAACAGTACCAACCAAGCGATTGATCGTATTATAAACTTCTTCCCTGAAGAGCGTCGTGATCAATTGTTGATGGACTTATCGCTCAACTTAAAAGCAGTGGTTTCACAACGCTTAGTAAAAAGAGATAAAAAAGAAGGGCGTTTGCCAGCAGTAGAGATCATGCTAAATACACCGATGATGGCTGACTTAATTCATAAAGGTGATGTCTCTGGTATGAAAGAACTTATAGCGAAGTCAAATGACCTCGGTATGTGTACTTTTGATCAGGCACTTTTCCGCCTTATTGACGCAAAAATGATTTCGGTACAAGAAGGTTTGCGTAACGCTGACTCTATCAATGACTTGCGTCTGCAGTTAAAACTGAATAGTCGGCATTCAAAGAAAGGTGATTTCTTTAAAGGAACAGATACTCTTTCGATAGAAAGTATTGAAGAACTATAACCACATTGAGTCCTTTGCATGGATTATTAGATTAAGGCGAAAAATAAGCGAACAATTCGTATAAATGGTCTCACATAATAATAAAATAAAAGAAGTATAAAAAATGAAAATTACACCTTACCTTGAAGCTATGGTCAAAAAAGATGCTTCTGACCTTTATTTAACTACAGGCGCTCATGCTTACCTCAAAATTATGGGTGAGTTTGTAGCTATATCTAAAGACAAGCTAATGCCAGGGATTATTGCAGCATTTACAAAAGATTTATTGTCTGATAAAGAATGGGAGGTCTTTAAACGAACTAGAGAAATGAATAAAGGTATTTCTGTTTCAAACCTAGGTCGATACCGAGTTAACTTCTATTTTCAACGTGGCGAAGTCTCGATGGTTATTCGTTATGTTCGTTCAGATATTCTCCCCCCTGAAAAGCTGGGTCTTCCCGAAATTTTAAAAAGCTTGGTGATGAAAAAAGAAGGTTTATTCTTATTTGTAGGCTCTACAGGTGCGGGTAAATCAACTTCAATGGCATCATTGATTCAATACCGTAATGAAAGAAAAACAGGGCATATCATTACCATAGAAGACCCGATAGAATTTACCTACCGCCATGATAAATCGATTATCGGTCAACGCGAAGTTGGTTTTGATACCCTATCCTATGAAAATGCTATGCGTGAAGCTATGCGTGAAGCACCAGACGTAATTATGGTTGGTGAGATTCGAAGTTCGGTAACTGCAGAGGCAGCGATGGGCTTTGCGGATACAGGTCATCTAATCATGAGTACTTTGCATGCTACGAGTACGATTCAAGCGTTAGAACGCTTAATGTATTTATTACCTTCTGAGCAAAAAGAGCGCGTACTCATGGATTTATCCCTGAATATTAGAGCTATTATAGCTCAGCGTCTTATTCCTGGTGTTGATGGGCGTTATGTTTTAGCCACAGAAGTCCTTGTTAATACGCCTTTCACAGCAGAAGTTATTCGCAAAGGAAACCTTCAAGGTTTAAAAGACATTATTGAAAAAGGTGCTGTGGATGGCATGCATACCTTTGACCAATCTTTGGCAGAACTGTACAAAAACAATAAAATTACCCGCAATGAAGCGTTGGAAAATGCCACCTCTAAAAATAACCTAGAATGGATGCTTAACTTCAATGAAGAAGGGGAGGAAAAAACGAGTACGCTGAGCGCGCCTTCCATGGGAAAAAACACACTTCCTGATTTAGTTTAGTGAGCTTCCCATCTGCGATAGCAGGTGGTGAACTCAATTAATCTTGGTTTTGTACTACGGTTTTAGTAAATACGTTGCTGCAACGAACATCGGTACTTCCTTGCGGAAGTGTGCAGCGATGTACTTTTTGGCTCTTGTGGAGCTTAAAAAGCAATCCTCTGCCACTCTCCAGGGCCAGTCTTATGTACAGACTCACCCTTGCTATCCACTGCAACAGTAACTGGCATATCCTTTACTTCAAATTCATAAATCGCTTCCATTCCCATCTCAGGAAATGCTAGTACTTTTGCACCAATAATTGCTTTTGAGACTAAGTAAGCTGACCCACCAACAGCCACCAGATACGCGGACTGGTGCTTTTTAATGCTTTCAATGGCTGTATCACCGCGCTCTGCCTTGCCTATCATTCCAAATAAGCCTGTTTGCGATAAAATTTGCTCGGTAAATTTATCCATACGTGTTGCTGTGGTCGGGCCTGCGGGTCCCATGACTTCATCCCTTACGGGGTCAACAGGGCCGACGTAATAAATAAAACGTCCTCTTAAATCTACAGGTAGCTGTTCGCCTTTATCTAAAATTTCTACAATGCGTTTATGTGCGGCATCTCGGCCTGTAAGAATCTTTCCTGAAAGCAGTAATATTTCTCCGGGTTTCCAACGTTTAATATCGTCCTTTGTAACGTTATCTAAGTTAACGCGCTGTGCATTATCAGCAGGGGTATAAACCAAGTTAGGCCATGCGGATAAGTCTGGCGCCGTTTGTAATGCGGGTCCGGTGCCATCAAGTGTAAAGTGGGTATGGCGTGTTGCCGCGCAGTTAGGAATCATACAAACAGGTAGTGAGGCTGCATGCGTTGGGTAGTCCTTTATTTTTATATCAAGCACGGTCGTTAAGCCACCTAAACCTTGCGCGCCAATACCAAGTTGATTGACTTTATCCATGATTTCTAGGCGTAGTTCTTCAATACGGTTTTTAGCACCACGCTCACGTAGCTCATGAATATCAATCGATTCCATTAACGATTCTTTGGCCAGTAATGCGGCTTTTTCAGCAGTTCCGCCGATACCAATACCTAGCATTCCCGGCGGACACCAGCCCGCACCCATCGTAGGCAAGGTTTTTAAAACCCAGTCAACAATACTATCGCTTGGGTTTAGCATTACCAGTTTTGCTTTGTTTTCAGAGCCGCCACCCTTTGCGGCTATTTGTACCTCAACCGTGTTTCCTGGTACAACGCTCATATGAATAACGGCTGGGGTATTGTCTTTAGTATTGATTCGTGCCCCGGCGGGTTCAGTAAGAATTGAGGCACGCAGTACGTTATCAGGGTGAAGGTAGGCACGCCTGACCCCTTCGTTTACCATCTCATCAACACTCAACTCGCTATTCCAGCTTACTTGCATGCCGATTTTTAAAAATACGGTGACGATGCCTGTATCTTGGCAGATAGGTCGTTTACCTTCCGCACACATTCGTGAGTTGACGAGTATTTGTAGCATCGCATCTTTGGCTGCAGGCGCTTTCTCACGCTTCCAAGCCTCGTGCATCGCTTTTATAAAGTCTTCAGGGTGATAGTAAGAAATAAACTGTAACGCATCTGCGATACTTTCAATAAAATCAGTTTGTTTAATGATAGTCATTTTTCCTACCTAATTTTCAAATGGTATTTTTCTATTATACAGTCTAGTGCAGTTTAATCAGGGAATAGTGTCAACGTGTCCTTCATACTTAGTGTTTATGCATTAAAAGTACTGTGTGATTACTTTACGCGTATTTTTATTAAGGGTGATTTCAAGCTTAGTGAAAAAAACAATTTCACTCAGATGATTACGATTTTTGCATTAACCATGGTTGCGGTTGGTCTAGCAGCTCCTGGTGCGATGAGTCATCATAAAGAAATCAATGCGATTGGCATGTTTTCATCTATATTCTTCTTATCAATTGCAGTCATTTTGATGGTAATTAAAATGACAACTGCCTTCAAATCTACCCTTGAGCACGGTGTAGATAAAGCAACCAGCGCGAGTCTTTGGATGATGGTACCTATCTTAACGTTAATGGGTATAACGGTTATTCGCTTATCAATGGGGTTACATCATGGCTTTGAAGCAACGTTATCGAAACCTTCCTTCTTTATCATGACATCAGTGGTTATTTCACTGCAAATGTTTATCGGTTTGATTGGTTACAAGGTGATGAAAGCTGTGGGTTACTTCCGCGATCATAGTCAGGGTGATGACGCTAATGCAGGTAGCTTTGCGTTAATCTGCCCAGATGTTGCTTTTTTTGTATTCGGCATGTTCTTTTTAACTTTCGGCTGGTACATAACGGCATGAGTACGTCGCCCAAAGAAATGCGTATCGCCACCAATTTTCTCATAAAGCCCTGAGCGTTTTAACACCTCCTCGACTTTGTGCTTAGCGCGCGTGATGTAAAACTCAATACCTGCCTCTTTTAGACGGCTGGTCATATGGACTAGCATTTCCTCACCCGTCACATCAATCTGCTCTACCGCTTCAATATCTAATACTAAAACGTTTAGTTTTGGCTTGTCGGCAACCGCATTTAATAATTTGTGTTCTAAATAGCCCGCATTAGCAAGGTATAAATCGCCGTGGCCTTTATGGATCTATCACGTATTGAAGGAATAATTCCTGCCTTAGAAAGCGCGCATGCCGTTGCTTATGCCATGAAAATAGAGCCTGATATGGATAGTGATAAAACAATTCTTATCAACTTATCAGGCCGTGGTGATAAGGATGCTGACCTTGTGGTAGAAAGGCTTTCTTTATAGTCTCGAAGCATTATCTTGTATAAAGTTGCTGATAGTACCCTCGAAAATAATCTATTATTGAGGCTTGCCAAAATTTTGTGTCCAATAATGTATGTACTCTGAGCTGCTATTTTTAGCCAGCGCCATCCCGACTTGAGTCATGTTGGGGTCCATAAGGTTTTGGCAATGGGCGGGGCTCTCTATCCAGCTATCCATCGCCTCTTCAGGGGTGTCTCTGCTTGTACCAACGGAGATGTTTTCTGAGATCCATGACCATTGATAATCATAGGTTGCAACACGCTCACGCATTGTACTTTTTTTGTTGAGTGCGTAGCCGCTCCAATCTGTAGTGGTGCCTGAGCCATCATGAGAAAAAGTATTACTGTTAGCCAAATCTTGGCTGTGCTCATAAGCTGTTTTATAGAGTTTGTCATTCCATGTAACAGCAGCTACAGCAGGAAAATTTCCTCTATCACCACAGACTCTTGCTTCGGCTCTTGCTTCATTGATAAGAAAAAGGTAATTCGCTTTATCTGCTTCTGAAAGGGTGGGAATGATCTGCTGTGTATTTGATACCTGAATGATGGAGACCGTTCGAATAGCTTCTATAGCACCATTTCCCGCTGCATCAAAAACATTATAGGTAATCGTAAAGGTTGTTCCAATATCAGTGTTGGTATCAACTGTCTCTCCTGAAATTACAATATTGTTTGTCAAGTTGCCATCAATATTATCAACAGCGGTTGCGCCTGCTTCTGTGTAGTTAGCACCTTGGATAATATGAACATTGTTAAGACCATTAAGCGTAATGACTGGAGCCGTAGTATCGGATGAATTATTGCCAGAGCCACAGGCAGTGAGAAAGGCTATTGAAAATAATATCCAGCAACGGTAAATTAGCTGTTTCTGTATTTGCATGCTATTCCTTTTTTAGATAATCTTTTCATTTATAATAGGTTGTATGCTTGCTAATAATCAAGTCTAGCTGATGCACGGTTATTTTTAAAATGGAGATTATATGCAACCGAACAATAAGAACGGATCGTTACTGTTAGGGTTTTTTATCTTTTTAGGCCTTGCAACCTTGGGTTATCTGCTGGCAAAATCAGCAATTGACTACAAGCAACTAGCATCGAAGTGTTACAGTTAAAGGCTTATCAGAGCACGAATACAATGCTGATATTGTTATTTGGCCGATTCAGTTTACCTTGGCAGGTAATGATTTGAATTTGCTGTATCAATCAATTGATAAAAATGTTGCTACAATCAAACAGTTTTTTATTCAGAACGGTATTGGTGAGGGTGAGATAACCATCGCTGTTCCCTCAATAACCGATAAATCACTTAACCAATATAACAATAGCAATAACCAGCCCGAGTTTCGCTTTTATGCGAAACAAGCGATTACCGTTTATTCAAAAAATGTTAAAAGTGTGCGCGCTGTGATGACTAAACTTGCTCAGTTAGGAAAACAGGGAATTGTATTTTCTCAAGAGGGTTATGAATTAGCGACAGAGTATATTTTTACTAAACTGAATGAAATTAAGCCAAAAATGATAGAAGAGGCGACCAGAAAGGCACGTGAAGTCGCTGAAAAATTTGCTACAGACTCAAAAAGTAAGTTAGGTAAAATAAAACGCGCTTCACAAGGGCGCTTTAGCATTAGTGAACGTGATAAGAATAATCCGCATATTAAGCAGGTTCGTGTGGTTTCAACGGTTGAATATTATTTATCCGACTAATTTCAACTATTCAAATTAAAAACTTTTAATATCAGATGTTTTCGATTGTCTTCCGTGGCAAAATTATCTTTTATCTTCCTCTAGAATAAGTCAATTATGCAAAAGAACGAATTTCACCTTGGTCAACGTTGGGTTAGTAATACAGAGTCCTCTCTTGGAATCGGTTTTATCGAGAAAATAGACGGTCGTCATCTAACCATTATTTTTCCTGCTATTGATGAAACTCGCGTTTACGCGATGGATAACGCACCGTTAAATCGTGTCAAATATCCTATCGGTGAGGAGATTCAAACCGAAGAAGGCATGAAAGTAACAGTAACAGGTCATGCTGAACATAATCACTGTATTGTTTATCAATATATTGATGAATCGGGCAATGAGGTCGGCTTGCACGAATTGGAGTTAGATAGTTTTGCCCAATTCAGCCAACCGCAAGATCGTTTATTTGCAGGGCAAGCAGATAAAAGTAAGCGTTTCGAATTGCGCGTACAAACCTTAGAACATTTCCATCGTCAGCAACAAGTTGATAGCTTTGGCTTGCTCGGGCCGCGCATCCAGCTATTGCCGCATCAGCTTTATATTGCGCACCAAGTCGCATTGCGCCACGCACCTCGTGTTTTATTGGCAGATGAAGTCGGTTTGGGAAAAACCATTGAAGCGGGCTTGATATTGCATCAACAGTTGCTTACAGAGCGCGTCAATCGCGTCCTGATTGTTGTGCCCGAAACACTTACGCACCAATGGTTAGTTGAAATGATTCGCCGCTTTAACTTAAGTTTTACAGTGCTTGATGAAGAGCGTTGTTTTGCGATTGAAGATGAAGGCGATGCCGAAAATCATATCAACCCCTTTGAAAGTGCTCAATTGGTTTTGTGTAGTTTATCCTTTTTAACTGAAAATCCAATTCGTCATCAACAAGCGGTGGATGCGGGCTGGGATTTGATGATCGTTGATGAGGCGCATCACCTTGGCTGGTCTGAGACACATATAAGTAATGAGTATTTATGTATTGAATCGTTGGCACAAAAAGTTCCTGGCTTATTACTGTTAACCGCAACGCCAGAGCAACTAGGCATCGAAGGGCATTTTGCGCGCTTGCGTTTACTCGACCCTGATCGTTTTTTTGATCTTAAAAAATACACCGAGGAAGAGGCTAACTACAAGCCTGTCAATGAACTGGTGGAATGGCTACAAGATGAAGACAGTAATTTGGGTGATACTGAAAAACTGACGCAGCTTGAAGGCTACCTAGGCAAAGATACGGTGAAAACTTTTGATGGCTCCGCAGAAAGTAGCGAGGCGATGATTCAAAGTCTACTAGATCGTCATGGCACAGGCCGAGTGCTTTATCGTAATACGCGTGATTCTGTGGGTGGCTTTCCAAACCGTGAATTACATGTTTATGAGCAAGAGCTCCCCGAAGTTTATACCACAGAGCTGTTTGATTTAAACAGCCAGCTACACCCCGAAGCAAACCTGCCCTCAGAAATATGGCTGAATGAAGACCCACGGGTGCCTTGGCTGGAGGCATGGTTGAGCAAACACCCCAACGAAAAAGTGTTATTAATTTGTGCTAGTGCTGAAACTGCACTGGCTTTAGAAGAACACTTACGTTTGCGCACCAGCTTTAATGCCAGCGCCTTTCATGAAGGGTTAAGTATTATTGAGCGTGATCGTGCAGCGGCTTATTTTGCAGATAATGCTCTTGATACCAACCAAGGAGCACAAATATTATTGTGCTCAGAAATAGGCAGCGAGGGGCGTAATTTTCAGTTTGCGCATCACCTGATTTTGTTTGACCTTCCTCTAAACCCTGATTTATTAGAGCAGCGCATTGGCCGGCTCGACCGAATAGGGCAAACCCAAACGATACAACTACACGTGCCTTATTTTGCAGGCACAGCCCAAGAAAAATTATTGCAATGGTACGACCAAGGCTTAAATGCTTTTAATCATGTTTGTTCCGTCGGTCATAGTATTTTTGAGGTATTCCAAAACGAGGTTGAACGCGAGCTTATCGGACAAGATGATGAAAAATTCACAGACTTAATCAGCCGCACAAAAGCCTTAACTGATGAAACCTTGTACACCATGCAACAGGGTCGTGACCGTTTATTAGAGCTTAACTCCTGTCATAAAGAACATGCTCAGCAAGTGGTTTTAGATGTTATGGGCGCAAGCAATGCCACCCAGCTAATGAACTTTATGGACGATGTTTTTGACCAGTACGGAGTTGATCAACAAATTCATGGTGCAGATAGTTTTATTTTAAAGCCAACTGATCACATGTTGAATGCCAACTTCCCTGGGTTGCCAGAAGATGGTATGACGATGACTTTTCAGCGCGACACTGCTCTATCACGCGAGGACATGCACTTTATGACGTGGGAGCACCCGATGGTAATGGGCGCGATGGATATGATTCTTACCAGTGAAAGTGGTAATGCAACGTTTTGTGCGATGGAATTAAATTCCGATCAAGTCGCTGCAGGTACTTTGGTGTTGGAGGCTATTTTTACCATAAATTGTCCTGCCCCCAAGTTTATGCAACTGCCGCGTTATATCAGTGAATCAAGCGTACGTATCGTCATTGATAATAATGGTAAAGATTTAAGCGATGTGTTATCGCATGACTTTATCAACGCAGAAGCCACTCACATTAAAAAACAAATCTTACAACAATTAATCCAACAAGCGCGCCCGCAAATTCAAGCGATGGTTGATGAAGCAGAAAAGCAGGTAAAGCCACAGCAAGCCGAAATCATTCAACAAGCTCAAGCAGCCATGCAAGCCGAGGCAAAAGAAGATGTTGAACGCCTGCGAAACTTAGCCGAAGTAAATCCCAATATTCGTCAAGAGGAAGTTGAACAACTTGAACAAAGCGCTCAAGCACTTGCATCCTATTTGGATAATGCACGCTTAAAGTTAGATGCGATTCGGGTAGCGTTAGTAACGGGGTGATGGGGTATAACTACCCCGTAAATGCAGCATCCGAATTTAAGTATTCAATTTCAGCGTCTGAACTGATTCTCCCCAATGCTTTATTGCGATGCGGAAAGCGCCCAAATTTTTCCACAATGGTACGGTGATGTCTAGCAAATCGTAAGTTGCCTTCAAGCTTGGCTTTTTCAAAGCATTTGATGGCCAAGTTTTGGTCATCTATATTTTCGCTGTGCATTAATGGCATGTATAAAAAAGCAACACGGTCATTGTTGATCTCGTCATCAAAGCCTTTCTCAAGCGCGTGTTTAACGATCTTTACGGATTGTTGTTCAGTACTAAAACTTTTTGCGCTATTACGAAACATATTTAAAGGTAATTGATCTAGCAAAATGCATAAAGCCAAACAGCCATCAGCACTGCTTTTCCAATCATCTAGTTCACCTGCCTTGGCGCTCTCCCATGTTGCCACGTAGTTATCGGTCATTTGCTGGTCGATCTCTGGAGCAGAGTTAAACCAATGATCGCTAATCGGTTTTGTAAACCAAAAGTCTAAAATATTTTTTATTGTGTGACTCATTTCTTCCTTACGCTTTATGTTCTATGAGATATTTATATTATTGGCAGAGTAGTTATAAAATTGGTTCTTGGGCGAAAAGCGGTTGGCTTAGAACCTAACGAAGATGATTAAAATAGGCTTCGTGAAAAATAGCGACAAATTTTTCTACGCTAAATTCTAATCGACTTGTTCAGTCTTTCCTAAACTAAACCCTTCACCAGTGCTACTAATAAAGCCTTCTGTGCATGTAAACGATTTTCGGCTTCATCCCAAACCACGCTTTGTTTGCCATCAATCACTGAGGTGCTAACTTCTTCTTCACGATGGGCGGGTAAACAATGCATGAAGAGTGCATCTTTTTTAGCCAACGCCATGACAGCATCATCTACTTTAAAACCTTTAAAAGCTTTTTCGCGGATTTTTTGCTCATCCTCTTGGCCCATGCTTGCCCAAACATCTGTTGTGATTAAATCGACATCTTTAACAGCGTCGTTAATATCATGAAATAAGCTCACGTATTCGCTAAGTTCTGCTGATAGTTTAGTATCTGGCTCATAGCCTTTTGGGCATGCCATATTAAGGTGAAAGCCAAATTGCTTGGCGGCATTCATCCACGAATGACACATATTATTACCGTCGCCGACATAGGTGACGACTTTGCCTTGGATGCTGCCGCGATGCTCGACGTAAGTCATCATGTCAGCTAATAGTTGGCAGGGGTGAAAATCATCAGTAAGTGCATTGATTACAGGTACGTTTGAATGCGCTGCAAAGTTTTCAACAATGGTGTGGCCGAAGGTGCGAATCATCACAATATCAACCATGCTAGAAATGACACGCGCGCTGTCTTCAATTGGCTCGCCACGCCCTAATTGGGTGTCGCGTGATGACAAGAACATGGCATGTCCCCCAAGCTGGTTCATGCCCGCTTCGAAGGATACACGGGTGCGCGTTGATGACTTTTCGAAAATCATTGCTAATGTCATGTTCTTTAAAGGCTCGTAGATTTTGCCTGCTTTGAAGTCTTTTTTCATTTCAATGGCACTTGTAAGGAGCTGTTGTAGCTCATCTTTCGAGAAGTCCATTAAAGTAAGGAAGTGTCTGGTTGTTGTCATGCTTCTGCCTTATAGTATGAAATAGTTGTTATTTTTATTCAGTATTCTTTTTATCGTGAGGTCTTAATAAGAATTGAGACAACTTTGATGATCGTGTCAGCCTGTTGTTTCGTGGTAATTAATGCCGGTAACAAGCGGATGGTGTTGCCCGCAGTGACATTAATCAGTAAGTCATACTCCATCGCTAGTTTGACTAACTCAGGGCAGTCTTGGTTAAGCTCGATACCAATCATTAAGCCCAAACCACGAACATCGGCAACACCTTCTACATCGCCTAATTCTAGCTTAAATTGTTTTAACAAATAATCCCCCATATTGGCGGCATTGTTACACAGGTTTTGAGTTTCAATCAGCTCAAGCACGGTTAATGCAACACGCGTAGCTAATGGGTTGCCACCAAAGGTTGATCCGTGATTACCGGGGGAGAATACTACCGAGGCCTTGCCAGCGGCTAAACACGCACCGATAGGTACACCGTTACCAAGTGCTTTGGCTAACGTCATCACATCAGGCTTAGCATCGCTTGCGTGTTGATGGGCAAACCATTTACCGGTTCTGCCAAGGCCAGTTTGGATTTCATCGAGCATCATCAGCCAGTTGTTTTCATCACACAGCACGCGAATTTGGCTAAGGTAATCGGCATCGGGTATTACCACACCACCTTCGCCTTGGACTGGCTCAACCAATATTGCAGAGACATCACTATTCGTTTCCGCAATTTTTTTAATGGCTTCAATATCGTTGTAAGGGACGCGCACAAAGCCATCGACTAAAGGCTCAAAACCTGCCTGTACCTTACGGTTACCTGTTGCGGAAAGTGTTGCCATGGTACGCCCGTGAAAACTACCGTTGGTAACAATAATATTTGGGCGCTCTATACCTTGTTGCTTACCATACAAGCGCGCAAGTTTAATTGCAGCCTCATTGGCCTCAGCGCCTGAATTACTAAAAAATACTTTATCCATATGAGCAAGCTCACAAAGTTTATCACCTAACTCAGTTTGGTGTGGAATCTCGTACAGGTTAGAGGTATGAACGAGGGTTTTCGCTTGATCAGCAATGGCTGCGGCAATATCTGGGTGTGCATGGCCTAAACCACAGACTGCTATACCACAAATCGCATCAAGATATTCTTTGCCGTCTGTATCCGTCAAGTAAACACTGCGGCCACTTTTAAACGCTACCGGAAGCCGAGCATAAGTAGACATTAAGTGATTAGAATTTGACATAGCAATTACCTTAAACAGCCTTAAGCAATAAAAGAGTAGAAAGCTCTACTCTATTTGCGAAAAAACGATCAATTATGCCTTTTTTCTATTTTTTGTCAAACTAACAACTTATTAACGCATAAAAACGTATTAAGCTTTTTATAAAAATGGACTTTATCTTTTAGAGTAAACTTGCTTAAGCTCCAAATATTTATCACTTTCCTTATCGTCTTCTTTACAGACACTTAACAAATCATCAATAAAGCAATGAAAAGCTCTACGTTCAATTTCTTTAACTTGGTCTTGCTGCTGCTTATTAAGCATGTGATACATCGTTGCCGCACCAAAGTCTCCAACAATAATATTCGCCTCTTTATCAAATAAGGTGTTATGCGCGTATAAATCCCCGTGACAAACTTGGTTATCGTGTAAATGTGTAAACACGTCTTTCATTTGAGTAATCATTTTATCAATGTGCTCGATTGAGAGTTTAAAGCCTGCTGGAAACGTGTCTCGTGTACAGGTTTCAAATGTTGGCGGTTGACCCAAGTTTTTAAAATGTGGTGGTATGAGGCTCATGATAAGTGCGAGGTATCTATCTTCATTCACTTGCGCTAATGACTTTACTAAGCTAGGGTGATCCCCGACTTTTAAGCATGCTTGTAGTTCATCTTTTGGGTAGCCGTCACTGGTTACCTCACCTTTAAATACTTTGACGGCAATAGCTTCAGGAAACGGTGTTTGCTCCTGATTCCAGCTTGCTTTTGATATAACTCCCGATGCACCTTGCCCAAGCACTTCTTTCAATGTGTAACGGGATGAGGAAATTTCTGGAACCGACTTTACTTCAATGTTTGAAGTGCTAAAGGGGTTTCCAGAAAACGCAAACCACGCAAGCTTAGGTAGACCAAGCAATTGATCAGGGCACTCCGTAAGCTGATTGGCTGAGATACGTACTAGCTCAAGGTTTTTCAACCGACTCATGTTTTTGGGAAGATGCTTTAAGCGATTTCCTGCCAGTGCTAGCTTTTGCAGTCGGGCTCTTTCGCCGATTGAATCAGGCAACTCTGTAATCTTATTCTCCGTTAAAATCAACCAACGTAACCTTGATGGCAATGCTTTTTCTGGAATATGACTAATTTTATTTGATTTAAAGCCAACCATCTCAAGTTGAGGGCACTCACCTAGCACCTCAGGCAGAGACTCAAAATCATTATTTGAAGCAAAGAATATTTTTAATTTTTTTAGCTGTTTTAACTCATTGGGTAGTGAGTTGAGTTTATTGTTTGATAAATCAAGAACCTCTAAACTATCCGCAAGCGATAGTATCTCCATAGGAAATGAGGTTAAATTTTCTGATAGTGATAAGCGCTTAATACCAAATAATTCGCCAGATTTCAGTTGAGCTAGACTATGCACATTTTGATCCATTCTTCATTTCAAGATTTTGTAGTTTACACTACAAGCATAGTGAGGCGTAGCATCATAAACAAGCCTGTTTGATTTGTGAGTATAAGAGGGAAATTAAGGTTATTTGACGTTTTATTCTAATAAAGTTGCACAAATAATTTGCGCTTAATCGTCGGTCAGATCGAGGCGGGGAAAGTTGAAGTTTACATGAGGGTAAATGAAACTTTTTCCAACAAAGAGCTGGCGACGTTTAAGCGTAAATTATTACATGTTTGAGTTAACGAAATCCCAATTCACAAGATTCCAAAAATCAGCAACATAAGCAGGGCGAGCATTGCGTTTGTCTACATAGTAAGCATGTTCCCAAACATCAATAGTCATTACAGGGTGTTGACCTTCAGACAATGGGCAACCAGCGTTTGGTGTATTTACAATCTCAACCGAACCATCAGCGTTTTTAATTAACCAAGTCCAACCAGAACCAAAGTTGCCAACGGCAGTCGTTGAAAACTTCTCTTTAAAGTCAGCAAATGAACCAAATGCCGCATTGATTGCATCAGCAACAGCGCCAGTAGGCTCGCCACCTGCATTTCCTGCAAGACAATTAAAGTAGAAAGTGTGGTTCCAAACCTGAGCCGCGTTATTGTAAATTGGCCCAGCAGGAGCAGATGTTACGATGTCTTCTAAAGACTTATCCGCAAACTCAGTACCTTCAATAAAGTTATTCAAATTAGTCACATAAGCCTGGTGGTGCTTGCCGTGATGAAAATCTAGAGTCTCTGCCGAGATGTGTGGCTCAAGAGCGTCTTTAGCGTATGGTAGGTCGGGTAGCGTGTGTGCCATTTTAATGTCCTTTTATGTTAGTTAGTGTGGGGTTTTTAATACCCCGCAAGCGTAGTTAAAACACCTGCGAAAAGCAATAGCACTTGTAAATTATAAGGGGACTTTCGAGCTATGAAATAAAGATAGCTAAATTACCTAAACCATCTATCTGATGTTTTCGACCTGCTGTTTTGTTTGGCTTATTATATTTAATACCCAAAATAAGAATGACCCCTACCATGAAGTTTTTAAAATCTGCAGCACTCGTCTTTTCGCTACTCTTCGTATTAAATGGTTGTGGCTCTAATTCTAACAATGGAGAGAAACCAGCACCTATTGCTGACATGGTTAAGCCAATTATCAGCTTAAAGGGTGAGGCTAGCGTAACGGTCATTAAGGGTAAGGTTTATACAGATGCTGGGGCAACGGCTAGTGATAATGTAGACGGAAATATTACATCAAACATCACCGTAAATAATCCTGTTAATAGTAATGTTTTAGGTTTTTACACGGTTAGCTACCATGTAAAAGATGCTGCGGGCAACGTTGCAGATAAAATCACCCGTACCGTTAGAGTGATTAATGTGGCGCCAATTATTGGCGGCATACCAAAGACCAGCACACATATCTATGACTCATACCAGTTCCAGCCTATTGCTAGTGATAATAATCATGATCAACTCACCTTTAGTATTACTAATAAACCAGACTGGGCATCATTTGACAGAAATACGGGGCGATTATCGGGCATAGCCACCGAGTTACAAACCCATGATGGAATTATTATTTCGGTTTCAGATGGCGATAAAACAATCGCACTTAAAAGCTTTGGTATTATTGTTAAAGGAGCGTTAGATATAGCCCATAAATTCGGGGTCGCAACACAAGGAACAAAGTCTGATTATGGTTATTATGGTGCAGCAGTGAATGTGCTAGATAATAATGACGAGACTTATAATCACACCCGAGGTGGCGCTAAAGCTGAGAACTGGTTGCAAATAGCATTACCAAAATCGACCAATATCCATCAAGTTATTATTCAGAGTCGCCAAGGTGCTGAATCTCGTTTAAGCGGTGCCAAAGTGTATTTAAGTGAATCACCCTATGCCGATAGCGTGACTGAAGATAAGCTGATTTTTACACTCGCTGGTACAAGGGCGGAACAAGCAATCAATCTTGAATCCCCTCGAACAGGTTCTTACTTAATCATTAAAGGTGAAGCCAGCCCAAGTGATAATAAGCATATTCATTTAATTAAAGTTGAAGTCTACGGAACTGCCCCTGTCACCCCACATATTAATGCACATGATGAGCGTTACCTGATTGCACAAAATAGTGAAATTGGTACAAAAATTATGCACTTGGATGCTGTGGATTATCAGGATGATATCTTGATTTATAGCATTAACCATAATGACTTTGCCATTGATAACAACGGTAATATCAGCGTCAATGCTGAGTTAACCACTGGCGAGCATGAGGTTACCGTAACGGTTAGTGACGGCATAAATAGCACCAGCACTAACTTGGTGATTCAAGTTACATCAGTATCTGCGGTTGAAGATGTGCTTAAATCGGGTGATGTGGTACACACGCCAATAACAGAGGATGAGCTCATCCAAGCCACCTTAGGCGAACTTGAGGCCAGCAAACACTTATTGTTTGATGCCAAAATAAAAATATTCAATTTAAATAACGATGGCACGGCTAAAGCTGATGGTTCATCGTTAACACAAATTGATTGGCAGCCAACATGGGATGCCAGCACTTTTATCTCAACGCCTGGTGAAAATACCATGCTACTAGAGTCCAATGCTGTTGAAGCTTCTGGCTATACAATTTACAACAAAACAATGGCAATTATTGGGCAGACAGGCGAGAACAACATCGGGCGTTATATGGTAATGGCGAGTAATCCACTTAGAACAAATAAAAATGCCGAAATGGAAAAGCTCCTTGAAAACAGCATGGCATGGCTAACGGGAAAAGATAATTTGAAGACTGCACCTTTCTCTGTCGTCATAGTTCAAGCCGATAATAGTTATTACTTTAAAGACGAAACAAAAACCAGAGAATGGTTTGATACACACTACACGGGTCAAGTGAGTTATAACGCAGCTGATTCCTGTGATGGTGCAGCATTAGCCGCTTGTTTAAATGAATCACCAGACCTTCTTATTATCTCGCAAATTGCGGCTGAGTCAGACAATGTAAATAACATTGCCGCAATCGTAAAAAGTGCTTTAAATAAAGGAGTTCCCGTACTGTATATCCATAACGATGGCAACTTAACTCCACTTGGAAGTGCGCTGTTATCTTCTGTATTCCATGTCACTTATGAATGGGACAACCGCTGGAAACGCCTAATGATTGAAGGCTACAACCCTGTAGGAAAAATCAATACATTAACGCGTAAATATCAAAGCGTTCAAACACTCTTTAGTCATTTGAAAAATCAGGATTATAATTTTAATTGGTCACAGTGCGTTGACAGTAAAGGTGAGCAAGGTGAAAATAATGATCGCTGTGGTGATATTGCAGGCTTAAACAGTGATTTTCAAAATGGTGCCGATACGGTAAGAAACCTGCTAAATCATTTGGATAAAACCAAGAACAATATCTTCCTCAATAAGGATTATCGTTTATACAAACTGTTAGCATTAACCGCCGATAAATTCCGCCAGTCTGTCAGCTACCCTATGGATAAGGTACTAACGGATGATAATACCTTTATGCGCTCATACTATGCTGATCATGCGACTTATAATTATCGCACCACCAACCCTGTTCAGCCTGATATGGGTAACTTTAGCCGCAGTGATTTCTCTCATATCACGCCTATTACAAAACAGGTTAATTTAACTAGCAAACGTAAATTCCGCTCAGCAGGTGTTTACGCATTGCCTGGCAAAACGGTTCGGGTAACGCGCACAGACAATAGAGACTTAACCGTTAAAGTCTTTATTAATACTTTGCGTTCAGGCGCGACACATCAGTATCAAAAGAATGCTTATAATCGTCCTAAGTATTTACAAACGCCGTATATTGAAATTAAATCAGGTGAAACAATTGAGTTTACTTCACCTTATGGGGGGCCGTTACAAGTCGCGTTTAATAAAAATAATTTGCCCGTTGATTTAACCTTTGAAAATATTGGTGAGCATCCTTATTGGGCGAGTACTGCAGACGATGAATCTTTTGCAGAAAAACTTGCAGCTGGTGAATACGATTGGGCAGAGGTAGCTACCGCAGGCTTTGAGGTACACTCTAAATTAGACAAAATGAGAGCTTCGGTAGAAGACTCTCGTTGGGGTGGCACCGCTGCAGGTTTGGCAGCAGCCGTGGTTAAATACACCAGCAACTATCCGCACGTGCTTGCAGGCTTTAAAGGTGAGGGCGTGGATGTTGTGCCAGAGATTCATGATTGGGCAAATGAGAAAGGCCTAACCATTGAAACCATTGATATTATGAAACATATGAATGCAGACCAAGCTACCTGTGGCTACGGTTGTTCGGGCAACCCCTATGATGCGTACTGGGCGTTTAATCCGACCGGTCATGGTGATATTCATGAAATGGGACACAGCATGCAAAAAATGCGTTTTGAAGGCTTCCCCAATCATGCAGCCACCAATACCTTTTCGTATTACACCAAATCACGATATACCGCTAACACAGGTGATACGGATAATGATTGCTGGGGCATGCCTTTTAAAAGCATCTACGAAACAATTCAAAGCTCCGTTGGCAATACTGATGTCAAAGCTTATTTAAAAACTAATCTATGGGATAAAGCAGGTCTACGTGAGCAATATCTTCTAAAAATAGAAGCCATGATGCACGCGCAAAAGATGGGCAAAGTGGAAAACGGCTGGCATGTATTAGCCCGTGTTCACATCTTAGAACGTGAAATGAGTCGCGCTAAAAAAGATTGGGACGCGAGAAAAGCCTCGGTAGGTTTTGATCAATATACGCTTGATGAAATCGAATCTATTAAAAACAACGATTGGCTAATAGTCGCTTATTCCTATGCCGCGGGTTTGGATTACACCAACTATTTTGACATGATGGGTATCCCATACAGCCAAAAAGCACGTGACCAAATTAAAAGCTTTGGTTTTGAAGTAGTGCCTAATGGATTGTTTAAAACAGAAGGCTCTGACTATTGTTCAAGCCCAAATCTTTTTAGTCAGCCATTAATAGCAGTTGATGGCCAGAGCGTTTGGAGTAATGAATAAGTAAGATTCTATACGCTACCCATCATCTTATTAGCGCCCAGTCTTGTTGCATTCGCTGCGACTGATAGCACGGAAATATCTGTATAAGTTACAAAAAATGCTTACGTTAGATTAGTAGGGTCACTCGCAGGTAATGCAAACACTAACCCTAGCTTAGATGATATGGATAATAAGCTAGTGAGTTTGGGTGCATTAGGATCAGAATCTATACAGTGGGGCGTTTTGATGTTTCTTCGTGGAAATGTCGGCAGTTTTAGCCAGTTGAAAATAATTGGACTGATCAGGTTCTTAATTTAACTGATTGCAGTTGGTTTAGGTTTTACACATGCTATTACAGACATAATAAAAAAAGGCCTACTCTTGGGAGTAGGCCTTTTGGGTGTGTCGGTTCGGGGGAGCATCCACCTTCTCCGACTATATGCCTCCTAGCGGGGAGGAATTCTGTTGCTGATGTAAACACAATGCTCCTGGATTTGAGATTTGTCAATCAGTAGAAATATATCTGAATATTATGAAATACTAATTTTCCTTTCTGGATGCATCACATTTTTTGACAGTGAGGTACAGCTAGACAGAAATATAAATACCTTAATCAGTACTTTCTTGACTTGTAAGAGCCTGCGTATAATCATTAGCTATGGTAGATTTTTATACTAACGTTTAGAATGAAACAGCGAAGCATTAAGCTTCATTTGTGTAAAGACCTTAAAAAGTAAACAAAAACAATGACAAGAGAAAAACATGCTACTTCCAGCCAATGATTTAGAAAAAGCACTTCACAAAGCCGCTGCAGACCACTCACAAGCACCCGCTTTTTATGATGAACTCATGGATGCTAAGATTTTTATTTTAGGCAAGCCAGAAGAAGACGATACGGGAAAATTTACCCTAGAAGAAGAACAAGCGCTCATTATTCAACACTGGGAGCGTGAAGAAGATAAAAGCCCAGTTGTGCCATTTTTCACATCATTACAGATGTTGCAGCAAGCTATTGATACTGATGAGCCTTACTTGGAGTTGCCAACAACCACACTGTTTGAACTCACGATGGGAGCGCCGTTAGTATTAAACCCTAACTCTGAGTTTGGTATGGAGTTTGAGCCAGATGATGTCGCTACCCTGCTGGATACTGATCTGATGGTCAATAGTGAGCATATTCTTGATGAAGATACGGAAGTGTTACTTGGTGTTCCGCATAATATTCCTGAAGAATTTACGTCAGTTTTATCACAGCATTTTGCCAAACACAGTCAAATTGAGTCTGCTTATTTAGGTACCATACAAATTCCGGCACAAGACGATGAAGAACATTTGATGGTGGGGATAAAAGGTACAGGAGGTTTTCAGAAAATTATCGACGTTGCTGTACAGAAAATCTCGTTATTAAAAGAAGATCAACCCTATGCAGTTGTTGATTTTTATGTGATTGACCAAGACGATCAAGATATTAGTGATTTTATGATAGAAAATATTACCCCGTTTTATACTGTTGGTGATCGTACTGTTCATTAAAGCCGCGTTCTGCCTTGGTGGTAATGTTATCTACTCTCATTTGGTTTAAAAAGACATGTACGAGTAGCTCGGTAGTAAAAAATGGGAAGATCTAATAGCGTTTAAGCGTTTAGTTATTCATCACTTGACCCCTATTGACTATTTCCCCCCCCGTCTTTTATCTAAAAGTTGACTGATACTTTCACGTCGATTCTTTTGTTTGCGTATATTACTCGCCCTTAGTGCCTGTAAATTAGCCATACGTTCTTGATCTAATGATCTGACAGAGGTTACACGGGAAAGAATTTTAACAACCCCTTGGTGGCGTAATTTTATTGCTAAGCCTAAGGCTGTTCTGCCTTGTTTATTTTTCGAGTTTGGGTCGACACCCTGTTGTAAGAAAAATTGCACTAGCTGCCAGTGCCCATATCTTGCAGCGACATGTAACGGTGTCCAACCCGTTTTTGTTCGTGTTGACGGGTGTATACCTGATTTAACAAGAACCTTAGCCACATCAATTAAACCACGTGCAGCAGCCGTGTGAAGTAAACTTAAACCTTTACGTCCTTCTTCATTGACATCACCACCATGGTCTATTAAATCTACCACCATCGAAGCCCAGCCTTTTGTTGTTGCTAAGCGTAATGGGGTTGTACCATAAGAGTCTGTATAATGCGGCTTAACACCTTTATTGAGTAAATACTTGACCCGTTGAATTTTGCCTGCTTTTAATGACTCAAATAATTCTAATTCTAATTCAAGTTCAGGTGTTGATGCAGCGGCTTGTTTTTTATTGCTTTTGCCGTTGCCTTTTAATTTATTCTTGCTACTTGCGTTTTTTGCAGATTTGGTTCGTTTAGATTTTGATGAAAACTTCCCTGATGCTGAAGACAATAGCTCAAGTGTCGCTAATGATAAAGGCTCCCCATTTGCGTCAAGCAAACCACCTTTTGCAACTGCCGTTACAGGTAAACAGCTTGCTAAAAATAGTACGAAAGAAAGCTTATAAATTACTTTTTTCTCATGCGGCTTACACATTTTTTCTTCCTTATATTGCTTATAACACTGCTGATAATTTAAGCAGTATCTTAACAAGAATAATAGGAAAAGAATAATTCTATCTTAAGCTTAGAGTTGAGAGTCTCGGGGAGGATTTGTACGAATCAGATGAGGTAGTAATAATGACCAAAATTTCACTGTCTATCGCCGAAAAATTTGCTACTAACCATTGTTAGCCTATTCTTTGCATTAACCAGTAAAATATTAGCTCGTTTTTCTTTCGCCACTGACGCGTGCAAGTTCTCACATTAGCTAGCGCTTCTGTTTAATAGTAAGGCTTGTTTTTCATCAAAAGCGTTTATTGGTAGTCCCGAAATACACCGACCATGATCCCTTGGATTTCAACCTGTTCTGCGGGATAAAACATGGATTCTAGCTGACAGTTAGCGGGTCTTAACTCAACCACGCCCGTCTCCTTAGGGTGGTAGTACTTTAACGTCGCTTCGTAACGGTCAACCAATGCGACAATAATATTACCTTCTCGTGCCTGGTTTTGTTTTTGAATCACAACGTAGTCTTCATCCCATATGCCAGCTTCAATCATGGAATCACCTGCTATTTTTAGCACATAGCGATCGGGGCCACAAAAGAGTTGCGCCATATTAATGTTTTGTTGATCGGGTATTGCTTCGATAGGGCAACCGGCGGCAATTCTTCCCAAATAGGGTAGGGTATTTTCATCTTTAATAGCTTCAGAGAGTTGATAAGCAGATTTGCCATCAGCTTCTTGCAGGTAGCCATTATTGATTAATGTCTGGATATGTTTATGTACTGTGCTTCTGCCAATTCCAATATCTTGACCGATCTCTTCGAGAGTTGGCAAATAACCCATTTGTTGGCTTAGTTGTTTAATGACTTGTAGTACGAGTGCTTGCTTGGATGTGAGCATATTAGTTTCCAATTTGTTCTTAATTCTATTTATAGCGAACAAAAAGGCAACGCGCAAGAAGTTTATTAAGAATAATCCAATTATTTCATATTAATTACGCTCTAATAGGTTTTATAAAAATAAACGATAGATAGATAGTTACATTAACTAGTGTCGATTGGCAAGAGTGATGGCTAATATAAAGCATTGATAAATAATGTTATTTTTAAAAACTCTTGGTAAGGCGTTAATGTTTATAGACTGTTCAATTTGATTAAATACGCTTTTTACGACGAAATGCACTTAACAAAAGCCAAAATTTGGTTTAGTATTATTGCACGGGTGTCCTCTGGGTTACTCGTAAAGTGAATGGGTAATCCCTTGAGCCTAATTACAAACTCCGGGACTTCGAAGGAATTTTGTGAGCATGACCGCTACGGTGGTAAGCCTAATAAATTAATTAGAACTCCCACTTGAACCTAACCGGTTCAAGGTCGATGTTCACTTTACGGTAATACTGGTCGGCACCCTTTTTTGTGGGCTTACCGTTTGTTTTTTTATGGGTCACTCAATGATGCACCAAGTTTCTTCGGCGACGTGTATCAAAAATAGTTATTTTTATTTCACGCCATTAAGGTGAGTGGTCTGACTCTTAATTGGAAAAATTTCAATTAGAATAAGATGGTGTTTCATTTCAAAAATGTATTCTTTAAATTGATGTATTCGCAATACTCTCATCAATTTCAGGCACAACGGAAAGCCCAGTGTTACTGCCTTTAGCCGAAGATTTAAGATTAAATATTCTCCCTTTTTGATGAATGCTGTAATTAAGCCCAAGTTTGTAACAGCCTTGCGCATTTTCCTGTTCATTTAGTTCTTCTAACAATTCAGCCAGTTCTAAATAAATCTTAGCACTTGGGGCAAGATTAAGGCAGGTGTTGTAGTAAGTTTTGCTTTTCCCCCATAACTTGTACTGACGATTTAGTCTTGCTAGGGATAATAGCAACATTGGGCTTCTTGGCTGATCTGCCAACCATTTTTCACCCTGCTTAATGGCAACACCAAGTGTCGGATGATTGAGCAATCCGTAACGTTCTGCTAGCCCTTCGTTCCAGTTTTTATTGAGGCTGGATACGAGTAACTTATTGCTTGCAACGTCATCTCCTGCATTGGAAAGTGTCTCACAATAAAGCAGTATGGAGTTTGGCTTCTCTTTGATTGGTGCGGGTGTTTTTTTCCAAAGTGTTTGTAATTCTGATAAATCTTTTTTGTGAGATAAGCTTCGAAGTACCCCTGCAAACGCGTTGTCTTCGTACTTTTGATATAAACCATTTCGTTGTAAGTCTTTCTGGTCTAGCTTCGGGAGAAGTGCAAACAGGTTATTCCAATCCTCTTGTTTGTAATAGACTTTGGCTAGTAACTTATTGGCGTAGGCATGTTTTGGTGTTACCTCGAGTTGGTTGATGAGGGTTGCGCGGGCTTGTTCTAGCTGCCCACCGCTAAATTGCATTTCAGCTTGTGAAACTGATACGGCTGTTTGCGCTTCTTCACCCAAGTCTGTGGCAACTTTTAAATAGTTATCACGCTGTTCAGTTTTACCTTGGATATGTGCAGCTCTGGCAGCAGCAAGATAGTTCAATAATGGGGCTTCCGAATGATCTACAGTATTCATTAAGGTTTTTTCTGATTGCACCCAGTGCCCTTCAGTGAAGTGTATGAGACCCTGAGTAAGCTCTTGGTTAGCTTTAGTTAACAGCTTGGTTTTTTTATAGGTTTGAATACGTTTTGGTAAAGCGAATAAGGTGCGTAACAAAGCAATGACCGCATATAGGGCAATAAAACCAAGCACCGTACCGATTAGAATAGTGGTGCTTGTGAGTGCGATATTACCCCAGTCACCCCATTGTATATTAACCTCTACCGAGTGTTCAAAGGCGTAGCTGCCTAACCAAAAAGCACCGATAGTGACAAATAATAATAGTATAAAATAACGCATTATAGATTCCTATTGTGATTTTTTGGTAGCCGGTTGTTTCGAATGTGATAACGACTCCAATAGGCTTAACGATCCTGAAATATCTGGTTTGGCGGGGTTTAAGTCAGCTTTAGCTAGCGTCTCTAGCGCCGCTTTAAATCTCGCTAATTTTTCTGCTGAGTAATACGATTGAAGTAACTCTTCGATACGTCTGAGCTGGCTGTGATAACTACTATTGCGCCCTTGTAATAAGAGTAAGCGTAAGGTCTCAAACCGCAGAGAAAGAAGATGGAATAGGCTCTTCTTTGTTTCATCACTCATCTCGTCATGCAGGGACTTATCAAACTTACGAATCGTCACAGCATCATTGAAACTTTTTTTCACACGGTTGACTAACGATTCTTTATTGTTTGTCGAATATTTAGCGGGTTGCTGAGAAGGTTCTTTAATAGGGGGTGGTTGGGGCGTAGCTTTCTCTGGTTTTAGCTGATCAACTAATTGGTCAATTTGTTGAGATAATGCATCAATATTCGGTGGCATATATTGTGTGAGCGAGGCAATATCTTTACTGATTTGTTTTCGTAAGGGCAGTAGTTTTATGGAGCCGCGTTTAATTAATAATGTATCAGCGGCGTTTAGCGCACTCAGTGCCCCAACTCTGTCACTCTTTAACCTTAACGTTTGATGGGCCGTGTGTAGCAAAAAGCGCACTTCATTAAGTGACCAGTCTTGCAAAGTAGCCGGCGGAACTCCTGTGTTTTTTTCTTGTACTAGCGTGAGTGTTTTTACCTGTGAATAAACAGAGTCGGCAATATGTTGAGTACTGTCTTGAATATTTTGCAACTGGGATAAAGCCCCTTGTAAATGCTCCATGTTTTTGGTTAAATTAGTATTAACGTCATGTTGTAGTTTTGTAACTTGATCCTTATAGGCATATTGAGGTATCACTTTATTAATTTGTGCAATTTCGGCTCGATTGTCCTTAGAGCGTTCATGAATACGTAGCCAATTACTATAGCCCGCAGCGATACCGATCGCGGTAAAAAACAGCGCCAGCCACGCAAGAAACTGAGTAAAGCGAGTACGACGCTTTAGTTTTTTTAATAGCTTTTGTTCATTGCTCAAAATTTTTTTATTGTTACTAAAGGCTTCGCTCATGTACTTTTGCTCCATTTCAGCAGTTTCTCAAACAGGTTTTCATCACTTGGGTTTGTCGTCGATAATAACGTGCCGTGGTGTGATGTATACCTTAAAACCTGCTGCCTGATTCGTTCGCTACCCACTAATAAGGGCGCACTGTTAAGCCAGTCATTGTTGTCATTTTGTGCTTGTAAGGCAAACAAATGTTCAATGCTTGTGCCGCTGGTAATTAAGATCATATCTAGCTGGCTTTTCTTTGCTTGTATTTCTAGGGTTCGGAGAGAACTTTGTGGGCAGCTACGTTGATAGAGTTCAATATACTCAACGACACAACCTTGTTTTTCTAGTGCATCTTTTAAAAACTCACGCCCACCTTCACCGCGTAAAATAGCTATTTTATGGGGTTTCCCTGATGTTGATAAACCAAATTTTTGTATTTCTGGTAATGATAATAACGACTCGCTATTGTAGTTTTTTAGCGGGGAAATAGTTACTTGAATACCATGTCTTAATAACTGGGCCGTAGTTTTAGCGCCTACAGAAGCGATGGTTAGCCCTTTTAGTGCTGTAATGTTAAGCCATTTCAAGCATTCTTCAACCGCATTAGGGCTAATAAAAACAATTAAATCATAGTCAGTTAGCTTACTGAGTTTTTGTTTCGCGAGCGATAGCTTTTGCGGCGGGATGATTTTAATCAGAGGAAATAAAATAACCTCCGCACCCGCATTTTTTAAATCATTACAGAGTTGCTCTGCTTGATGCTGAGGGCGAGTGACAACAATCCATTTGTCTTTTAAAGGCGGTGTGGGTTGGCTCATTCAGGCTCGCTTAGGTTATACCGAAGGTTTAATGTTAAAATCAATTCCCAGTTGCGTTAAGACTTTGTCGCCACCCTGAGCCAGTAAATCTTCTGCAACAGCAATACCAAGTGCTTCAGCATTAGAGCGAGCTGCTGTTTTTACGCTACGAAATATTTGTGAGCCATCTGGAAACCCAAGCAATCCGCGCAAACGAATTTGGTCATTATCAATAAGTTCAGCGTAACCACCAATAGGCACTTGGCAACCACCGTTTAAGCGGGTATTTTGAGCTCGCTCAGCAGAGACGCGTAAAGCTGTTTCTGGGTGATTCAAGGGCGCTAACAAGGCATTAATAGCCTTATCATCACTACGGCACTCAATGCCAATAGCGCCTTGACCAATAGCTGGCAAGCTCTGTTCGGTGGGAATACGCTCACTAATTCTGTCATCAAAGCCTAGGCGTTTTAACCCTGCTGATGCTAAAATGATGGCATCATAATCACCGTTGTCGAGCTTCGCTAAACGACTATTCACATTGCCGCGTAAGTCTAAAATTTGGATATCAGGACGAGATTCTTTGAGTTGAGTTTGGCGACGTAAGCTACAGGTCCCCACTTTCGCATTTAAGGGTAAGTCAGTAAGCTTTTTAAATTTGTTAGAAACAAAGGCATCACTTGGATCTTCTCGTTCAAGTACAACAGCTAAATGTAAGCCACTTGGGAAAGCCATTGGCACATCTTTCATCGAGTGTACCGCAATATCAGCATCCCCCGCCAACATGCCAACCTCAAGCTCTTTTACAAAAAGCCCTTTGCCGCCAATTTTAGCTAGTGGCGTGTCTAAAATTTTATCACCCTGTGTGGTCATAGTAACAAGTTCAATCTTAATATCAGGGTGAACTTGCTTAATAAGTCGAGAGACTTCTTCGGCCTGCCAAAGCGCCAAAGGGCTTTTACGTGTGGCAATTCGTAATGTATTTATCATCTTTTGTACTTTTTTAGATCAATTGAAAGGTGAGCACGTTGACTCATTAGTGAGATGCGCTATATTGTAACCGACTTTACCGATTAATGTGTCCCAAAAAAGGTTAGCGTAGTAATGAAATTTATTTTAAGTAGTATGCTCTATATTTTTTTATCAAGCAGCTTGAGTGCGTCAGAAATTATTGAATCAGCGCTTATAGAAGAAAGTAATTTTCAAAAGCTTTCACTGCAAATGAAAAAAGAGTCGCTTGGATTGGTTTTAATGTTTCATGCAGCGCATTGCCCTTATTGTGCCCTTATGGAAAATGATATTTTATCACCCATGGTTAAAAGTAAAGAATACGATAAAAAGGTACTTATTCGTAAATTACAAATAGATGAGTCTAGAGAAATTAAAGACTTTGAGGGCAAGGTAATAGCACCTTCAGACCTTTCAGATCGATACCAAGCAACACTAACCCCCACGCTGGTATTTCTGGATTATAAGGGTAAAGAAAAAGCTAAAAAAATGATCGGCATAAATACAGTCGAACTATTTGGCGCTTATCTGGATGCGGAAATTGATAAATTGAAAAGCAATATTGATGCTGAAAAATAACCTTACATGTTAAACGCGCCTTTAATGACCTGAGATATTAGCACTCGTAGGATGACGAGTAATGACTAAAGCACTAGACGAGTAATGACTAAAGCACTAATAGTCAGGTCATCCGCTTTTAAACAACAAAACGACATTTGAACAAGAAAAAATAATATAGGGTCAAGAGAACTAGGGTGAGCACCTATGGGTTGAGCTTTACCATTCGCCATTGTTTTGAAGGTTTCAATTTCTTGCTGGATACGTAGTGCTTATGAGTGAGCTCATCAAAATAGTGTTTGAAGCGTTCGCCTGTATTTTTTTGAATAAAATAAGAAAATATTTATCCGTCATTTGTACCATGAAACCATTAATTCGTGCAATAAGATCCATTAGGAGGACATTCGTCCAATAGATAATCTGGGAACTTTCTTTAATAGTCGGTAACATTATTATTGTTCTACTGTTGAAGGATGGAAGCTATGAAGGCTGAATTTGTGAGCGAGCAAGAACTAGCTTATTCTCAACCCCTATTAGTAAAATTTAGCGTTTCTTTTCTCCATGACTTTGAGCACAACTCTATCTGGAGAAAAATAATGGATAACTCACTTTTAAATAAAATGCGCTTGTTATTAAAAGTGAGACAGGGAAAGTGAGCTATTATAAATTACTATTATCAGCAGGTTTTTTAGTTCTCATATTAATCATTAGTTCATACCTTACCTTTGGGTTAAGCGGTGGTTTTCTACTTGTCAGTGCATCCGTGATTGGTGGGTATATGGCGATTAATATTGGCGCTAATGATGTAGCCAATAATGTGGGGCCTGCCGTTGGCGCAAAAGCACTAACCATGGTTTCAGCCATTGCTATAGCAGCAGTTTTTGAAGCATTAGGTGCGATAATTGCAGGTGGAGATGTTGTTAGTACCATAAAAAAAGGGATTATTGACCCTGCAATGATCAACGATACTGGCAAGTTTATTTGGATAATGATGTCTGCATTATTAGCAGCTGCATTGTGGCTTAATGTAGCCACTGCAGTTGGAGCTCCGGTATCTACAACTCATTCTATTGTAGGTGGCGTTTTAGGTGCTGGGGTCGCTGCAGGCGGTTTTGGTATAGCCAACTGGGGGACTATGGGAGCGATTGCTGCAAGTTGGGTTATTTCACCCGTAATGGGCGGGGCAATAGCCGCGTTGTTTCTCTACATTATAAAAAGAAGTATCACCTATCGCGCGAATAAAATTGCTGCTGCAATAAATGTAGTCCCTGTTTTAATTGCATTAATGACGTGGTCTTTTTCAACCTACCTTATTCTAAAGGGTCTTAAAAGACTCGTTCAAATTGATTTTATATGGGCATTACTTATTGGTTTGGGTTTATCTATTGCCCTGTATTTTTATATTAAGCCATTGATTGCAAAGAAGGCAAAACACTTGGAAAACCGTAAAAAGAGCGTGAATGATCTTTTCACGGTTCCTTTGATTTTCTCTGCGGCATTACTTAGTTTTGCACACGGTGCAAATGATGTCGCTAATGCAGTGGGACCTTTGGCTGCTATTAATGATGCAGTATTGCACGGTGGGATCTCGCAAAAAGCAGAAATCCCACTATGGATAATGCTAATTGGCGCTTTAGGTATTGCATTAGGTTTGATGCTCTATGGGCCAAAGTTGATTCGTACTGTAGGTACTGAAATTACCGAGCTAGATAAAATGCGCGCCTTCAGTGTTGCTATGGCGGCTTCAATTACTGTCATCATTGCTAGTCAACTAGGCCTTCCTGTTAGCTCTACCCATATTGCGGTTGGGGCTGTGTTTGGAGTTGGTTTTTTGCGCGAATACTTAAAAGTGAGCTATGACTGTCTTTTAGAAGAAATCATAGACCACCACAAAAAAACCAATAAAAATAGTGCTGACTTAAGCCGGTTTCTCAGCCACTTCGATGACGCATCACTGAAACAAAAGGATGTGATGATAAAAGAGTTAAAGAGTAATGGCTTTAAGAAAATAATGACTAAAAAAGAACTTAAGTCATTAAAGAAAAGGCGCAAGAAAGAGCTGGTAAAGCGCTCAGCTTTTCTTCGTATAATCGCAGCATGGTTGATAACTGTACCTGCATCGGCGTTGATTGCCGCCATGCTTTATGCGATTACACAATTAATTTTTTAACAACAGATAAAAGAAACGGAGAAAAATTTGTCTTTTATAGATTATCCAATTCTCATTAGAGATTTCATGGTTGATTTTACCAGTCTCTACTTATTTGCTTATGTCGTCGTTTACAAGCGCTTTCGTAATACCGAGCTTTTTGTGACGGGTTCTTTGTTCAATATTTTTATATTATTGATCATTATGTCAATAGTAAGAACCGATTTTAATATTGCAGTCGGCTTTGGATTATTTGCATTGTTATCTTTGGTGCAACTCCGGAGTGCTCAGTTCACTAAAACTGAAATGGGGTTTCTATTTGGGTGTATTTCTCTTGCCGTTATCAATGGCGCAGGTATTAGTGATTTCAGCTTTGTTTTGCTCTGTAACTTTGTTGTCGTTATAACGGGGTGGGTCTTTAGTTCTTGGGCGGTAGAGCATTCAGCTAATATCATTCCAAAAGACAATGCTCGTAAGATAGCGATTACTCTTGATCATATTGATGACAATGTCTTAAACAATAAACAACAGATGCTAGATAAACTTACCGCGTTATTGGGAGTAGAAATATCCTCTTTTTCTATTAAAAAGGTGGACTATGTTCGAGATACTGTAAATCTTAATGCTTTGTATCAGGTACATGATACTGAGATACCACAGCATATGCATAATGTTGGGCCTGAGCTTGATGAAGATGAAGTTCTGAAGTAAAAATTTATGAAAATAACAACTAATAAAATTACTAATAGCGCCATTGAATCAGTCCAAGCTGATAAAGGCAAGCAGCCTAAATTGAAGATATTCGACGATACCAAGAAAACATTGACGGAGCTATTTGATCAGTTTGCCCCTATTTCTTTAGAAGACACCAATAAATCAGCAAAAATGTTGAAGCGTTTTGACAATAAATATGTGGTGGACAGAGACCAATTTGAAGAGTTCTTATCTTTAACTCTTGAAGATTTTAAAGTTTTAGAAATTAAAAAGACGCGTCAGTTTTCCTATACATCTTGCTATTATGACGGTGATTATCGTTGCTATTTTGATCACCTTCAAGGTAAGCGTCGTCGCTTTAAAGTACGAACTAGAGAGTATGTGGATAGTGGGTTGATGTTTTTTGAAGTAAAGCTTAAGGGTTTGCGTGGACAGACGGATAAACATCGAATTTCGACAGGGAAGTTCTCAGCGGAAACAATAGTTGGTGAAGAATTAAAATTATTGACGGCTGCGTACGAGGAAAACTATAAAGTAGATTATGCTTATAACTTAAAGCCTGCATTAATCGTTGATTACCGGCGATGTACTCTGGTTGTGCGTGTCACTATTGACTTCTCTCTTGCTTTTACACCATTCAAAGCAGATGAAGAGAAAATACAGATAGGCGAGAACTTCATTATTATTGAAACCAAATCAAGTAATGGCAAGGGTCTTGCAGACGAGGTAATGAAACGTATGGGTATCAGACAGGCAAGTAAATGCTCTAAATATTGTTTGGGTGTAAATTTGTTAGGTGAGGTGAGGCAAACAAATAGTTTTTTACCTATGGTTAAACGAATATCAGAAAATATTATTTCTGGTACACGGCTTTTTAAAAGTTAAATAATCGATCTAAAAAGAAGTTCAAACACAAGGTTAAATGAAATGAGAATTCTGGAATCAGTAGTCCTAATAACAGCCGTAGTGGGCGGGATAGGCTGGACTATTATCTCAACTAAAGATGGTTATAGACAGAATAATGCCATGATAGTGGCACGTTCTATTGATATTTCATCAACCATTGATGGTGAAGTAGAGAATGATCAGCTAACGGTTGGCACCCCACTTTTGGCAAATGATTTAATGGTGAAAATTCGTAATACGCGTGTTGATCAAGGTCGTGTTACGGAGTTACATACCAAGGTAGCTTACTTAAAGCGTGAAATTAAAAGCGCAGAACAAGAAAAAGTTAAAATTAATGTGATGATGGACGATTTAAAAAAGAAATCTATATCATATAAAAACTGGTTAGTAAAAAACCTACAATTAAAGAAAGCAGTAAAAATCCGCGAGCGGATTGTTGGAGAAAAACAAAAGCTACTAAAAACGCAAAAATTGAGGCAAACGCAAGGACTTTATAAGAAAAAATTGGTTAGTGTTGTGGAGGTGCAAGCAGCACAGACAGAAACTGATATTGCCGATACTCAGCTTAAAGTAATTAATGCTGAATTAATGAGTATCCAGTTTTCATTAACGTCCGTACAAAATAACAAAATTTTCTTTGAAAATGGTAATGCCAGTTATTGGCAAAAAACCATTGATGCACTTCAATTTAAAGTGTTCGATAGCAAAAGTAAGACAGATGAACTGCAAGCACAATTAAAACAGTTTTCAGATCAAGAAGTCGTTGAACGTAACCGTTTAGGAACAGACTTTGTTGAAGAGCATCGCGCGCCCTTTGTTGGTGTAGTTAATGCAGTTTATATTGCAAAAGGCGCTCATATAAAGTCAGGAACGGTATTAATGCAGGTGCTTGATTGCTCGAACCCGGTCGTTATCGTTCCTATTCCAGAAGCCCGATTTAGTGATTTTACTATAGGTAAAAAAGTAACCATTAATCCTATTGACTCAGAGTACGCTTTAGCGGGAACAATAAGATATATCAGTAGTGGTCCTCTAATAAGTCAAGATAAAACAATTGCACTGCAACAAGAATTAACGGAAAAAGGCAACCATGCCGTGATTACATTTGATGACAACCATTCAAAGAGCGAGATATCTAAGTCATGTGATACCACACGACGTGCTGTTGTGACCATCCCAACAAATTCTCTATATCGTGATATACAGCAATGGGTGAACTCGTACTTTGATAAAAAAAGGCGAGATTAGCTTTGGATGATAAAACAAGTATGCTTGAATAAAAGAGAGGCGGTAACTTTAGGTGATGGGGTAAGTCTTATTAAAATATCGTTAAGCTTCTTCTACATGCTGCAAAAATAGAGGGTATAGTAAAATCGTGCTGCTTATAAGCATGCTAATGTTGATTAAATTCAAAGGCAGTGATTTTGTCTTTTAACGAGCTTTAAGTATGTAGATCAAACGCTTATCATTAGCGCTTTCAGCCATATCAATCGCGCTCATTCTATCTGATGTTCGGGCGTAAGGTGAAGAGCCCCTTTGTTTTAGATAATTGGCAATATTGGCATGACGAAAACGAGTGGCGTGATGCAAAGGCAGCCAGTTCTTTATGGTGCGCGCATGTAAGTTAGCGCCATGATTGATGAGATAAATGACCGTTGAATAATGCCCGTGAGCAGCTGCCATATGTAGAGCTGTTTCTCTCTCATTATTTGCTACATTAATATTGATGCCTTGTGAAAGTAGCCGTGCAATGGTTGAGTTGTTGCCGCTACTGGCTGCATTAAAAAGTGCTTCTGGCTCAGGTTTTTCGCTAGTAGCTTGAGGCTGATGTCTTGGTTTTGGAGGGGCTTTATTGATCTGCTGAGGGCGCGGGGATGCATGTGGTGTTAGTTTACGCGGTTTCAGTTGTCGTACATCACGTGGAGTAGGCGAGTTAGATCTTGCTTGTTTGGCTTTTTGTACGCTAGCGGGTGGTTTTTGTTTTAATTGGCTTCGATATTCTGATTGAAGCATATGGGTTAACTCATCAAAACTGTATGTTGGTTCTGCCTTTGCCGATAATAAGGGGGTCCATAATAGGGCGTACAATAATCTGTAAGTTAATCGCTTTAGCATAAGGTGTAACTCCAATCTTTAGGGGGTTAGTATACAAAAAATCGAAGGTTATTACGACACTGCCAAGTAGTTGTTAAAAATTTTCTGAACAATACATCTGCTTTCTGTGGCGCATTTCTCGTGCAAACGATCAGTTAGCATATACACCTTTTGTATTATCAATCTTAACGTCTTCAAGTAATAGCCCGGTAATTGCAGCATTGCTTGCCTATAAACTATTTACAAGCGCACATTTCTAGGGGTAAAAATCTGTTTATTGCACCAGTATAGTGCAGAGGGTTGTGAGGCTTTGCAGAAAAAGTGTTACAATTTTGGCAATACTCCCAATTTATAAGCGTTTGGAGAGGAAAAAATTAAGTTGCTACTGTATGATGCTCTGGCACATCTTTTGCAAATACAATACTGAAAAGAAAGAAGTCCATCCCCCATATTTGTGACTCCTTTCTAATACCATTAAAAATTTTACGTTTAATAAGGAGCTATACAATGAGTGGAAGTGAATCCCGCGCACAAGCAGTTTTTCAGATAACTAATGCAGAGCCAATGTCTCTTAAAAAGCCGAAGTCGCTCGATAAGATTTGGGCAACCGATGTTTTTACATTGGTGAAAATGGAAGAAGCCTTATCTAAAAAAGCCTTTAGGGCAATGAAGAAAACAGTTGAAACAGGCGCAGCATTAGATGCTTCAACGGCAGACGTGGTTGCAGCTGCAATGAAAGACTGGGCAATATCTAAAGGTGCCAACTACTTTTCACACATTTTTTACCCAATGACCGGCGCTTCTGCGGAGAAGCATGATGGCTTCATCATCTCTGATGCAAGCGGTAAAGCAATTACAGAGTTCACCGGTAGCCTGCTTATAAAAGGCGAGCCAGATGGATCATCATTCCCGAATGGGAGCATTCGTGTAACAAATGCAGCGCGTGGCTATACAGCATGGGATCCTACCAGCCCTGCCTACATCATGCACAACGATAAAGGCTCTACATTATGTATTCCGTCAATTTTCATCTCTTGGACAGGTGAAGCATTGGATATGAAGGTACCGTTGTTACGTTCAAACTCAGCCATGGATAAAGCGGCGCAAAAAGTGCTTAAGTTAATGGGTGAAAAGAATGTTGCTACATTGAACTCAAGTTGTGGTGCAGAGCAAGAATACTTCTTAGTAGATTCAAATTTTGCTAACTTACGCCCTGACCTAGTGTTAGCGGGTCGTACTTTATTCGGCGCAGCCGCAGCCAAAGGCCAAGAGTTTGATGATCATTACTTTGGCGCGATTCAGCCACGTATTCTGTCATTTATGCAAGATACCGAAGAGCAATTATACAAGCTAGGCATCCCTGCTAAAACACGTCACAACGAAGTTGCACCGGGTCAATTTGAGATTGCACCTTATTATGAAGCGGCCAACGTAGCGGCGGATCATCAACAGCTGCTTATGACTGTTTTCAAGAATACCGCTAAAAAGCACGGTTTTATCTGTTTAATGCACGAAAAACCATTCGCTGGCATTAACGGTTCTGGTAAGCACGTAAACTGGTCAGTAGGCAATTCAACACAAGGCAACTTGCTAGATCCTGGTACCACGCCGCACGACAATCTTAACTTTTTAATCTTCTGTGGAGCCGTCATTCGTGGCGTACATAAATACGGTCCGTTACTTCGTGCAGTAATTGCATCAGCAGGTAACGACCATCGTTTAGGTGCTAACGAAGCGCCACCCGCAATCTTATCTGTTTACCTTGGTTCACAAATTGAAGGTGTATTTGATCAAATTGCAGAAGGTAAGTTAGATGGTTGTGATGAAGGCGGGATTATGGATATGGGCCTTTCGCAGATTCCTCCTTTTGCAAAGGATCCGGGTGATCGTAACCGTACTTCTCCATTCGCATTTACAGGCAACCGTTTTGAATTCCGTGCAGTAGGTTCGGATCAATCCGTAGCAGGCCCATTAATTGCAATGAATACCATGCTTGCCGATTCATTAAACTGGATTGCAGAAGAGCTAGAAACAGCGATTGATGGCAAGAGCAATGCGGCAATACGCGAAGGCGTGATCAAAGTGCTTAAGAAGTTAATGAAAGAGCATGGTGCGGCTGTATTTGGTGGCGACGGTTACTCATCAGAGTGGCACGAAATGGCCGTTAAAGAGCGTGGCTTGAAAAATTTACCAACAACCGCAGATGCGCTTCCGTATCTTAAAGATGACTCTATCAAGGCATTGTTTGAAAGCACAGGTGTGTTATCAGAAACAGAGCTTGCAAGTCGTTTTGAGGTTCATGCAGAAAAGTACATACTGTCTATAGAAGTTGAAGCAAAGCTGGTTCAAAGCATGGCTAAAACATCAATCTACCCAGCAGCATCACGCTACTTGGCAGACCTTGCGTTAACAGCAGCATCTGCGACTGAAATGGGTGTTGATTTTGATAACGCTACAGCAAAGAATGTAGCTAAGAATATTAGCGGCATGATGAAGTCGGTGACTAAGCTTGAAAAAGCAATGGCAAAAGAAGGTCATGGCTCAGAAGAAAAGCATATGCAGTTCTGTGCCAATGATGTTCGTGGTTTGATGGATGAAGTACGTGGCTTTGCAGATGCACTTGAGGGTGACGTGGCTGATGATATGTGGCCATTACCCACCTACCAAGAAATGTTGTTTATCAAATAAACAATATTTTATCGGTAGTGAAAAGGTCACCTTGGTGGCCTTTTTTTATGCGTTTTTATTTAAGGAGGCTTTGAATAAGTCTCATAAAATTCTGTGGTCTTAACTAAAAACCAGATTTCCTCATTATAGTTACTTGCAGAAATAAGATTCCGCGTAGCTATGCCTCGATTTTGGATTTGGCATTGGCAGATTTATGAGGTTGATCAGAGCCTCCTTAACGTTTAATCAACATTTCTTATTCCACCCCACAAAGGTATCAATACCAGTACCAAATATATCGTATTGAAAACTGCATTTGAAGGTACGCCGGCGGCTACTGATCCTACACTATCAATCAAGTACCACGCTATAAATGCAATAATTGTTGTGCGAATAATTACTTGGTTTTTCTCTTTTATGGCAGGTGCGACTATGCCCCCTAGAAATATTGAGATAGCAAATAATAGTCCTGCACTAATTGCGGATAGCCACTGGGTATTTCTATCAAGAACTTTTGCGGTTTTGTCAAAAGGCCAGTCGGACACATCGAGTATAAACCTTGCAGGTAGATTGATGCTTTCATAAGGGGCAAGCCCCCAAAGCAAGGAATAAAGCGCGAAGACAATGGCAATTATCATCATAAATTTTGATCGTTTTTCAGCTGTCATAGTAGGTTTCCTTGGTTGAATGGGTGTTGAAGTTAGTGTTAAATGAATGGCAAATAGCCTAAACCGTGTTCTTACGCAAAACAATTACCTCCAAGGTTATTGTTTTGTAATGGGGTACTGCGATAATCAATCCTATGAAAGAGACAGTCGGGACAATCTTAAAAAAGTGGCGTAAACAAAGGCGATATAGCCAATTACTATTAGCACTAGAATTGGATGTATCTAATAAACACATCAGCTTTATTGAGACAGGCAAGTCGAAACCTAGCCAGTCAATGATAATAAGAATCGCTACTTTTCTTAATTTGCCTAAACGAGAAATAAACCAAGCACTCAATTTAGCGGGTTATGCGCCCCTATATTCAGAACTACCTATAAATGATAAAAACTTGAAGCCGGTGTTCGACGCGATTGAGCAAATGATTGAAAGCCATATGCCTTACCCCGCAATAGTTTTAGATCAAAATTGGAACGTAATAAAAGCGAATGTATCAGCGCAAACATTATTAGTAGAGTTAGGTTATGAAGGTGAGAAAAACTTAATTGAAGCGTTAATTAAGGATAAGCCAGACAGCTCGAAAATTATTAACTGGTATGAAGTTGTTTCAATAGTTTTAAGCCGTTTAAAACAAGAAATTAATTTATTGGGTAATCCAGAAAAACTAATAAAACTTGAAAAAAAATTATCAGAACGTACTTTAGCTTATGCCGATTCTGATGTATTTAACGAATTAGAAGCGGTTATCACCTCCAAATTCAATTTATCCAAAGGTGAGTATTCGTTTTTCTCAATCATGGCTCAGCTGGGTACGGTTCAGGATGTTGCCGTGAGTGAATATAAAGTTGAGTTGATGTTTCCTGCGGATGAGAAAACGAAAGCGTACTATCCTAGCTCCCCCTAGATAAACGCAAGCGAGAGCGCTCTCGCTGTTCTATCTATAGGGCTTAAACTTTGTCTCTCACCCCCAAAAAAAAAGCCCCTTGATATTGACTATCAAGAGACTTTTTAAAATTCTATTTCTAACTGCTACATAAACACCGATGAAAAAAACATCACCCAAGAAAAAGCGATTAAGGCAAAAACGATGTACATAGGAATAGTAAAACTCCACATGGCGAACTCCATTTAATTGATACGAACTTGGCGGGAAAGATAGCGCAATCGCTTTGAGCTGTCAAAGGTGTTTTTTACCTTATTCTTAAAAGGCGTATTTAAAGGTTCAGAATGGTTATTACTTACCTAATAAACGAGCTATTTTACTGATCTCGATATTCATATCCCTGAGTGCTTGATTGGATAATAAACGGTATTTTAATAAAATTTCTTGTGCATCTAATACTTGGATATAGCCTGCGCCATCAGCCTCGTAGTTATTTTTAGCAACTTGCAGTGCTTCTTTGGCTTTGGGTAAAATCTTACTCTGATAAAGCTGGTAGGTTCGTTGTTGTGATTGATAACGCGATAAAGCTTGCTGAATATCATCGGCGGTTTGTGTTTCTAGGGATTTAATTTTTAATTGTAAGGCTTTGTACTTTTGCTTTGTTTCGATGAGATAAGCATCATTTTTGGCAAAGTAGCTGTTCATTTTAACTTTTGGCTTACTGTTAAAGCTGGCTTGTTGCGCGCCACTACCTACTTGTTTAGTGGTTTTATTTTGGAAGCGACTAAAGCCCGCATCAAAATCAGGATAAAAACGTTTCTCACTTAAGCGAATAACCCTTGCCATTTTTTGTAAATCAGATTTAAGTAGCGCTATTTCAACACGATTAGCCTGTGCAATCTTAATTAACGGCTTAGCGTTACTTTGTTGTATTTTAAATGGTTTTAAGGGGTCTAAGCGGCCAAGTTTTAAATCAGGTGAAACATTCATTAGCGCATTAAGTTTCGCTTCTAAGGCACGTTTTTTATCTTTGGTGACTTGTAAACGATTGCGGTCTTTATCAAGTTCGATATCCACTTGAATCACGCTGTTTAAGTCGGCTGTGTTGCTCGAATAATTATTATTAAGCTCATCTTTAAGTGCGTCTAATAAACCAATCTCTTGTTGAATAATCGTGATTTCGCGTTGGCTGTATTGCAAGTTGTAATAGGTTTGCTGAGATTGGCTAATAACATTTTGTGTGGTTTGTTTAAGTTTTAAGCGTGCCGTTTCAACAGCTTGATCAATAATTGCTGCTTTTAGCGTCATGAGCCCAGGAAAAGGAAAACCGGTTGCAACTGATTTATTATATTTTTGGGTGCTACCAGTAAGGCTTAAATCTTTGGTAAAAACGGCATATTGGGCGAGGATATCATCCAAAAAGCTCACTTGATCATATTTGGCGAGGTTGGCTTGTGCCTCTGCAAAACTATTTTTAATCGCCAAATTATTTTTTAGCGCAATAGAAAGTATTGTTGTTAATTTGGCTTGTTTTTTTAGCGTACTTTCATACCCTGCTTGACCTTTCAAGTTCCGTACACTGGGGTTAGCGACAAACAAACCGTTGTTGCCGATGGTGCTTTTTAAGCGCTTATCTGCGCCTTTCTTTTTATGCCTGAGTTGGTTCTGTACTTTCTTGAGTTTTACAGCTTGTAAGGTTTGCTGATTTTCCTCTTGGGGCTTTATTTCAGGCTGATTTTTCAAATTATCATGCACATAGGCTGACAGGCTGTTTTTGTTAAAATCACTTTGCAGTTGATCTATTGTTTGGGTCGAACTACAAGCGCTTAGCGTCAACACAATCGTTAAAGAGTAACTCAGTGGTAAGGTTTTGTGATGAAAACTCATAGTTTTCTCCCCGTTAACTTTTCCATTTCAGCTAAGTTTTTCCAATAGTCAGCAATGGCGCGTTGATAAGCAAGTTGAAAGTTTAATGTGGTTGATTGTGTTTCTAAATACTGCGCGACCGAGCCTTTATTCTCGCGTTGTTGAAGCTCAGCAATTTGCATTGTACGTTTGGCTTGGGGTATTAATTTTTTCCCATAAAGCGTGATTAAGCGTTGCGAGTTTTTCAGTTTAAAACTATTCACTTTAATACTGTTACGAAGGCTGTTTTGCAGCGCTTTTTTTTCTTCAATTTTCTTGAGTTGATTTAATCGTGCCTGCTCTTTTATGGCTTTATTTTTACCGTGATTAATGGGTAGATTCATCCCTATGCTAACGGCAACACCATCACGCCCACTGCGTGACAGGCCTTGCACATCTGATTCACCTATTTGAGTGTAGCGGACCCCAAAGTCAAAATTAGGCAGGCTGGTATAACGCGCTAATTTAGTTTGAAGAGCACTTTTTTGTACGGCAAAATCTGCAATTCTTAGCTCTTCATTTTTATCCGCCCATTGATACAAATTGGCTAAACTATGCTTGAATTCAGCAGGCACGCGTGCGTATGGGTTTATTGCAAAACGCTGTTCAGGTTGGCGATTGAGTAAAGTATTTAAACGGGTTTTTTCGGTTGTGCGTAGCTCTTCTAATAACTGTACATCATAGGAGACTTGCGCATATTGGCTTTGTGCTTTTGCGACATCATTCAGCGTGCTGGCGCTGGCAGCGTATCCGGTAGTGGCGATATGGGTAATACGCTCTAAGACGCGTTTATTTTGTAAACTCAGGTGAATCGCATTTTTGATATAAACCAGTTCAAAAAAGGATTTTTTAATCGCTACGATTAAGTCACGGCTGGCTTTTTGGTAACGTACTTTTGCCATGCTGATGTCTTTTTTAACTAGCTCCCCCTTCAAACCAAGCTTACCTTTAAAGGGTATTTTTTGGTTTAGTGAGAGTACCCGGTCTTGCGGCCCAAGGCGTGTTTCAATCGGGTTGATTGATTCGCTATAAGTGATACGTGGGTCATTCAACGCAACGGCTTGTGGGTATTGTTGAATCAAGCTCTGCCAAGCTAACTTTTTGGATTTTAAATCTGGGTTTGATTGCATTGCAATTTTTATAAGTTGATTAAGTTGGCTGTAGGGTGGTTTTTTAGGTGCTACTTTTTTATGCTGAGTTTTAGCTCTATTTATGTATTTTCTCTTCTTTGCTAAAGCTTGTTTTTTTAAGGCTTTGACTTTTTGTAAGGTTTTTTGCTTTTTTAATTGTGCAGCACTTTTTGCTTGCCCGTTTTTTGCAACAACACTAATTTTGGCCTTTTGCTGGGGAGAGGCCATCACAATGGCAGGGCTAATTAGACACACCATCATCAAGCTAGTTTTTATGTTTTTCATTTTTTATTCTCCGTTTGCGCTTTTACTAAACCTTTTCTTTTCCAAATTAAATAGATGGCAGGAATCACCAGCAACGATAATAACGGCGCGGTAATCATTCCACCAATCATTGGTGCAGCGATACGTTGCATAACATCTGAGCCTGTCCCTGAGCCGATCATTATTGGCACCAGCCCTGCAATAATAACCGCCACCGTCATTGCTTTAGGGCGTACTCGCATTACCGCACCTTCCATAATACCGTCTTTTAAATCAGCCACGGTTTTAAGCTTTCCATCCATTTTCTTTGCTAGTACAGCGTTGTTTAAATAGATCAACATGATCACACCAAATTCAGCAGCCACCCCAGCCAGTGCGATAAAGCCCACGGCAACGGCAACTGAAAAGTTAAAATTAAGAATATATAAAAACCAAATGCCTCCGGCTAATGCAAAGGGTAATGAGAGCATAATAATAAGCGCGGCAACCATATCTTTAAAAGTTAGGTAAAGTAGTAACAGCACAATTAGCAGCATCATCGGCACCACTAAATTAAGCTTTTCTTTGACTCGCAGTAAATATTCATACTGCCCTGCGAAACTAATCGAGTAGCCCGCAGGGAGTTTGAGTTTATCGTTTAAAGCGGCACGGGCATCATCGACATAACTACCTAAATCAACATCGCGAATATCCACAAAAGTCCAACCGTTGAGTCTCGCATTCTCGGTTTTTATCATCGGAGGGCCTTCGCTAATGCTTATTTTAGCTACCCGAGACAGTGGAATATGTGCGCCTGAAGGTGTTACTAATGGCAGCTCTTTGAGCTTATCAATATCATCTCGGCTGTGACGTGGGTAGCGCAAGTTAATCGGGTAACGCTCTAAACCTTCAACGGTTTGGGTGATATTACTACCACCTACGGCAGAGCTAATAATATCTTGAATATCCGCAATATTAAGCCCGAAGCGTGCTGCAGCGACGCGGTCTGGTTCTATATTAATGTAACGTCCACCCGAAACACGCTCAGAAAAAACGGAGGATGTTCCGGGTACGTCTTTTAAGATTGCTTCAATATCTTTGCCAATCTCTTCGATGACTTTTAAATCTTGCCCTGCAATTTTAATCCCGACAGGGGTTTTGATGCCGGTTGCCAACATATCAATCCGCGTTTTTATGGGTTGCACCCATGCGTTGGTTAGCCCGGGAAATTTAACTAAATCATCCAACTCTTTGATGAGTTTTTTCAAGGTCATGCCAGCTCGCCATTCACTTTTTGGCTTTAATAAAATGGTGGTTTCTAGCATCGTTAAGGGTGCAGGGTCGGTGGCTGTTTCTGCGCGGCCGACTTTGCCAAAAACGCGCTCAACTTCGGGGACTGTTTTAATCAATTTATCGGTTTGCATCAATAGTTCTTGTGCCTTACCGATTGAGACACCGGGTAAGGTTGTTGGCATATAAAGTAGGTCGCCTTCTTCTAGTTCTGGCATAAATTCACTACCGATATTTTTAAGAGGAATCCATGCGGAACTCATCACTAATAGTGAAACTAAAATAGTCATCCAAGGCATTTTTAAACAGAGTGTAAGAATAGGACGGTATAACCAGATTAAAAAACGTGAGATAGGGTTTTTGTTTTCATTTGGAATATTACCGCGAATCATGTAACCCATTAACACAGGCACTAGCGTAATGGCTAACCCTGCGGCTGCTGCCATCGAATAGGTTTTGGTAAAGGCGAGTGGCGAAAATAGCCGTCCTTCCTGAGCTTCTAGTGCAAAAATAGGAATAAAACTTAAAGTAATAATGAGTAATGAGAAGAACAGCGCGGGGCCAACTTCAACCGCAGATTCAGTAATCACCCGCCAGTGGTCTTGACCTTTGGGCACTTCACCAGTGTCTTTTTTCCATTTCTCCAGATGCTTATGCGCATTTTCAATCATCACTATTGCACCATCAACCATCGCCCCAATAGCAATCGCGATTCCCCCCAAGGACATAATATTGGCATTGATACCTTGGCGCTCCATAATGGTAAAAGCAACCAAAATCCCAATGGGTAAACTGATGATCGCAACCAGTGCTGAGCGTAAGTGAAACAAGAATAAAAAGCAGACGATAGCAACAACGGCGAACTCTTCTAGCAGTTTCTCTTTTAAATTATCGACGGCGCTGAGAATTAATTTAGAGCGGTCGTAAGTCGTAATAATTTCTACGCCTTCTGGCAAACCCGCTTTTATCTGCTCTATTTTTTTCTTGGTATCTTCGATCACTTGCAAGGCATTTTCGCCATAGCGCATGACGACGATACCACCCACCACTTCGCCCTCGCCATCCAACTCAGCGATGCCACGACGCATTTGCGGACCAATCCGAACTTTGGCAATATCGCGTAATAAAATTGGCGCACCGGTTTCTTTATTTAAACTGACGGGTATCGTTTCAATATCATCAATATTTTTTAGATAACCTTTGGAGCTGATCATATATTCAGCTTCGCCTAGCTCCATCACCGAGCCGCTGGTTTCTTGGTTCGCCCTTTGTATGGCACGTTTTAGCTGACCTAAAGTAATGCCGTAAGCGCGGAGGTTATTCGGATCGGCCGTTACTTGATATTGCTTAACCATACCGCCGATGGTGGCGATTTCAGAAACACCCGGCACAGTTTGTAACTCAAATTTTACAAACCAATCCTGTAATGAACGCAGTTGGGATAAGTCGTGTTTGTTGGTTTTATCCACCAATGCGTATTCATAAACCCAGCCAACCCCTGTGGCATCAGGGCCTAAGCGTGGTTCTACCCCTTTAGGTAATTGGCTGGCGGCTTGACTTAAATATTCTTGAACTCTGGCGCGCGCCCAATAAATATCAGTGCCATCTTCAAAAATAATGTAAACATAGGAATCCCCAAAAAATGAAAAACCACGCACAACAGTTGCCTTTGGTACACTTAACATAGTGGTGGTGATGGGATAAGTCACCTGATCTTCTACTACTTGGGGTACTTGACCGGGGAAGCTGGTTTTAACAATAACCTGCACATCAGATAAATCTGGAATTGCATCCAGCGGTGTTTTGCTGAGTGAAATTACCCCCCAGCCTGTTAATAGTAGGGTGATCATTATGACTAGAAAACGGTTCTTTATTGAGGCCTCTATAATCGTAGCTAGCATTATTTATCCTCAGTTAGGCGACGGAAGCTGGCTTTTAGGTTACTTTCAGAATCAATCATAAACTGCCCTGAAGCGACGATTCTATCGCCTTCTGCAAGCCCTTCTACGATTTCAACCCTGCCGTTGGATTTCATTCCTATTTTTATTTCTATGGGTTGGTATCTAAGCCGTTTCGCACCTTCTTCGCTGATGACTTTTACGATGCGCGGGCTATTTTCATAATAAATAATGGCTTCTGATGGCACGCTTAAAACCTGCTTACTGCTGCTGAATATCGACACATCAGCAAACATATTGGGCTTTAGTAATTGTTTAGGCGTGGCAATTTGCAAACGAACTTTTAAGGTGCGCGTTTTAGGATTTAATTCAGGGTAGATATAATCAACCTGCCCCTGCCAAACTTTTCCCGGCACACCTTGCACTTGAACTTCAGCTTTATCACCGATATTAACCCACGTGAGTTGATGCTCGAAAACATCCACAATCACCCAAACCGATGACAAGTCAGCGATGGTGTATAGCTCATTTTGTGGCGTTACGTACATGCCATTTCTAATACCAACTTTGACCACCACGCCATCATGTTTAGCGATAATGGGAATCGTATTTTGTGACTTTCCTTTTTTAGCCACCGTTTCAATTACACTATTGGGTACGTTTAAATCACGCAAACGGATTTTTGAAGATTCTGTTAATGAGGAGCCCCGTCCGCCTGATAGTTGAGAAGTGCGCCTGCTGGCGAGGATTAAATCTTTTTGCGCGGCAACTATTTCAGGGGAATAAAAATCCAGCAATGAATGCCCTTGCGTTATTGGATCACCCAGCGACTTAGCATAGACCTTTTCTACCCAGCCTTTGGCGCGTACATGTACATGATGCAGACTATCTTCATTATAAGTAACAGAACCAATGGTTTTAATGGCGCGTGATAATTCTTGTTTTTTCACCGTAACACTGCGGACTCCCATATTTTGAGCGGTACTCGCGTTAATGGTAATTCTGGGTAAGCCTTCATCGGCGGTGTCATCCTCGGCTTCTTCATAAACAGGGACTAAGTCCATTCCCATCGGTGATTGCCCAGGCTCATCACGGCGAAAGTTCGCATCCATTGGTGCGACCCAATAGGCTATTTTCTTTTCTTTTTTCTGCTTCGTTAGTGGTTTTTCTTCTTCTGGCTCAGCTTCTTTTAAAACTAAATCCATCCCACAAATCGGGCAGCTACCTTCTTCGCCTTTAACGATTTGCGGGTGCATTGGGCACACATAGTTTGGGTCTGAGTGACGTTTTGAGTGCTCTACAACAGTATCGTTTTTAACCTCATTAATGCCTATGGTTGTTGAAAATGTTTCGTCGTAGCTTTTTGAGGTTAGTTTTGCCACCGTATTATTGTAAATGCTTTTATGCTCTGCCTCATCGGTTACAAACCAAACGGCGCTGAGTAAAATGGCAATAAGGATAAAAAAACTAACAGTTTTTAGAATAGATTTCATGGTTTTCTCTAAAGGCAATATTGAGTACAACACTTTACAAGTACTGTCATAAGGGTGTGCGGATAATATGTGTTCAGTCTAATTCGAAGTAGACTTATTTAGAGAAATTGCGTGGAGGTCGATAGAGTGAAGAAAACGTAGCGAAAACTTGAAAGGTATAAGTGACGCTATCAAACGAAGCTAACTGAGGGTATATGAGTTCATCGTTCTCTAAACTTATCAGATTGAAATTAGCTTGAGCATGATCACAGTCGCATTCATCACAATGCAGACAGAGGGTTTTTTCAGGTTTTTCGCAGCAATCGTGATCTGCCATCATGGTGCCAGGTTGGGCATCGGCTGTTGTAGTGTTGTCAGACATATTACATGAAAACGATTGTCCAAATGCAGAAGTCAGCGGTACGATCATCATTAATAAAATGAGCAGATAGGCAGCTTGCTTCTTGAAGTGTTTATTCATATGCCTAAGTTTACGACAATTATATTTTTTTAGATGCTTTATTTACCCTAATCTCCAGATAGAAATGCGGACGAGCATGTAAGTATTTGGTTTTTCAAGGTTTTTTGGGTCGTCCGCGAAATCAAGGCTTGTGCTATCGTCGTGTTTTCTATCTAAGGATTAGGGATTATAAAAGCACTGGATTGAACCTTTTAAAGCGCGATACAACTAACTAAACTAGACTGTATTAGTGTTTTATAATATGCTAATACAGTCTTTGGGGCTAGACACAATTACCCCACTCTATAACTAGAGAGTTTGCACAAGTCGCTGACGCGTGCAAAATATCTCAATAAAATTGGATTTTTTATGGGCTTTACAAAATTATTAAGAAAAATTGCAACGGGCTCTTCAGAGCTTAATGCGACTGATTCATCAAAACCTATCAATATTACAGCAAAACTTTCGAGCATAACGGTAAGACACCAAGGCAAACCTGTGGTTATTGAGCGCAACCAAGATACTCACGCAAAAATTAACGACCTGTTTGCGAAGACCTCCCGTCCATGCCCTCCATTTTGTGTGCAGCCGATGACGATCGCACCGAATGTGGATACTATCGGTGAGTTAGAAATGCTGGACTGTTTACAGCAAGCAGACAATCAAAAGGCAACGGATGAATCAATCTTAATTATTGATTCACGAATAAAAGAGTGGGTAGAGAAAGGTACTATTCCGAGCGCGAAACACATCCCTTGGACATCATTAGTTATCAGCGATGACAATACCTTGAACGACGTTATGGCGTTGCTTAAGCAAAGTTTTGGGGTGAAAATTGCCGAAAGCACAAATGCTGGAGAAATGAGCGCAGCATTTGAGCAAGGGAATATCAGTGAAAAATTAGACTTTTCAAAGGCGAAAACGTTGGTGCTTTTTTGTAATGGCAGTTGGTGTGGACAAACACCTGAAGCGATACAGGCCTTGTTAGCGCTATCTTACCCTGCCGACAAATTAAAGTATTTTCGCGATGGCATGCAAGGCTGGCTTTCACTAGGGTTAACCACAGTAACCTCGCAATCTAAAAAAAGCTCGAAAACAGAGCCTGCTTGTAAATTAATCACTAAATAAATATATTTCTCTAGCCCGCTAAAAAGCAATAAAGGTAATATAAGGTCTCAAATAAGAAACTGTAGAAATAGTAATGCAAACAACTCGCCGTTGGTTATATCAAGTATTAGAAACTCACGATAATGAGCGAGTGGGTCGTTTGATTAATTCATTCTTGATGCTACTGATTTTTCTTAACGTCATTGTCATCATTGCATCATCCGAATCTCAAATTGACGAGAAATTTCATACGCTATTTGTTGGCTTTGAAATATTCTCATTAATTATTTTTACTACTGAATACCTTTTAAGGGCTTGGGTTTCCGTTGAAAAGACTAACTTTACCCACCCTGTTAAGGGTCGCTTAAAATATTTATTAACGCCGATGGCATTAATTGATTTATTAGCCATTTTGCCTTCACTGTTTTTATTATTAGGCGCTGATTTATTTATTTTACGCGCCCTACGTCTTGTACGATTATTTAAACTAACCCGTTATTCACGCTCAATGGACTTGCTGCTCACTGTCGCTAAACAAGAAGCAGACACCATCTTTTCTGCCATTTTTATTTTGATCATACTGATTATTATTGCAGCAACTGGCATCTTTATGATTGAAGGGGATGCACAGCCCAAAGAATTTGGAAGTATTCCACGAGCCTTATGGTGGGCAACGGTAACTCTCACAACCGTTGGCTATGGTGATGTTGTGCCGATAACGATGCTAGGAAGAGTGTTAGGCATATTTATCGTTATCACGGGCATTGGAATTGCGGCGTTGCCAGCAGGTATTTTAGCGTCAGGATTTACCACTGAAATTAATCGCCGTCGTGAACGTTACAAAGCATTTATTGTGGGTCGCTTACAAAATGGCATACTAAACACAGCCGATAAAGAAAGTTTAAATCATATTCGCGCAGAGCTTGGTATAACGCGTAGTGATGGCGCTTTAATGTTAAACGAGGCACGTAACGAACAGAAAGTTTCGAGTAAGGTTTTTTGCCCACACTGCGGTAATGATGTACATATCCAACATCATCGAGAAAATAAAATACAAGCAAAGGAAACAAAATGAAAAGAATTGAACAACTGCAAAAATTATCCCGCGAACACCATGGGTCTTTGGTGATGGCTAAGAACTTAATGGAAGTTGCTGAGCAGGGTGATGAGGCGGCGTTAGCGAAAGCAATCGAAACCTTGAAAGCTTATGATGAGGATGAACTTGAAGTGCATTTTCAACACGAAGAACGTACCATTTTTAGTGTGATATTTAGAAACTATCAAGAGCATATCGGACTAGCGACGACCTTATTAAAAGAGCATGGCTTGATGCGTAGGATGATTCCAGCGATAACACCTGAAACCGCCAAAAAAGATTTGGCCGATTTTGGTTTAGTGTTAAGAAATCATACGCGTATCGAAGAGCGCGAACTTTTCCCTATTATTGAAGCTGAGTTTAGTGATGAGGAACTTGCTGCAATATTAAATTTTGTTCCGCTTGATTGACAACATTTTTTATTTTGGATAACAATGTGTTTTGGGTACACAATGTTTTTTATTGAGTTAATGTGTTGAAATTAGCGTGCTAAGCTATATATCAAACTAACGGAAGTTAGCCTTGGGCTTGCATCTCATCGGGACGTACAATATCAAAACCAGACTGATGCCATGAGATAATCCCACCACGAAGATTGAGTGCTTCAATTTCTGTGTTTTGAGCAAGGTACGAACACGCTTGACCTGAACGTGCGCCACTACGACAATAAATAATTATTTTTTTGTCTTTAGAGAGGTCATTTATTTTTAAGGGTAGGGTGTGGAGCGGAACAAACTCGCCGCCTTCAATGATGCCTTGAGCAAACTCTGCTTGTGAACGAACATCTAATAATTGGATATTGTCACCGTTATCCATCATTTCTTTTAACGCCGTTGCGTCGATTTCTTTTACGCCAAACATTTCAATAAAACCTTTATAAGTAAGTGCTAATAAACTTATATTATATTTACCCAGTGAACTAGTCAAGATATAACTTTTTGATGAAGGAACTAAAACAAATCAAGCTATATTCTTAGGCAAGGGTAAGGGGGTGGTAAGTATTTTTTAGACTTAACCTAAGAAGAGAATAGTTATACTTTTGTTTGTGGTATTCAATCAAGTCACTGTGATTTCCTTCTAAAACCATATCTAATAATTACTGACGTTCATCACTTTATTCATATTATTTCTGTAAAATATTTGACATTTATCAAAATAAAGGTAATAACAACTTTAAGAGATCGTTTTCAAAAGCAAAGTTGATCGTCTCAACGTTGCTTTTTTCAAAAAATAACACTAAATGAAAGCTCGGCACGAATTAGATGATAGAGTAAAAGTGACTAAAATTTACTGCTTTCGTTGGAGAGCCAGCTGATAGACTGTTATTAGTTTTATTTCCCGCTTCATTCAGTAATATGAGCCTACTTTCTTTCGCCGCTGACTCATATAAAGTTTTTTGAAATGATCATTCAACACCAAAAAAGGAGATTGAAATGGCAGCTCAGCACAGCATACTTGATGAAGAACAAGAATTTGATTACTCACAAAAAATAGTAATACGTAAAGTCGATAGTAGTGCGCCCATGCGTTGGTTAGGCAAAGGCATTAAAGATTTTAAAGCCGTTCCTTTGTTAAGCCTATCTTACGGTATTTTATACGCTGCTATCGGCTTGTTGCTAATATGGCTAACATACAAAAATCCTATTTATGCTTTTGGCTTAGTCGCTGTCTTTTATTTACTAGGCCCCATAATAGCGGTGGGGGCCTATTGTATTAGTAGGCACCTTGAAGCAGGGGTTACACCGAGTTTTGGCAAGGGTTGTAAAGCCCTCTGCTATAACCCCGTTGGCATCGTAGGCTTCTCAATTGTTATAGGGATGCTCATTATTTTTTGGTTACTTATAACAGGGACTTTATTTGCCATTCACTTTGGATCACCTAATCTTGGTGATGGTATTATGGAAACGCTACTCGCCAATGAAGCAAGTATGCAGTTTGCAGGCTTGCTCGCACTGGTTGGCTTAAGCTTTGCCATTGTCAGCTTTATGATCAGTGTTATTTCAATTCCCTTAATGACGCACCGCAAAGTTGACGTAGTAACAGCGATGATAACTAGCGTTAGGGCGGTGAAGAAAAACCCTGTCGTTATGTTTACCTGGGCATTTGCGATTGTTGCTTTAATTGGGTTAGGCTTCGCCTTCTTTTTTGTTGGAGTTGCTATCACGTTACCTATTGTGGGTCATGCCAGCTGGCATGCTTACAGAGAGCTCGTTGTCGATGACCGTATAATTACTGTCGATGATTGTGACTTACCCACGTTTCCTTTTATGAAAAATAAATTGGTTTAATAAATAATATCAGAGGCTTACACTTCTTGTTGTTGGCCTCTGTCACACCTAAAGTCTACTTTAAATTATAAAATGAAAATAATACTTCCCTTAGCTCTGATTGCTTTTGTACTGGGTATCACACTCAGTCTTAATTATTTTAATAAAAACAACCAAGTTGCAAGTGCATCGCAAATGCAATACCCCGCTGGTGGTGATTTCACTTTAACGCAGGCTAAGCAACAGGTAAGGCTCTCGGATTTCCAAGGTAGAGTTCGATTACTGTTTTTTGGCTATACATCGTGCCCTGACATTTGCCCAACTTCTTTGGCTCTTATTAGTTCATCGTTAAAACAATTAACAGCACAAGAATTAGCGCAGGTTCAAGTGTTTTTTATTAGCGTTGATCCCGAGCGTGATACACCTGAAAAGCTAAAAGATTACACTAAATACTTTCACTCTAGCATTCTGGGAGTGACGGGTACTATGACGGAAATAGATAATGTGGTGAAGCAGTATGGAACGAGTTATAGAAAAGTTGATAGTAACTCTGCTATGGGTTATTTAGTCGATCACTCTGCATCTGTTTATGTTATCGATCAAGAGGGTAAAGTTGTTGATATGTTGCCACATGGGTTGCCAACTGAAGAAATCACTAAAGCTATTCGTAAGCTTATCTAAACAGTAAGTGACATCACCTTAATAAATACTTTTCTGACCATCGGGTCGAGTGCGATACCATTTTAACAACCACATATACTGTGCAGGGTTTTTCTGGATTAATTTCTCCAACGCTTGATTTAACTGGTGGGCATCCTCATTTGTATTTTTACTAGGATAATCTTGCAAGGCGGGTGCAATTTCTAATACATATTTTTGGGTTGTAGAGTTATACCACGCAAAAGCAGGGAGGGCAGCGGCTTTACCTAGTTTTGCTAATCGCGCGGTGGTGGTTAATGTGGCTTTTTGTTTGCCAAAAAAAGGTACAAAAACGGCGTTTTCTTTACCTAAGTCTTCATCAGGCAAAAAGATCATTAGGCGACCTGGGGTTAATGATTTAACCAGTTTTCGCAAGCCTTCATCACGCGAAACTACAAAGGCGACGTGCCGACAGCGTGCTTTGGCGATCATCCAATCCATGACTGCATTTTTAGAGGTTTTGTAAGAGCCGAATGCTTCGTAATGGAAGCCTAAGGCGGCTGGACCAAATTCCAGCATCACGCTATGTGCCAATAAAATGATAATACTTTTATTCTCTGCCAGGGCATTATCAATATGCGCTTTTCCTGCTATTTCTACTTTGCTGGCAAGTCGCTTTTGGCTGGCGAAAAAGAGTAAACTGTAATCAACTAAGGCACAGCCGTACCATGCTAAATGATCTTTTATAAGTGCTTCTCGCTTTTCTTCTGATAGGTTTGGAAAAGCAATTTCTAAATTGGTTTTGACCACCTTGTAGCGCTTCTTCTTTTTATTGTTGTAAATCGCATTTCCCACTTTCCTTCCAAGGGCATGACGTAAACCTTCAGGAAGTTGAGCCACAATAAAAGCCAAGATCAGGCTCACCCAAGTTAGCCAGTAACGCGGGTGTAACAGCGTCATGCTAAAAGCTATCCCGCAACTTTTTTTATTTGAGGAAGCTTCAGCCACGGTATTTATACGCAATGTTCATTGTATTTAATTGTTTTTCTAGCCATTTTCCGGCCTCATTAGCAGCGGCTTGCTTACCTTTTAAACCAAAATCAATTAGCTCTCCTCGATGTTGTGTATTAGGCAAACTTGATAATCGAACCTGGGGATAAGTTTCTAGCAGGGTATTCATCATATCCAGTAGGGTACTTTCAGGCACACCTAAAATATCCCAGCGCAAATCAACATTGGGGTGGTCGTTAAAAAGGTGTGAATAATGCGTGTCTAACGCCCATTCCACCATCGGCCACGACATATTAGGGAAACCCGGCACAAAATGATGATGAGCCACTTTAAACCCCGGCACGCGGTTGATGGTATTGGGGATTAAGCTCGCACCTTCAGGCAAATCACTCATTAAAATTCGGTTAGGGTAAGCGCGCTCACCAAACTGTTCTTCGATAATAGCTTGTGCTTCAGTATGGCGTGTTAACTTAACTCCAAAGGCACGAGCCGCACTAGCACGAGTCAAATCATCGGGGGTTGCGCCGATACCACCAAAGCTGAAAACCACATCATTTGTGGGGATTGTTTGCTGTAAAGTGCTCGCGATTTCATCTATGGTATCACCAATTATGCGCACCCAACTTAATGACATGCCGCGCGTCTTTAAAAGTTCAATCACTTTTGTCATGTGTTTATCGTGGCGCGAGCCATTGAGTAACTCATCACCAATTAGGATAATACCGACTTGCTGTTGTTGTGACTGACTGAGAGAAGTGTTCACAACTTAGCACCTTTACTTTTTGCGCGTTCGACACTGAGCTTATTATTTTTTTCTTGCTGCGAGTCAGACCAACTGGGCTCAGCTTCTTTCCAGCCCTGCGTATGTTGTTGCACTAAATCAGCCAGAGCACTGATATGAGAAGGCGTGTCATTTAATGCGGGAATGTAGCGATACTCCTCACCGCCAGCTGCTAAAAAGTACTCCCGATTTTCCATATCGATTTCTTCTAAAGTTTCCAAGCAGTCTGCAGGAAATCCTGGACACATTATATCAACACGTTTAACTCCTTTTTTAGGTAAGCTTTTCAACGTGCTTTCGGTATAGGGTTTGAGCCATTCTGTTTTACCAAAACGCGATTGAAAAGTAAGTTGCCACTGTTCTTTTTCTAAGCCTAATTGCTCGGCGAGCAAACGCCCCGTTTTATGACACTGGCAAAAGTACGGGTCACCCAAGTCTAAATTACGCTTTGGTAAACCATGAAATGACATTAAGAGTAGGTCGCTTTGCCCATTACTATTCCAATGATCTTTCACGCTATCAGCGAGCGCATTAATGTAACTGGTTGAATCATGGTATTGCATGATATAGCGCATTTCAGGGATCCAGCGCCATGTTTTTAAGACCTTATTAATCGCATCAAAACTGGTTGCTGTAGTGGTGGCCGAATATTGTGGGTACAAAGGTAATACCACGATGCGGTGTGCGCCTTTTTCTTTCAATGTGGTTAAGGCTGTTTTAATGTTGGGGTTGCCATAACGCATTGCCAGCTCGATATGTACGGGGCCTTTAATACGTGATTTTATTTCTTGTTGTAGTAAGTCGGCTTGACGTTGCGAATAATGTAGCAGCGGTGAGCCTTGATCTAGCCAGATTTTTTTGTAGTTGGCCGCACTTTTAGCGGGGCGCTTTGGCAAAATTACACCGTATAAAATGGGCAACCAAGCTAGCCGAGGAATTTCAACCACGCGAGGATCGGCTAGAAACTCAGCCAAATACTTCCTTACTGATGCTGTTGTTGGCTCATCTGGAGTGCCTAAATTAACTAATAGCACGCCAATACTTTCTGCCTTGCCATGAAAAAATGACTTATCACTAGTAACTTTTGCCACTTGTTTCTCACATCTCTAATAAAAAACTAAGAATAACACGTCCAATTAGACGAATGGATAGGATAATCGTTACTAGCCCTTATCTTTTATAACAGAGAGGTCTATAATCAACTCATTCGAGGCATTAGCCTTGTAAGCAAATAATCCAAAAAGGTAAATATTATGGCACGAGTCACTGTTGAAGATTGTCTAAAGCATGTTGAAACAAATTATGATTTAGTTCTACAAGCCGCTAAGCGCGCACGTGAACTGGCAGACGGAGCGCCTGCACTGCTTGAAGAAGAAGGTGATAAGCCAGTTGTGATTGCATTGCGTGAAATTGCTGCAAACATAAAACCAGAAGATGTTTTTGAAGTTGAAGCGCCAAGTGAAATGACACTAGATCAAGACCAAAGCCAAGAACCTGTCGAAATTACTGTTGGTTAATTGTTTGATTCGTTAAGGAGGACCTGATTAAGTCGATTAGAATTTAGCGGCTGTTTTAGCAAGCTAAAAATAATTGGACTTGATCAGGATCTCCTTAATGTGCCCAATTTACGAAGTACAACACGAACCAGTTAGTCAAATGTCTGAAGATTCATCTAAACACCTTATTAGCGCAACTGACCTGAGTGATGTGGTCAGTCGCTATATGGATGATTCAGATGCGCATCGTGTTTATGATGCCTTTTTACTTGCCGCTGAAGCACATGATGGGGTTGTGCGTAAGTCGGGCGAGTTTTATATTTTTCACCCGCTAGAAGTTGCCCACACATTAGCTGAATTACACATGGATGCAGACACCATTTGTGCGGCGCTATTGCATGATGTTATTGAGGATACGGACTACACCAAATCGGACTTGGCAGAAAAATTTGGTGTGGTTGTTGCTGACCTTGTTGATGGTGTTACTAAATTAGCGGGGGGTGAGTTTACCTCACGTCAAGAAGCATCAGCTGCAAGTTTTCATAAAATGATGCTGGCAATGACACAGGATTTTCGTGTTGTTTTAATTAAGTTGGCAGATCGTTTACATAATGTGAAAACATTGGCTGTGCGCAAGCCAGATGCCAAAAGAAGAATTGCTCAAGAAACATTAGATATTCACGTCCCACTAGCAAGACGCTTAGGGATGAATGCCTTACGAAAAGAGTTGCAAGTTACTGCGTTTAAACATCTCCACCCTTGGCGCGCCTCTTTACTAATCAATGCTTTAGATAGCTTTTTAGACAAGAATGCAGTTATTCATAATGAAATTATTGATGAAATCACCAATGAGTTGAATGCAGTCAATATAGAATCTCAAGTTTTTTCTTGGGAAAAAAACATATACCGGCTTTATCAACGAATCAAAAATCACAAAGGTCGTAAACATATTGATCGGCATACCGAGGCTCTTGAATTGCGTGTATTGGTTGACTCTACGGCAGAATGTTACCTTGCGCTCGGGGTTATTCACCAACTTTATCAACCTAAGGTTGAAGCGTTTAAAGATTTTATTGCAACACCCAAAGGCTACGGCTTTCAAGGTTTGCAAACTGCACTGCTCACTCCGCAAAAACAATTGATTTTGGTGCAAATTCAAAGCTATGAGATGTATAAAATTGCCCAATACGGCATTACTGCGCACTGGCGTTACCCCGAATTGTTAAGCTCTTCTGAAAAATCACAAAAATACCTTAACCGCTGGTTACAACAAGTTAAAGAAATCCAAAGCGCGACTGGCAATGCTGCTGAATTTTTGGAGGATATGAAAGCTGATTTATTTCTTAATGAAATTTATATAAACACGCCAAACGGTGAAACTAAAGTACTACCTAAAGGGGCGACTCCTATCGACTTTGCTTACGCGATTCATACTGAAGTCGGCAATAAATGTGTAGGTGCACGTATTGATGGAGATGTTTGCTCACTTAATGCCTTGATTCCCAATGGGGCAACCGTTGAAATATTAACTGATGATGATGCGGTGCCTCATTCGCTTTGGTTAAATTTTGCAATCACTGCAAAGGCACGATCAAACATTCGTAGCTCAATTAAAAAACGTAAATCACATGAATTTATTGCTTTGGGGAAACAAATTTTAGAAAAAACATTGAAGCGTTTCTCTAGCTCCTATGCCGCTATTAGTGACGATAAACGTCAGCAAACTTTGGCTATTCTTAATCTCTCAGATGAAGACAATATGTTTAAACATATTGCTAAAGGAAGCCAATCAGCCAAATTAGTCGCACGGCGATTACTCGGCGATGACTCTTTAAAACCCATTAGTGACGCCCAAAAAGACGATATCCTCTTTATTAAAGGTACAGAAGGACTTGCGGTTCATTTGCAACACTGTTGCCACCCAATACCTAACGATATTATCGTCGCTCAACTTGATGAAATCAGAGGCTTAGAGGTACACCGCAATAATTGCCCAACTTTAATACGCAGTACCAAGGAAACTCTGAGTGTGGCTTGGATGGATGATACCAGCCATGAACCGCACTTTTTAGTGCCAATAAGTGTGCAACTAAGAAACCGAGTTGGGGCGCTTTCGCATATCACTCGTTTACTTGAAAACATGCGGGTTAATATTGAAGATATTAATATATCGGGAGATAGCGATATTAAAAATATGTACTTTTTGCTGCAAGTTGAAGATGAAACTCACCTCGATAAAATCATGGATGCCCTGAATAACCAGGCGCACGTTATCAAGGTTACTCGAACATTTGAAAAATAGGAAAAAATAAAATGAGCAAAGAAATAATCTCCACCGACCAAGCACCACAAGCTATTGGCACATACTCACAAGCAGTAAAAGTGGGCGATACTGTATATATTTCTGGTCAAATCCCGTTAGTACCTGAGACTATGGAGGTACTTGAAGGTGATTTTGTTGATCATGTACGCTTGGTTTTTAAGAATCTTTCAGCGATTGCTGAAGCAGCCGGCGGAACTCTCAATGACTTTGTAAAGGTAAATGTGTTTTTAACGGACTTAAGTAACTTTGCCACTGTCAACGAAGTGATGGAAGAGTTCTTTGCACAGCCTTACCCTGCACGCGCTGCGGTACAAATTTCTGCCTTACCTAAAGATGTTGAGGTTGAGGCTGATGCGGTGATGGTGTTAAAGTAAGGTAAAAATGCGCTAAGCATCTATCTGATTAGATTATACGTAAGAACAATAGCCAATTTCGGCTAACCACTAAAGGAGATAACAATGAATACAGTATCAAAAATGACAGGCGTTTCTATGGCTGCTGCTGCCGCAACTTTATTATTAGCTGGTTGCTCATCATACGGCGGAGGTTCAACCTCTGCTGCTAAAGCACCTGCGGCTAAAATGGCAAGCGTAAAATGCTCGGGCATTAACTCATGTAAGGGTAAAAGTGCTTGTACGACTGCATCAAGTTCTTGTGCTGGTCAAAACGGGTGTAAAGGTAAAGGCTGGATAAAAACCAGTAAATCACAATGTGCTGCAAAAGGCGGCAAAGTAATGGGTGGTAAAAGCAATTTTGGTTATGAGTCCTAACTCCGTTACATAAGCGTTAGAGGCTTTTTTTTGGTAAACTGAAAACATGGATAAGACTGAAAAAATAGCCTCGTTAGGCTTTGGTTTAGGTTTGCGAAAAGAGCATTACAACGCAATACTAGAAGCTAAGCCAGAGGTCGATTGGTTTGAAATTCTCACCGAAAACTATCTTGTGCCTGGCGGTAAGCCACTGTATTTTTTAGATCAAATTTGTGAGCGCTACCCTGTGGTTATGCATGGTGTTTCGATGTCATTGGGCAGTTATGACCCACTTGATATGGATTATCTTAAACAAGTCAAAGAGCTGGCTAAGCGCACTAACGCAAAATGGATCTCAGATCATATGTGCTTCACGGGGGTTGATGGCATTAACGCACATGACTTATTACCGCTACCTTACACCGATGAGGCGATCAAACATGTCTCACAAAAAATAGCACAAGCACAAGATTATTTAGGCATGCAAATTCTAGTTGAAAATGCCTCTACTTATATTACTTACAAGCAATCTGCCATGACCGAATGGGGCTTTACCAAAGCGGTGGCTGAGGAATCTGATAGCCTCGTTTTACTGGATATTAATAATATTTTTGTGAGTGCCTATAACCACGGTTTTGATCCACTAGTTTATTTAGACGGCATCCCCAGCGAGCGTGTTCAACAACATCATCTTGCAGGGCATAGCCAATATGATGGTTATATTATTGATACCCATGACCACGACATTGTGCAAGGTGTATGGGATTTATACGTAGAAGCGATCAAACGCTATGGCCAAGTTTCTGTGATGATTGAGCGTGATGATAATATCCCTGAGTTACCTGAGCTGATGACTGAACTGCAAATGGCGCGTGATGTGTTTGCAGCGACGACACAACAAGTAGCAAAAGCACAACATGTCTAAGCATAAAACAGAACCTTCATCAGAGCTTTACCGCTTACAACAAAACATGATGGCTTGGTTAGTAAATAAAGATAGTGATGCTGTAAAACCTGACGTTGTCGATACAGGCGAGGTCAGTAAAGTCAGTATAGATCAGCGTTTAGCCGTTTATGGCAACGCTTATGGCTACAGGCTTATTGATGCATTATCTGAGAATTATCCTGCTGTTCACACGCTTCTTGGTGATGATGATTTTTATAAAATGACTTACGCTTATATGGATGCCTATCCTTCACAGCATTTTTCTTTACGCTACTTTGGTCATCAACTTGAACATTTTTTAAAAAAATATCACTATAATATTCCTGTCTTAAGCGAGATGGCGCAGTTTGAATGGGCACTACGCAAAGGCTTTGATGCGGAGGATGAGGAGGCGCTGACCCTCGTAGCCTTACAAGAAATCGCCATCGAACAATGGGGCGAGCTTAAATTCATCTTTCACCCCTCAGTTTCAAGGCTTGATCTAGAATGGAATACTCCGCAATTGTGGACAGCCATTGATGAAGAAACAGAGCCGATGCCGCCAGAAAAACTCGAATACCCATACGCATGGTTACTCTGGCGAAAAGAATTACTAACTTATTATCGCTCGCTTGATGTTGACGAGGCTTGGGCGCTAGACACCGCTTTTCAAGGAGGCAACTTCTCTGAACTATGCGAAGGCGTTTGTGAATGGATTGATGCAGAACATGCGCCGAGTCGTGTTGCAGGTTTTTTGTCGCAGTGGCTGCAGGATGATTTACTCGTGGGGCTAGGCTAGATGTTTGGTAAGGCTGAGTAAGAAAAACTGTTTACGGGTTCAAAAAATAAAAGCTTAAATTATGGGGGCATGAAGAGGTTGTCTTGCTTTGCCCTCCAAATAGGCTAAAGAATTTTAGACCGATCTCTAAGCTGAATCGCAGCAGCGATATCAATATACATAGGCTGGTACAAAGCACCTCGCTTACCAACAGGATCCGCAAAGGGCTTAAACCCAAGGTGCTGATATAAACGGCTTTGGCGGGTAGTGCCCGATATGACCGCGATGTCATAACCCCCTGCCATTGCCAGTTCAAATGCTTTTTTCATGATTCCCGTAAATATAGCGGTATTGCGATACTCCTTTTTAACCGCTAATAAGCGATACTCAAGTATAGATTTAAATGAGGGTAAATAGAATTCAAGTCCTTTAATTTTCTGATCCAGTGACAAGGGACGTTTGTCGCGTAATGCAATCATGGCAACCACTAAATTATCTATAATACAAATTACATAGGTGTTTTCTGGGTGAAATTTGTCTACCAGCTTACCGCTACTATCTTGTTGATGCTGAGGAATTTCGTTAACAAATGTCTGATAATTTAAGGCATGGATTTGCTCAAACTCTGCGACCTCTGTAGCAACTTTAAATACCAATGAATTATGTTTCAACATAGTAGTTCACAGCTCCCTGACGATAAGCGTACAGAAAATACTTCAAACGCATATTATTGTATGGTTAGAAAAAATCATAAGCAGTTCCGCACGTTTTTATTATTGAGGTTAACAAGAATGACTAAAACAATCTACCTAGCCCGACATGCAAAATCAGCATGGGGTACGGCGGCATCTACAGACTTTGATCGGCCATTAAGTAATCGCGGCATGGATGATGCTATTCGCATGGGAAAAGCCTTAAAATCGCGAGGCTGGGAGCCCGAAAAAATATTTTCATCCCCTGCACATAGAGCGCAATTAACCTGTTTGGCGTACTGTGAGTATTTAGGCTTTGATGAAAATTTAGTGGATTGGCGAAAAGAGCACTATGCAGCGTATATGGTTACATTATTGCAATGTTTAACTAGCTTACCAGAAAGCGTAAGTAGTGTGATGTTGCTAGGGCATAACCCAGCGATGGAAGATTTATTGGTTCATTTGTGTGGGGACTTGTCTGAATGCCGCCAAAAAAATGGTAAGCTTTTAACAACAGGAAATGTTGTAAAGCTTTCTCTGAATGGTGCATGGAAGGAGTTAGTGGTGAGTGAGGCAATAATGGTACAGCTTTTAAGGCCTAAAGAATTGTGATATTGCTGAGGTCTCGTAATAATTATTTAAAGAAATAAAAAAGGTGTGATAGATTTTAAATCTATCACACCTTTGGTAACGCTATTAAAAGCTTAGCTATCTGCCGTAACGATGTGTATGAGGCATAGGCCCCATATGTGTATGTGCTACTGAATTAGTAACGCCTGGGATTGCAGGGTGAGCATGCGTATTAGCATTTCTTTTTACTGAGCGCTGTGGTTGTTGAGCTGCTTTAACAGCCGTTTTTCCAACCTTAGCGGCCGTTGTTGTACCCGCAGTGCCTGCAGTAGCTCCTGAAAAACCACCAGCGAATGCGCCCGTTGCGTAAAGGTAGCCAAGGCCTCCTAATACAGCAAGCCCGCCTACGATAGCAACGGTGTTGTTATCGTCCCCCACCAGAATTTCCTGTAGATCCTCCAGCACCTGTGTCAGCAAATACTGCTGATGTTGCAAAGACTGTGATTGAGAGTGATAGTGCAACTTTTTTAAGAAAAGTCATTTTTTGTCCCCTTTAAATAATTATTGTTTAAGTTTTGACAGCTATTTAACACTTTTTAAATATGCTTAAAAAATAGCTATGCTTGTGAGGATATAATAGGTGAGAGAAAATCGCAATACTTTCTTTTACAATCAGTTACTTATAGGGTTGTTGTATAATTTGGTTTACATGGTAACTAATTGAATCAGCACTGCTTTTTATTAGCGCGAACTAATTAATAGTCATTCCCTGATTTGCTGCAATATGCTAAATTCCCTGTCTTAAAAATATTTAAGCAGGGTAAACCCACTATGTCTTTGACAGTCGATGAAGTCAAAAAGATAGCCTTTCTCGCAAGGTTATCCATTCAAGAAGAAAATATTGAACAATACTCGCAGGATCTTTCCAGTATCTTTGGTTTGGTCGAGCAGATGAATGCTGAAAATGTTGATGATATTGAGCCAATGGCGCACCCACAAGATGCTATGCAACGCTTGCGTGATGATGTGGTGACTGAAGTTGATCAACGTGAAAAGTTGTTGTCGAATGCGCCATTAACAGAAGATGGTTTGTTTTTAGTGCCGAAGGTGTTGGATTGATGAAAAATAGATCATTAACAGAGTTGAGCGCAGGCTTAAAATCGGGCGAATTTAGTAGTGTTGAATTAACCCAGTATTTCTTACAGCGTATCTCAAATTACGATACTGACTTGAATGCCTTCATCACAGTGACGGAAGAGCAAGCATTAAGTGCTGCAAAAGTGGCTGATGAGAAAATAGCAGCTGGGTCAGCGACTGACTTAACAGGCATACCGATTGCTTACAAAGATTTATTTTGTACCGAAGGCGTGCGTACTTCTTGCGCCTCAAAAATGTTGGATAATTTTATCGCTCCTTACACCGCAACGGCGGTTGAAAAACTCACCCAAGCGGGTATGCCGATGTTAGGTAAAACCAATATGGATGAGTTTGCGATGGGTTCATCGAATGAAAATTCATTTTATGGTGCAGCAAAAAACCCGTGGGATTTAGAACGTGTACCGGGTGGTTCATCAGGGGGGAGCGCGGTTGCGGTGGCAGCAAAATTGGCGCCTGTTTCATTGGGCACAGATACCGGTGGCTCGATTCGCCAACCCGCCTCATTAACCGGTATTACGGGTATCAAACCAACTTACGGGCGGGTTTCTCGCTTTGGGATGATTGCATATGCTTCTAGTTTGGATCAAGGTGGTGTGTTTGCCAGCAGTGCCGAGGATTGCGCCTTAGTGTTACAAACAATGTCAGGTTTTGATGCGAAAGATTCAACCTCAGTAGAGCGGGGTGTTCCTGACTTTTCTGCTAGCCTAAATGATTCTTTGCAGGAGCTAAAAATCGGTTTGCCAAAGGAATTTTTTGATGAAGGCTTGGATTCAAACGTTGCTGATGTTGTGAATGAGGCGATAGAAGCCTACAAAAAACTCGGTGCTGAAATTGTTGAAATTAGTCTGCCTAATACCCACTTAGCGATTCCCTCCTACTATGTGATTGCACCTGCTGAGGCGTCTTCAAACTTATCGCGTTTTGATGGGGTACGTTATGGCTATCGCTGTGATGAGCCTAAAGACCTTACTGATATGTATATGCGCTCACGAGGTGAAGGCTTTGGTAGTGAGGTTAAACGCCGAATCATGACCGGCACTTACGCGCTTTCAGCAGGATATTACGATGCTTATTATTTAAAAGCTCAAAAAATCCGTCGTTTAATTAGTGAAGATTTTAAGCAAGCATTTGAAAATGTCGATGTAATTATGGGGCCTGTTGCTCCAGAAACAGCATTTAAAATTGGCGAAAAGTCAGATGACCCGATTAGTATGTATCTATCCGATATTTATACCTTATCGCTAAACTTAGCAGGGCTAACAGGAATGTCAGTACCGGCAGGCTTTTCGCGCGAAAATAAAATGCCTGTGGGTTTACAGATTATCGGCAATTACTTTGACGAAGCTAAAATTCTTAATGTTGCGCATCAATACCAGCAGGTGACCGATTGGCACAAAAAAATGCCCAGCGCCTACGCAGGAGAGAAATAGAAATGGAATGGGAAACAGTCATCGGGCTAGAAATACATGCCCAACTCTCAACAAAATCAAAACTTTTTTCAGGTTCATCTACCGAGTACGGTCAACAGCCGAACACTCAAGCGAATGTAGTTGACCTTGCGATGCCTGGCGTACTGCCTGTGTTAAATACCGAGGCGGTGCGCATGGCAACACTATTTGGGTTAGCGATTGATGCCCCCATTGGGCGTGGCAATGTGTTTGCACGTAAAAACTATTTCTACCCAGACTTGCCGCAAGGTTACCAAATTAGCCAGTTTGATAAGCCAATTGTAGAACTGGGTCATATGGATATCCTGCTAGAAAATGGTGAAACTAAGCGCATAGGTGTGACGCGCGCGCATCTTGAGCAAGACGCGGGGAAGTCGTTACACAAGGATTATGCGGGCATGACAGGCATAGATTTAAACCGTTCTGGCACGCCGTTATTGGAAATTGTTTCAGAGCCGGATATGTCATCGGCAAAAGAAGCGGTTGCTTACATGAAAAAGATTCATGCACTGGTGCAATATTTAGGGATTAATGACGGCAACTTGCAGGAAGGCTCTTTTCGTTGTGATGCCAATGTGTCGGTACGCCCCAAAGGTCAAAAAGAGCTAGGCACGCGCGCTGAGTTAAAAAATATTAACTCGTTTCGTTTTGTTGAACGCGCAATAAATATTGAGGTCGAGCGCCAGATTGACATCATCGAAGACGGTGGCAAAGTTGTGCAAGAAACCCGTTTGTATGATCCTGATAAAAATGAAACCCGCTCGATGCGCTCTAAAGAGGAGGCAAATGATTACCGCTATTTCCCAGACCCTGATTTATTGCCCATAGAGATTACCGATGAGTTTATTGAAACCGTGCGTGCAACTATGCCAGAGTTACCACAGGCAAAATATCAACGTTTTATGGCTGAGTATGCACTTACCGATTACGATGCAGGCGTATTAACCACAAGTCGTGCCGTTGCCGATTATTTTGAAGAAGTCGCTAAAAGTACTAATGAGGCAAAACTATCGGCTAATTGGGTGATTGGCGAGTTATCCAGTCATCTGAATGCGGATGATTTGGAAATTAGCCAGTCACCTGTCAGCGCCGAAATGCTCAGTAGCTTAGTAAGTCGCATCGCTGATAAAACGATTTCGGGTAAAATTGCCAAAGAAGTCTTTCAAGCATTGTGGGCAGGCGAAGGTAAAACAGCCGATGAAATAATCGAAAGTAAAGGCTTAAAACAAATTACCGATTCCGGCGCAATTGAAGGCATGATTGATGAAATTGTCGCCAGTAACCCCGCGCAGGTAGAACAATACCGTAGCGGTAAAGAAAAAGTCTTTGGTTTTTTTGTGGGGCAAGTAATGAAGGCATCACAAGGCAAAGCAAACCCTGCACAGGTTAATGAGTTGTTAAAAGATAAACTGAAAGAGTAACGTGAGGGCTAAAGAGAAGAAATCCTCGAAAGGCATTTTGCACGAAAGATATAACGAATCAAAAACTACGTGATTTTCTTCGTTATACTCTCGAGCAAAGGTCTTAAAAATAAGAAGCTCATACCAAGCAATGAAAAATAACTTTCGTAGGAGGACTCTTTATTTTAAATAGTTAAGAGTGCCCAAAAATAAATTAGAAAAGTATTAATTTTTATTGCTTACAAAAGACCCCATTGCTAACTCACCACCAATTTCAAGTCGTTGTACTACTTGCTTCATTGTTAAGTCAACTTTGACCAAAGCTCCTTCTGCTGTTAAAAACAAGTAAAAGTAACGTCCATCTTTAGAGAAGTGATATTGTGGATGAGATTGTGTTTGTCCTGTAATTGTTGTGAGATTACTCACTTTGATGTCAGCTATTTTCGTATGTGTTAGTGTATTCATAACCGTAATAAATGTATCTTTATGATTAATAATTATAGCCAAATTATTATGTTTCATCTCATCAGCATGCCCAGCTCCAATCCCTGCTTTTTCTGTTTTCACAATACGCATAGGTACTTTTGTATAATCGACAATAAACAATGTACCCTCATGAGAGCCAGCATAAATGGTCTTTTGGTCTTTTAAGAAGTTAAGATGATGAATTCCCATCTCAGCAGCTGTAAATCCATTTGCTTTTAATGGCAACTCTTCTGTTAATGTTAAGCCTGTCACAAGATTAAACGTTAGTTTTAAAATAGATGGGTAGATACCTGTAGAGCCCTCTGCTGTAGCATAAAAAATTGTAGAATTAGCATGGGAATGCTTTTTTCCATGCACTTCTGGCGGAATTAAGTTATGTACAGGTGATGAGGTCGTCAGTGAATTTAGCAATGCAGTTGACCATGTCCCATTGATACTTTTTGTTAACTTATAGGTATCTATCTTTTTATTTTGTCTATCAATCACAACAAAATGATTTTCATCGAGCCAATGAGGGTGTCCTGATGCCAAAGTGCCACTTGAGACATAACTATGTCCACTTGTAGTTGGCTGTGTAACCACATTTTTTCCAACTGTTGCAATTACTGCATCTGTTACAGAATCTATAATGGATACCATTGCTTTATTTGTCCCCGAGACAGCCACCAAGCCTGTTTTTTGTTGTACAGCTATGCTTCTTGGGTAAAACGCTAATGCGATACTTTTAGTAATACTATTGGTCGCAGAATCAATCACATCAATATAATTACTTCCCCGATTATCCACATAAATTTTGGGATTCGTACTATGTTTAGTCGCTTTTGTCTTAATAACTTCTGCGGCATAAGAGACTTGATGTCCTGTTGAAATCGAATCCAAAAGTTTCATGTTATCTACATCAACCACAATTATCCGATTATTTAACTTGTCACCATAATAGGCTTTCGTACTTGTAGTTGCGTTATGAGAAGTGGCCCCGCCACACCCTGCTAAAACTAGAGATGTTACGATACTTAAACTTAGTTCTTTTAATTTGTTCATTGTTTTCCTTAAATGTTTTTTAGGGTGTACTTTTTAAAAGCACTTCGCTTGTTTGTTTCACACTGAGTTGTTGTTAATAGGAAGCTAATATTGAACAACAATCGCAAGTATGCATCTTACTGTAAATTAAATTAAATTAAATTAAATTCTGATACTTTTTATGGGTGAATTTTATAAGTTATCAACCGAATAAAGAGCAGAAAGTACTTTACGTCAGGTTTGATTGGTTAATTTATAAGCAACATAATACAATACTATTTCTATCTCAAGGTCGTTTCATGGATAGAGTCATTAAAATAATTAGGCAGATCGCTAAGAGTAAGCGGCTGTTTTAAAACAAGAAAGTATTTATTATGCCAGACAGTAACCTTACAAAACTACCCCTGTGCGTGGATTTAGATGGCACATTAATAAAAACAGATTCTTTATATGAGCTGTTTTTATTATTGTTTAAAACCAATCCGCTCTATTGCCTTATCGCAATTTCATGGTTGATGAAGTCAAAAGCACATTTTAAAGCTGAGATTACCAAGCGAGTTCAGCTATCGGCTGAAAGTTTGCCGTATAACCAAGATGTAATTGATTACATTAAGGCGCAAGATCCGCAGCGAGAAATACTATTAGTAACGGGTAGCAATAAAACAATCGCCGATTCTATTGCAGAATATCTGGGTCTATTTGATGAGGTTATTGCATCAGATGCTCATATTAATCTTACTGGAGTCAATAAACGCGATCATCTTGCGAAGCGTTTTGCAGACACAGGCTTTGAGTATATCGGCAATGAATCAACCGATATTCCTGTTTGGGAGGTCGCTAAAAAGGTCTCTGTCGTTTCTCAAGATAACGCTTTTTTGAAACAAGTCACCTCTACCTTTGATGATGTTGAAGTGTTTCAATTAGAAAAGCCTAGCATTAAAAACTATTTGAAAGGGATGCGTTTGCATCAATGGGTTAAAAACCTATTAGTTTTTGTACCGCTGTTTTTAGATCATCGTTTTAATGATGGGCAAGCTTTTATGAGTGTTATTTTGACTTTTTTCGGCTTATCAATTCTCGCCTCATTTACTTACATTATTAATGATTTGTTGGATTTAGAATCAGACCGTTTGAACTCTTATAAGCGTAAACGTCCTTTTGCTTCAGGCTTAATCTCAATTAAACAAGCCGCCATTATGATGCTGGTGCTATTCGTAATATTCGTATTAATTATGACGCAACTTACACCAGCCGTAATTTTGGTGTTAATGATTTATTTGGCAGCAACCCTATCTTATTCATTTTACTTTAAGCGCGTTGCTATGCTGGATGTTACGATGCTGGCGGGCTTGTTCTCATTGAGAATAATCTCTGGAATAGTTGCTATTGGTTCTGCTTGGTCGTTTTGGCTATTGGCATTTTCTATGTTCTTCTTCCTAAGTCTGGCGTTTGCTAAGCGTTTTTCTGAAGTGGATAACATTCGTAAAGAAGGTCGTGAAAAAGCAGTAGGGCGTGGCTATTCGGTTGTTGATTTGCCAATGTTAAATATTTCAGGTGTTGCTTCGGGTTATATCTCTATTTTGGTTGTTGCACTTTATATTGATAGTGAAAAAGTACGCCAAATGTATACACATCCTGAAATCCTTTGGTTAATTTGTCCACCTCTGCTCTTTTGGATAGGGCGTATATGGTTAATAACTGGCCGTGGTGAAATGCATGAAGACCCTATTGTGTTCGCAATTAAAGATAAAGTGAGTTTGTTTATCGTAGCTTTATGTGGTGCCATTCTGCTTGGCGCTACATTTTACCAAGGCTAGCCCGGATAATTCATAAAGACGCTTATAACATTAAAATAGATTGATAAATTCAAAGGCTTATAAAATAAAATGACCGTTATCCAAAGTTACAGTTTGTACCTGAATGGTTTTCTGAAAAAATCAGCTTCACAGCTTGCACAAAATCCTTCAAATCATAGCCCTGTTATGATTTTCACGATATTTGCACAATCCGTTTTGCTGAGTTTTTCCAGAAATTCCATTTCCTTCATGAAATATCCGGGCTAGGACCATGAAAAAGTACAGAAGCTGGGCATTTATTCCAGCCATTAAGCAAAAAGCCGTTAGACCACAGTGGCTTGGCTTTGAATTGCCTACTAACGCTGATGCTACAAAAGATCAAACCAGCTCGCTGCTGCCTTATGGAAATGGTCGCAGTTACGGTGACTCATGCCTCAATGTAAAAGGCACGGTGGTGGATAGTCGCTCGTTGAACCGTTTTATTCATTTTGATGAAAATACAGGTGTTTTAAAGTGTGAAGCGGGAGTAACCTTTGCGGATATTTTGGCCGTCATTGTACCTAAAAACTGGTTTTTACCGGTAACACCTGGTACTAAGTTTGTTACTGTAGGTGGCGCTATTGCTAATGATGTACATGGCAAGAACCACCATGCAGATGGCACTTTTGGCAAACATGTTTTAAGTTTTGAATTGATGCGTTCAAATGGTGATAAGTTACTGTGTAGCGCAGAAAAAAATGCAGATTATTATGCGGCAACAATAGGTGGCTTAGGCTTAACCGGTTTCATTACTTGGGCTGAAATTCAGCTGATTAAAATCGAATCACCTTATATTAAAGTAGAGACAACTGCCTTTCACGGTTTGGATGAGTTCTATGTCTTATCCGAATCCGCCAATAAACATCATCGCTATTCAGTGGCATGGATTGATTGCGCATCTTCAGGAAAAAACTTTGCACGTGGCTTATTCATGGCGGGTGATCATGTGGATCACACGCCACAGGGAAAACCAACAAAGGCAGTGCAAGCAGAGCCTAAATTATCAATACCCTTTAATTTTCCCAAGTTAGCACTTAACCGTTATTCAATTAAAGCGTTTAACGCACTGTATTTTAATAAAAATAGCGTGATGAGTTCTGGCACAAGCTACCAGCATTATGATTCTTATTTCTACCCATTAGATGGACTCGGTGATTGGAATCGTATTTATGGCAAGCAAGGGTTTTATCAGTACCAATTTGTCGTGCCTTTTTCTGAAAAAGCGACGATGGAGAAAATTCTAAACAAAATTGTTGAATCCGGTTTGGGGTCTTTTTTGGCCGTTTTAAAAGAGTTTGGTGATGTTGACTCTCCGGGTCTGTTATCCTTTCCGCGTCCAGGGATTTGTTTAGCGCTTGATTTTGCTAATCGAGGCGAAATCACTTTGAAACTAGCAAAAGAATTAGATGCACTGGTAATAAAAGCCGGCGGTGCGGTTTACCCTGCTAAAGATGTTCGCATGTCGAGTCAGGCTTTTAAAGCTTACTTTCCTAAAGTGGAAGAATTTAAAGAATTTATTGATCCTAAGTTTACTTCGGATTTTTGGAAGCGAGTTAATAAGGAATCATAATGAGTAATAATGAAACAGCCGTCATTTTTGGCGCAACCTCAGCAGTGGGTCAAGCATTATCAAAAATTCACGCAGAACAGGGCGGGTCTTTGATTTTAGTCGCTCGTGACAAAAGTAAGCTTGATGTTACTGCTGCTGATCTTCGTACCCGAGGTGCGCCCCAAGTAGATTGTTTAGTGGCAGACTTGGATGACTTTGATAAACACCCAAATCTATTGCAAGAAATAGAAAACAAGTCTGACGACATTGCAAAATACTATTTTTTCTACGGCACCTTGCCTGATCAAAAAGCGTGTGAAGCATCGTGGCAAGAGAGCCAAAAAGCATTAACGACTAACTTTTTAAGTGCTGCATCGTTACTGACCTTAATTGCAAATAAAGTCGAAACAGAGTCAAAAAACAAAGCTGATCGAGGCATTATTGTGGTGACTTCTGTTGCGGGCGACCGTGGCCGTCAGTCAAACTATATTTATGGAGCTGCCAAAGGCGGCTTAACGCTTTTCCTTCAAGGTTTGCGCAATCGCTTACATAAATCAGGTTGTGCTGTTACAACCGTAAAACCGGGCTTTATTGACACGCCGATGACCAGTGATATTGAAAAAGGCGGGCCTCTATGGGCAACGCCTGAAAAGGTCGCAGGTGATATTTATAAAGCAGCACAGAAAGGTAAAAACGAAATCTACACCCCCAATTTTTGGATGCCGATAATGTTGGTTATTAAAAACATCCCTGAAACCATTTTTAAAAAATTAAGTTTATAGAGATCAGATTATGAGTAAGTATATTCCGCTAATTTTATTTGTTGTATTAACCAACTTCTTCTCACAGATATTGCTTAAAAAAGGCATGACTGATATTGGAAAGTTTGACCTAAGCGGTGGTGGGCTTTGGTCAGTTGCTGGTACAGTAGCCACCAACTGGGCAATTATTGCTGGTATTTTCGTAATGGTGGTCAGCATGGCATCGCATTTGGTGGTGTTGTCGCGTGTTGAAATTAGTTATGCCTACCCATTTTTGGGGTTATCATTTGTGTTAGTAGCATTGTATGGTCACTTTTACTTGGATGAAGCAGTAACAATGTGGCGCGCAGCAGGTGTGCTTTTAATCGTCTCTGGTGTCGCGTTAATCGCCAAAACATAGAATTACTAAACTATTTAGCTTAAAATTTAAGCACATTTAAAAAATGATTTAAAAAATACTAATTTAGAATATTTAACAAGGAATAAATAATAATGAAACACATAATTTTTGGTGGTGACGGCTTTTTGGGTACAGAGCTGACAAAACAATTAACGGCGCTTGGTGAGACTGTTTTGATCTGTGATCGAAAGCAAACCTTAGCTTCAGGCATTTATGAGAACAAGGATTTAGTTTCTTATATCAAAATGGATGTTATTCAGCCAGATACCTTTGAGCAAATCCCAACCGAAGAAGGTGATGTTGTTTATCACTTTGCAGCAGAACTTTTAGTGCCGATTATTAAACGTAAGCTACGTAAAAAATATTTCTGGGATGCACTGTATGTGGGTACAGATAATGTCTTCAATTTTATGCAGTCACGCGGATTAAATAATCTTTTGTACTACACAACTGATATGGTTTACGGTCACACAGTTTATAATCCGCGCTTTGAAGATCATCCTAGAGCACCCGTCGGGCCATATGGCGAAGCTAAATACCAAACAGAACTATTGTGTGAGAAGAAGCGTAAAGAAGGCTTTAATATATCCATTTTCCGTCCACGTCTGATTATTGGTGAAGGCCGTTTAGGTATTTTAGAGAAACTTTTCCAACTCATTGATAAGAACTTACCTGTACCAATGATTGGTAATGGCAAAAATTACTATCAGTTTATTTCAGTTGAAGATTGTGCTGCTGTTTGTATTGTTGCAGTTAATAAAGGCTTACCCAATGAAGAATTTAATGTAGGTTCATTAAATCCACCTACGGTTCGTGAGCTTTTAACCGACCTTATTAATGAAGCAAACAGTAAATCTTTCTTAATACCTACCCCTGCTCCTTTAGTTAAAATGGCATTGGGCGCGCTTGATGTTATGGGTAAGCCAATTATGGATCCTGAGCAATATCTAATTGCTGATGAAACGTGTGTATTAGAAATGAGTAAAGTAAAAAATATTTTAGAATGGGAGCCAAAGGACACCGATTCTGATTTGTTAATTGTCGCTTATCGTTCGTACAGAGAAAAACTTGCACGAGAAGGTAAAGCTTAATCTGTTAAAAATTAGTCAGTTAATACCTTTAGGGCATCTATATAGATGCCCTTTTTTATTCTGCGGGTTATAATCGTCAAAATTAAATATAAGAGCGGATTTGAAATTGTCAGACAAATTAACGAGCGGATCTATTAATAATCGAGTGGCAGTTTGGGATGGTTGGCGAGGTATGGCTATCATGCTTTTGTTGATGGGTCATTTCATACATACACCTTGGGTATGGGAAGACCGACTCGGTGTCGATGCTTTTTTTGTGCTTTCTGGTATGTTGATGAGCACGATATTATTTGAAAAAAGAGTCCCGCTAAAGATATTTTATATCAGGCGTTTCAGTCGAATTTTCCCCGTTTTTTCATTGTATATTGTTGTAGCATTTTTATTTGCGTATTTAAGTAAAACGTACTTAGGGAAGGCTGACATGGCCTTTGAAATAAAAGAATTTTTTTCTACACTTGGCTTCTTTCGTACTTACTACCCCTTAGAACCGCATATTTGGGCTACAAAAGTCCCTATCGGTCATCTATGGTCATTAAACGTAGAAGAACATGCTTATGTGTTAATGAGCCTGCTGACCCTCTTTATATTTAGAAATCAAAAAGTAGCAATGCTTTTAATTGCCTTGGGGCTGGGTGCGATTGCATTAAGTTTTTATTATTATTTTAATCTTGATAGTGCGCCAACAGAATTTAGAATTAGAACAGAAACGGCCATCAGCTTTATTTTCTTATCCGCTGGGTATAATTTAATAAAAAAACAGTTTGATATCAGCGTTCCATCAATAATACCTGTTATAACTCTGCTACTAGCATTTATGTGCTATTTAGAAGATCCTTCAATTGCAGAAAGGTCGTTGTGGGTTCCATGGCTATCATTTTCTGTGGCGCCTATTTTATTGGCTTTTACTTTAAATCACATTATTGAGGTACAAGTATTGTTCCGTAAGGTTTTTGAGCTAAAAGTAATTCGTTTGATGGGAACATGGTCATTTTCCATCTACCTATGGCAACAGTTATTTTATTCCTATAAATGGTTAATCCCTTTCCCACCTATTGGGGGTATCTTAGTTTCGATTCTTGTTGGCGCATTGTCATTTTACTTGTTTGAAAATCCTGTTAGGCGTTGGATAAATAATCGTTGGACATAATGCAAAGTTTTCAATCACACTTTAAAGGCAGTTCTTTTGCCCACCTGTTTATGTTGCTTTCAGTTGCTGTGCTGTTTTTTGTTGCGCTTAAAAAACCGATTCAAACATGGGATATTTTAGGCTACGTTGCCGTAGTAGAGTCTCAAAAACTAACACAAAAAAATGATATTCACAGTACGGTTTATGAAAAACTAAAAGTCTATGCTAGTGACGAAGAGTTTAACGATCTCGTTAACAGTAGCGACTACCGAAAAACAATGTATGAAGATGCTGATGCTTTTAATCAGCAAATTCCTTTTTATAAAATACGTATTATATTCATTGCTTTAATTTCTTTACTCACCGCTTTTGGGCTTAACGTCTTTTTTGCTAGTCATCTTGTTGTTGCAGCTTCTGGAGTATTGGGTTTGCTCGCTTTTTATTATGCTTATAGAAAGGTGATTCACCCAGCCTTTTGGTTGGTTGTGCCAATGTTTTTTATTGTATTAGATGGTTTAAATATTGCGAGGATTGTTACCGCTGATCCACTTGCATTTCTATGGGTCGGGTTAATCAGTTATGCATTTATTCATGAGAAATGGTCTCTTTTGTTTGGTTTATTAGTCTCATCGGTATTAGTGCGAACTGACCTGCTATTGTTAGTTGCTATCATGCTAAGCTACTTAATACTATTCAAGCCAGCGTTACGTTTAGCTGGAGGGCTTACTTTAGCTGCCTCCATTGGGGCTTATTGGTTCGCCAATAATTACGCTGATAACTATGGTTGGAGTACTGTTTTTTACTATGCACTTGTGTCCAATATGAGTGCAACGCACCCTTTGGAATATTCATCAATTGTTATAACACCAGGGCAATATTTATCAGAAGTGCTCTTACATTTAGGGGGCTTTATAGATGAGCCACCTCTCTTGTTATTTTCAGCTCTAGTGCTTTTGCAAGTTATTTTTGTACTTATATTACGTGAAGCGAACATCAAATCACTTCTTGTAGAGATTATTAATAGGCATAAACCATTAGTATTGACCCTGATGAGTGTTTTATATGTAGTTGCTCATTACCTTTTATTTCCTGTTTTAGAAAATAGGTTCTTTATTGCAGAATACATGATTGCTTTGTTTGGTTTATTTGTGATTATTTCTAAGCTGCTAAACATAAAACACTAGACCTATTAAGGATTGACTGATCAAGCCACTAATTTTAAGAATATTAGTTTTCAGATTAATTTTTAAAAAATCACACATAATGTGTCCTGTTTCTATCTATTTTTATATTTTCTTACCCATCAAAC
>JALSJN010000012.1 GCA_026989335.1 Thiotrichaceae bacterium
CCGATGGTAGTGTGGGGTTTCCCCATGTGAGAGTAGGTCATCACCAGGTTATTATTCTTAAAAAGCCCAGCACTAACGTGTTGGGCTTTTTTTATGGGAATAATAATCTGGTGATGACCTGCATCTTTCGCACTGCGCCTACGGAGCTTAGAGTTGCTTTCTAAAGTGCGCCCTAGGCGCTAGAAAGTATGCAGACACTTTCCGCAGGAAATAAACCAAGCACAGAGTTTTATCTACAAACTCCCGAGTCATAAAAAGTATATCGCTGCACCTTCTGCAGGAAGTGCCGATGGCTTGGTTGAAGCAAGGGCATACTGCGAAGTATAGTGAACCTAATGTGATCAATATCGTTAGGCGCCTTCGGCGCTGAGAGTTGATTTTAAGGAAAATGACGGCAAGCTCTAATAATTGAGTTATCCGTTCTAACCACAAACGGCAGGCATACAGTCACTTTCCGAAGGAAGTGCCACTAATGGTGATTCAACTAGCAGTGCTCTAAATGCAAATGCAGCAATAAATAAGTGAGAGCAATTTTATTCCACCATTAAATGCTCATAGCGTTTATCAGTTAGTGTCTTCATGAATGCCACTAAAGCATCTTCTTCAGCATTTGTAAGCTTTAGGTTACCTAATTCTTCTGTATTTTTGGTTGCGTCAACTTCAGCCGGCCTCCATGGCTTAGATGTTTCTGGATTTAGGGCACTCTTAACATCACGGGTGTTATAAAAACGTACTACAGTTTTTAAATCTCTGAAAATACCATTGTGCATGTAGGGTGCTGTCACAGCAATATTACGTAAAGTTGATACTCGAAAAGCCCCTTTTAATTCTTGATTATTGACCATAGGATTTGTAAACAAGCCATAATCTACAAACATATTTCCCTTGCCATTTAAACGTCGAACAACATCATTTACTGGAACACCTAAGTTATCGTAGGTAAAGTCAGTAAAAATGCTTTCTTGCTGGCTACTTATAGTCGTTGGTACCGTATGACAGGCTGCACAATTCCCTTTATCTTCTGTCTTGAAGAGTGTCAATCCACGTGCCTCTTCCTCTGTGAATTTATACTTTCCCTTTAGCATTCGATCAAACTTAGAGTCGAAAGGTGAGAATAGATCTGTTTTTTCAAACTCTGCAATGCTAAAAGTTATTGCATTAAAAGCTTGATCTACCGTAGCGAAAATATTTTTTCCAAATAATTCACGCATAATTGGACCATATTTGTTTTTAACTTTAGATACAACAGTTGCTTGGTCAGTTTGCATTTCAACTCTATTTAAGAACGGTTGGGCAGCTTGATCGTGTAAGTTTTTCTCTCTACCATCTAAAAATTGCCCCCCTTTAAATAGTTTTTCTTCATTATCAAAGTTAAAGTCTGGTATCAAAGCAGCATAAGTAATTGTAGGGGTGTTTCTGTCGTCTAATGCTTTATCATCTTGTCCTGTAGAAACGGAACTAGGGGTTAGGTTACTAATGCTGGTTTTATTTATGCGAGTATCAATGAATGCATGAGCAGCGTTATGGCAGCTTGCACAGGATTGCTTTCCATCTCTTGAAAGGGACTCATCATTAAATAGTTTTTCTCCGAAAGAGGTTATTTGTTGATGTATTGTCTTATCTGACGATTTATTTTTTACAGAATTCTTCGGGCTATTTTTTGAACTACATGCCGTCGTTAGAATTGTTATAGCTACTAAGGTTGAAAATATATTTTTCATTTAATCATGTCTAAGTTAATGTAAATATGAGTGTTTTTTCTCATATATAATTAAGTTCCAAACGCTATACAAGGATTAATGAATAAATGCTTTTACTTCATATCCTCAAATTTATCCGTGTTTTAAACGGATTGCATGTGCTGTTTATTCAATGTAAATTAGTAAAGAAATTGGTCTGGTCTTTATTCTTGAGCATCTTCTCAAAGAAAATCAACATCTCTCACCACAACCATTTGTAATGGTCTAGTTTTTTGTAGTAACTTTAAGCCTGTTTTTTATCTGCAGGGGGGATAATATAGCTAATAACCGAATCTATAAGTTTCTACAAGGTTATTAGATCATTACAAAGCCCAACCTAGTTGATTAAAATTGAATCGTGTGGCTCTAACGTCAGCCAAGCTACATATATTACAAATAGAGAATTTTAGTTGATGATTTATGCCATTCCTTTGCTCTCACGGAACTCATCATAGGTCCCTTCAAAGGCGGTCATTTTGGTGTCTTTTATTTCGAGTATACGGTTGGCGAGTGTTGAGACAAACTCACGATCATGGGAGACAAAAATTAAGGTGCCTTCATAGTCTTTTAATGCATTGTTTAAGGCTTCAATCGCTTCCATATCCATATGGTTGGTTGGCTCGTCCATAATCAATACATTGGTATCTTGCATCATTAGCTTGCCAAATAGCAGCCGGTTTTTCTCACCTCCTGAACAGACTTTGGCTTTTTTTAGGTAGTCATCTTCGGTAAACAATAAACGTCCTAACAAACCGCGTACTTTTAGGTCGTCATGCTTGGGGGTGCGCCATTGCATCATCCAATCAAATAAGGTCAAATCGTTATCAAAATCTACCGTGTTGTCTTGTGGGCAATAGCCAACAACTGCATTTTCGGACCATTTATAACTACCGCTATTTGGTTTGAGTTGATTCATTAAGCAACGCAGGAACGTAGTTTTTCCTGTTCCATTGTCGCCTAAAACTGCCAAGCGTGTTCCTGCATCTAGGATTACATCATTACTGGTAAACAGTGGTGTTCCATTAAAACCATGTGACAGTTCTTCGATCACCAAGGCATTTCTGTGCAGTTTTTTATGTTGCGTAAAATTTAATAATGGCGTTTTTCTACTGGAAGACTTAACGGCATCTAACTTAATTTTATCCAGTTTTTTAGCGCGAGAGCTTGCTTGTTTCGCTTTAGAGGCATTCGCTCCAAAGCGATTAACGAAGTCTTGTAATTCAGCAATTTCCGCACTCTTTTTACTATTGCCTGCCAATAACTGTTCGCGTATCAGGCTGGATGCTGCTTGGAAGTACTCATAATTACCGGGGTAAATTCTTAGTTCACCATAGTCAATATCTGCCATGTGGGTGCAGACTGAATTTAAAAAGTGTCTATCGTGCGAGATAATCACCATGGTACAAGTGCGTTTGTTCAGCTCGGTGCTTAACCAGTTAATCGTCTCAATGTCCAAGTTGTTGGTGGGCTCATCAAGTAACAAAATATCGGGGTTGGCGAACAAGGCTTGCGCAAGTAACACACGTAGTTTACGGCCGGGGGCAACTTCACTCATTAAGCCAAAGTGTAATGATTCTTCGATACCTGCATTGAGCAAAATATCACCTGCACGGCTTTCTGCGGTATAACCGTCCATTTCGGCAAACTCAGCTTCAAGGTTGCCTACTTTTATACCGTCTCCATCCGACATTTCTGGCAAGGCATAAATGCGCTCACGCTCATGCTTGACTTCCCAAAGCTCTCTGTCACCCATGATGACAGCATCTATAACACTTACGTGTTCAAAAGCGAATTGATCCTGACTCAAGATACCCAGTTTCTCACCTGGAGTAACCGAAATATTACCTGATGTTGGTTCTAATTCACCGCTCATGATCTTCATTAAGGTTGATTTTCCACAGCCATTGGCACCAATTAAACCGTAGCGATTACCGTTATCGAATTTAGCTGAAATGTTTTCAAAAAGAGGCTCAGAGCCAAATTGCATGGTGATGTTTGCTGTAGAGATCAAGGGAGTATCCGAAAGTGTTAAGAATTAAGGAGGCGGAGTCTACAGGCTTATTGAGTTTGAGTATATACTGAGACCTTTACACGAGTAAGGTGACGAGTATAAATGAATAAAAGTTCGTTGTTTTTCGTTGAAGCAATTGCAAGATCTGTTTTTTAGCTTCATCTTGTCTCAATCCATTAATTTTGCCCATTTTTGTTTCGCCACTGATTGGTGTAAAGGTCTCATGCTGGGTATAAATTACCGTGGGTTACATTATTTTTGTGGATAATTAATTAAGTTATTAATAAGCAGGGTACTAGCCTTGTTGCTCAACTGTAATTATAGTTTAACTTCTCTTTGAGGAGCACCGCGGTGAAAACTGATGAGCCAAGTACTTATTTTGCAACACCAGAGGAGGCTGAAACTGCCTTTTACTCAGCATTTGAAATGGGTGATATTAATCTGATGAATGCAGTTATGGCTGAGCATCAGGGGGTTACTTGTGTTCATCCTGGGGCTGAGCCGATATTAGGTAGAAAGGCTGTATTAGAAAGTTGGTCGGGGATTCTGGCCAATAGTATTAAGCTTGTTGTGTACCCTAATATAGTTAATGCTAGTCTGTTTGGTGATGTTGCTGTTCATTTAGTGAGTGAGCGAATTGCACAAGATCATCATCCTGATTCACCTGTTTCAGTGATTATTGCGACGAATATTTATATTCGCCAAGTAAACGGCTGGCGGATGCTTGAACATCATGCTTCTTTGCCACAAAGTCATTCTAGAAATGTGGTGAAGCAAGACAATCACTTTCATCAAACGACCCATGAAGGGCCGTCTACCTTACAGTAGTCAGTCGTTCTAGCAGCGTACTATTTCTTTTTAACGACCTTCTTTTTTGTGGGCTTTTTCTTAACGGTTTTCTTTTTCTTGGCAACTTTTTTCTTCGCTAACGTTTCGATCCACTGGCCACCCTCGTAACGTGCTGACCAGCCCGTTGCTTTTCCATCCACATCAGAGCGCACATAATGCTCTTTGGTTTTTCGGTCAAAGCGAACGGCAACTTTATTGCCTTGCGGATCTTCTGCGGGAGCATCAGCAAGGAAGTAAAACTTCTTTGAAATACGGTCTTTAAAACGCTGCAGTTCTCCAACTAGCGGTGCGCGGGTTTCGCGTGATTTTGGATAGGTGCTGGCAGCCATAAATAAGCCTGCCGCGCCGTCACGGAGTATAAAGAATGCATCTGACTTTTCACATTCTAGTTCAGGTAAGTGAACCGGATCTTCACGCGGAGGTGCGACTTGGCCGTTACGTAAAATCTTACGGGTGTTGCCACAGTCTTCATTGCTACATTTCATGTAAGGGCCGAAGCGGCCTGTGGTTAGGTGCATATCATTCTTGCATTTTTCACACTCAACCACAGGGCCTTCGTAACCTTTTAGTTTAAACGTGCCTTTTTCAATTTCATAGCCGTCACACTCAGGGTTTTCTCCACAGACATGTAGTTTAGTACTTTCATCAATAAAGTAGCTTTTCATTGCCGATTCACATTTCGTACAACGTTTTCTCGCCATTAATGCTTCGGTTTCGGCATCTTCATTGTTCACGTCGATAGACTCTTCAGCAGGGACGAGGTTGACGGTTTTTTTACAGCGCTCTTTAGGTGGCAAGTTATAACCATCACAGCCTAAAAACACACCTGTACCTGCAGTACGGATTCCCATATTTCTTGAGCAGTCAGGGCAGGTGATTTCTGTCATGACCATTTCGTTGGTCTTCATGCCACCTTTTTCTGGCTCATCTTTAGCTTTATCTAAAGTGACTTTGAAGTCTTTATAAAAATCATCCAGTACGTCTTTCCACTGGAGTTTTCCGTCGGCGATTTCATCCAGCTCTTTTTCCATTTCGGCGGTAAAGTCAAAGTTCATTAGTTCTTCAAAGCTACCGACTAAACGCTTGGTTACGATTTCGCCCATTTTCTCGGCGAAGAATCGACGTGAATCTACTTTTACATAACCACGGTCTTGAATGGTTGAAATGATGGATGCGTAGGTGGATGGACGACCAATGCCGCGTTTTTCCAGCTCTTTTACTAATGATGCTTCAGAGTATCGTGGTGGTGGTTTGGTAAAGTGCTGTTGCGGGTCAAGCTCAACTAAATTGAGTGGGTCGCCTTCTCTTAAATCAGGCAAATCGGGTTGATCTTTTTTGCTGAGCGGTGGTTGTGCTTTAGTCCAGCCTGGGAAGCGCATAGTACGACCGGATGCGGTCAAGTGGTATTGATCTGCTTGAATCGTGAGGCGGGTTGAGTCATATTTAGCGGGTGTCATTTGACAGGCTACAAACTGTCGCCAAATTAATTCATACAATTTTTTGGCAGCATCGTCCACATCTTGTAAATCGGTCGGCATAACTTTTACATTGGATGGGCGAATCGCCTCATGTGCCTCTTGCGCGCCACTTTTAGAGCCATAAAAATTCGGTTTTTCAGGGAGGAAATCTTTGCCGTATTTTTTGCCAATAAAACCACGTACGCTTTCTAGTGCATCGGCACTTAAATTGGTTGAGTCGGTACGCATATAGGTGATGTAACCGCGCTCATACAGGCGTTGTGCAAGTCCCATGGTGCGTTTTACGCCAAAGCCAAAGCGGGTGCTGGCCGCTTGTTGTAAGGTCGATGTTATAAAGGGTGCTTTGGGTTTCGTGGCAGTGGCGCGGTCTTCGCGTTTAAGCAGTGAATAATCGGCTGATTTTAACTTGGTAACCGCGTCCATTGCCTGTTTTTCGTTTACAGGTTTGAATGCTGTGCCGTTGTCTTTGGTGACTTCTACGCGTAATGCTTCGCCAGATTTGGTGGCTAAGTCGGCGTGAATATCCCAAAACTCGACAGGGTTAAAAGCATTGATTTGATGCTCACGGTCAACAATTAATCGTACTGCAACGGATTGAACACGCCCAGCCGATAATCCTCGGCCTATTTTCGCCCATAATAATGGCGAGACCATAAAACCTACAACGCGGTCTAAAAAGCGTCGTGCTTGCTGAGCGTTGACACGATTTACATCTAATCTGTCGGGCTTTTCAAAGGCTTCTTGAATCGCTGATTTGGTTATCTCATTAAAGGTTACGCGCTCAAATCGGCTGTCATCACCACCGATAACTTCTTTAAGGTGCCACGCAATTGCTTCACCCTCTCTATCCAAATCGGTCGCAAGATAGACTTTGTCGCCTTTGGCTGCGAGTTTTTGTAATTCGGCGACGACTTTTTCTTTGCCGGGGAGTATTTCATATTGCGCATCCCAGTTTTTTTCTGGGTTGATACCCATACGACGGTATAGGTTATCGGTGTCACGCTTTTTCTTAAAAGCTTCTTTTTTAGCATCTGACATGCCTTTGGTAAGGGTTGCTAATGTCGGTGCTTTTTTCTTACCTTTAGTGGAGCCTCCGCCTTTAGGCAAGTCGCGGATATGACCGATACTGGACTTTACAATGAAGTCCTTACCAAGGTATTTGTTGATGGTTTTCGCCTTTGCTGGCGACTCCACAATAACGAGTGATCTGCCCATATTTGTTGTTTCGGTTGATTTATTGAGGTTGAATTTGTGGCAACCATACAACGGAAACTAAAGAGCTGTAAAGCAGAAGCAAAAAAAAAGGTGATGACTGAGGGCAGTTATCACCTTTTTATCTGTTTTTCTTATGAAGGGAGGTTAGTGATATACAGGCGGCTCATCGCCCAGTGCTACATCATCCATCCAAATATATTCTGCTTCGGTATCAGGTTGGTTGAGTAATAACATCAGTATTACCCACTTTAAACGATTCAGGTCGAACTCTTTATCACCGAGAGAGAGCACTCGGTCAACAGTTCTTTCAAACATTTCAGCGGTAAGCACATTCTCATTGGCGAGTGACAGCATGTATTCCTGGCACTCATCGTTAAACCATTGCTTTTCAAATTTAGAAAAATGGCGAATGGACTGTGATTGCGGTGCGGAAAGATAAATCTGGTCATCATCTGCTAGGCTTTCTAACCAATCAAATGCTTTGTGAATACGTTTGTTTTGAAAACCTGCTTCTTCTAGATAGCCGTGTAAAACATCGCGATTTTGTGCGATGTCATCGGTATCTGAATAATGGTCAAATAGATAAAAAAGGACGTCTAATGTATTTTCAGTCATGAATTGGGGCTCACATCTTAAACTATTTATTCTTGGTAGATAGCGGCTCTAGCAAGTGGGGGTAACAAATAATTTTATATTTACGGGGTATTTCTAACAGATATTCTATAATAAAAATTGATTTTTGTCACTTGAATAAGCGAATTTGCGGACTATTGGTTGTGTTTAAGTTACTTAAGGCGCGTGTAAGTGCCGCCGCCATTTGAAGAGATTTGATTTTGTAGTTCGAGCATTAAAAGCATCGCTGATAAGGCTTCAGGGCTATAGCCTGTATCTATAACGAGTTGGTCTATTGGAGTAGGATCGAAGCCCATTTTATCCAGCACGTTTTGGTATTCGGCATTGCTATCTTCAGAGTTATTTTTTTCAGAGTTTTTTTGCTGATGACTTAAAGCACCTTGATCTGAGTTCAGGGTGTTTTGATGAGGGTAATTTTGTTGACCGTCGTTTTGCTCAAGTGTGCTTAAATCAATAACATTGGCCATTTCCTCTAAAATATCTTCGGCAGTTTCAACCAGTTTTGCACCTTGGCGAATTAACTGATGACAGCCTTTGGCTAGTGGGTTATGAATGGAGCTAGGAATCGCAAAAACTTCGCGGTTTTGTTCCATCGCTAAACGTGCGGTAATCAGTGATCCGCTTTGCAATGCGGCTTCTACAACTAAAGTTCCATAAGATAAGCCACTAATAATACGATTTCGACGTGGAAAGTTTTCTGCTTTGGGCTGTGTCCCGATGGGGAATTCACTAACAATCGCGCCATTTTTGACAATTTCATGGGCGAGCTCACGATGGCTTGCAGGATAAACACGGTCAATTCCTGTCGCGATGACTGCGATGGTGGGACCATTGGCTTGTAATGCGCCTTTGTGTGCGCTGCCATCAATACCTAAGGCTAGTCCGCTGGTGATGCAAAGCCCTGTTCTACCAAGGTGCTTGGCAAAGCTAAGTGCATTGTCTGTGCCACTCTTGGTTGGATTTCGGCTGCCAATAATGGCTAATTGTGGGTCTTTAAGTAAGGCGTGATTGCCTTTGATAAAAAGGATTGGTGGCGGATTATCGATACGTTTAAGCAGTGCGGGGTATTCGTTGCAGTGTAAGGTGATAATTGAGTGATTTTCTGCTGATTGTAACCACTCTATGTCATGGTCTGCAGAGCCTAAGTCATTATGTTGTTGAATGCTTTCAGCAACTTTTTGTGAAACTTCAGAGGATTTTAGCTTCGTTTGATTCGCCCCGAAAACGGCACTAGGGTCTGAGAAGTGAGTAAGCAGCTTTTGGTAAGTTTTAGAACCAACACCTGGAACCCGCCATAATGTAATCCAAGCTTTTAGTTCTTCAGTGGTTTTCATCGCTTATTGCTCGGCATTAAAAAAGGGCATGTATTAGATTATACATGCCCTTGGTTTCAGCTACAGAAAATCTATAGCCGTAGATTGTGATTTACAAATTATGGGTTGCCAATCTTGTACCCATTTTTAACGGGGTGACTCGATTTTGTAATCAAAGCGTAACTTAAATCGCCCGTAGTTTTATAAACAATTGCAGTAGCAACACGTTGCGGAGGAATGCCCACTTTCGCCGCTACAACAGGATCCCAACGACGGGTACGTTTAGCTTTTGCGTAAGGGTCATTAACTTGTTTGCCTAAGGAATAAACACCTAAAGTGTAACCAGGCTTAATGCCTTGACGAGAGCCTTTGTTAATCACCACAACTTGCGTTTGAGCACTCATGATGTGTGCATCAAATAATGATATAATTGAACCACGCACTTTATGCTTTGGTATTTGTACCGGCGCATTTAGCTGATGTGTTTCGTCATTAATGTAGAGCAAGCGATCCCCACGACGCATCTCACGTTTCGATTCAACCACCGTTGCAGTGGCAACTTCTGCCCCAGCTGTAGTGCGATCAATTTCCAGAAAGCCGCCGTAAGTCACTTCATTGCCGTAAACTTTTCCTGTTGCTGGATCACGCAATTCTTTGCCTTGATGGAATACAGCATAACGTCCGCCTGCATGACGATCAGAAAGGTTTTTGATAAACACCGTGTCGTCTTTTTCGATAAGAATATGTGAGTCACGCCCATCCACAATGTATGGTGCTTTATCCATTGTGCTTTTATCAAGTACGCGAGGCCAAACTAAAAATGAAGATAGTGTAGATATGGGTTGTCCAAGTGTTGTTCCTGTTCGCTCAATACGCATTTGTGGAACCATTTTTTCAACAAAGGTTACTTTGCCTGTTACTTTATTAGCAACGCGTACTTTTCTGCGGCCACCTTCATAAATATACAGTACATCACCCGGGTAGATTAGATGTGGATTTTTAACTTTTTGGTTTTTATCCCAAATTTCTGGCCAGTAAGCAGGGTTGTTTAAGAATTTATTTGAAATTGCCCATAGGGTATCACCTTTTTTAACCACATAACGCTTTGGTGCTGTTGTTTTAAAGAGTGCAGGAGTACTCGTACTTGATGCCTTGCCTTTATATAAGCGCACAGTTTTAGGTTGGTAAACCTGTGTTTTAATATCGCTAGGGCTACCATAAAAGCTATCATAAGGATCATGCGAAGGTGTTTTAAGGCGCGAAACAGCAGGTTTGCCTTGTGATGAAAACATCTGCGATGATGATGCGTTTTGTGACGTTGACGGCTTTGTCCAGTTGTCGATTGTGCTACAACCTGTTAAAGCAGATAATGTGAAAACCGAGACTGACGCTAAAGTCAGTGAAGAAAGTTTAAAAGACATGGAAGACCCTTATTATTTTTATTGATTTTTTAATTATTATTGACGGTATAATAATGGATATAGTATTGAAGGTGCATTTTTTTCTGACTTACGGTACTTCCTGTTGTTATTTTTTATGGTTTTTCATTAAGAGTGCTCATGGCTAAATTAGATATTTTACGTTTCCCCGATCCGCGTTTACGCACTAAAGCTGCGCCTATAAAAGAAGTCAGCGATGCAATTAGAGTGCTAATTGATGATATGTTGGAAACCATGTATGACGCACCAGGTATTGGCTTAGCAGCAACACAGGTTAATGTACATCAACAACTTGTGGTGATTGATGTGTCAGAAGATAAGAACGAACCTTACTGCTTTATTAATCCAAAAATCACACACCGTGATGGCGAAGAAATCTGTGAAGAAGGCTGCTTGTCAGTACCTGAGTATTATGCAGAGGTGTCGCGCTCAGAAAATATCACCGTAATAGCTTTAGATCGCGATGGTAAAGAATTTGAGTTAGAGGCGGATGGATTGCTTGCTGTGTGTATTCAACATGAACTGGATCACTTAAAAGGTAAGTTGTTTGTGGATTATTTATCGCCATTAAAGCAAAAGCGTTTACAAAAAAAGTTTGCCAAATTGGCGAAACAAGCAGCAACGAACTAAAACGTTCAATAACAGGTCTCAATGAAAAAATTAAGAATAATCTATGCAGGAACACCTGACTTTGCTGTGCCTGCTTTACAAGCATTAATTCAATCAGGGCATGAAGTTGTAGCTATTTATACTCAGCCAGATAGGCCCTCAGGGCGTGGGCGCAAAGTACAGTTTGGGCCGGTGAAGCAAGTTGCGGTTGATGCCAATATAGCGGTCGAGCAACCCTCGTCTTTAAAAGATGAAGAAGCCCAAGCAGTCTTGGCAAGTTATAACGCTGATGTGATGGTGGTAGCGGCCTACGGTTTGATTTTGCCACAAGTTGTTTTGGATATGCCGACATATGGTTGTTTCAATATACACGGCTCTTTGCTTCCACGTTGGCGTGGCGCAGCACCGATTCATCGAGCGATTCAAGCAGGGGATAAAGAAACCGGTATCACTATTATGCTAATGGCAGCAGGTTTGGATACGGGTGATATGCTGTTAAAAGTGCCTTGTCCTGTTACTGCCGAAGATACAGGTCAGACAATTCACGATAAATTAGCTAACGATGGCGCGGAGGCTTTGCTAAAAGTACTGGAGCTTGCCGGTGTAGGTGAGCTAAGCCCTGAAGTGCAAGAGGAGTCTCTAACAAGCTACGCGCATAAACTCGAAAAATCAGAAGCTGAGATTGATTGGTCACAGTCAGCGCAACAAATTGATCAAACTATACGTGCTTTCAACCCGTGGCCTGTGGCATTCACTACCTTTAATGGTAAACCCTTGCGAATTTTTATGTCAAAAGTTGAAAGTATGCAATCAACGGAGCCTTATGGAACTGTTATTAATGAAACTCCAGAAGGAATCAGCGTAGTCACTGGTGATGGTGTTGTTTCTTTCTCACGTTTACAATTACCGGGCAAAAAAGCAATGGATGTACGAGATTTCTTAAATGGCCGGTCATTGCTTGATTATAAGTTACCTTGCTAGTTATGGCTTCTCCGTCTATGAATCCACGAACAGCCGCCGCACAAATTCTACAATCCGTAATTTATAAAGGGGAGTCGTTAAGTGCGGTGCTAGTAAATAATGATGATCCTATGGTGCGTGACCTTGGTTATGGGGCTTTACGCTGGCACGAGCCCTTATCAGCTTTGTTGGGTGAATTACTGAGTAAAACGATTAAGCAAAAAGATAAAGATGTTGAGTGTTTGATTCGGGTGGGCTTGTATCAAATTATCTACCAAAAAACGCCTGATCATGCGGCTGTAGGTGAAACTGTTTCTGCATTAAAAGGTTTGAAAAAGCCTTGGGCGAAGAACTTGGTGAATGCCGTTTTAAGAAATTACTTGCGTGAACAGGATGCTCTACAACAAGAAATTACTAAGCGCCAAGTCGTTAAATACGCCTTTCCACAGTGGCTAATTCATAAAATAAAGCAAGCATGGCCGAATAATTGGGAGCAGATTCTGCACGAGTCTAATCAACGTGCGCCCATGACGTTACGGGTTAATTTAAGCCAGCAATCGCGAGAAACTTATCTGCAAAAGCTGACAGATGCGGGTATTGAAGCAGCGAAAATAAATGGCATTGAGACGGCAATAAAATTAGCTGCGCCATGTAATGTCTTTGATTTGCCAAATTTTGAAAAAGGTGCGGTGTCGGTGCAAGATGGTGCGGCCCAACGAGCCAGTATTTTACTTCATTGCCAAGCCGGTATGACGGTATTGGATGCTTGTGCAGCACCGGGTGGGAAAACAGGGCATATTCTTGAAAGTGCCAAAAACCTTAAAGTGATTGCAGTCGATAATAGCGAGAGTCGCTTGTTGCGTGTGACACAAAATCTGGAGCGCATAAACCTGCAAGCCACTGTTATCACCGCTGATGCTTTAGACACTGAAGCCTATGCGAAAGGTATTGATTTTGATCGTATTCTATTAGATGCACCTTGCTCTGCTACGGGTGTGATTCGTCGCCACCCTGATATTAAGGTGTTGCGTAGAGCGTCTGATATTGAAGCATTAAGCGAGCTTCAAGGAAAAATATTAGATGCGCTTTGGCAGAAGTTAAAACCCGAGGGCATCATGCTGTATGCAACCTGCTCGATTCTCCCCGAGGAAAATGAGCAACAGATGGTTGCCTTTATGGATCGCACGAAAGGTGCGGAAGTGGTTCCAATACCAAAGGCGCAAGGCCTTGGTTTACAGGTTTTCCCTGGGGATGATTTCAATGATGGGTTTTATTATTGTTTATTAAAGCGGCGAGCCTAAGCTGAATTGTAAGCTTTCCTTTAGTTATTAGAATATCTAGTTTGATGCGCCACAAAGATAATCAACGTAAATAAAATCAATGCGCCAGCTTGATGGCTTGCCGCTAAAGGAATAGGCACATGCAGCAGTAGTGTGGAGATGCCCAGCGACACTTGAATCAATATCATAACCATCATTAAGTGCAAGCCAAGTTTGAGTCTTGCAGGTGGTTTTTTTCTCAGGGAGGCGAGATAAAAAACAATAACAGCCAGCGCTAAGGCTGTGGTCAGTACGCGATGATTAAACTGAACGGTTGTCGCATTTTCAAATAAATTGTGCCATGCAGGTGTCATTGATAACAGGCCATCAGGAACGAGCTGTCCGTTCATTAAGGGAAAGGTGTTGTAGACAAGCCCTGCATTTAAACCAGCAACAAAACCACCCGAGAGTATCGTAATAAAAGTAAAAATAAGGAGCAGTAACGCGTAGGGTTTTAATGGATGTGCAACCCAATTTGAATTTAGGTTTACGCTTTGGTCGTTTTGAAAAAACAACCCTAACGCAACCCATAAAATATAAGCATAGACAAAAATTGCTAAGCCTAAGTGTGCGACCAGGCGATACTGGCTAACATTGGGGTTATTAACAAGCCCGCTTTTGACCATATACCAGCCGAGTAAACCTTGTAAGCCACCGAGTATAAACATGATCATGAGTTTGATTTTTAAGCCAGTACTTACCCAGCCTTTGACAAAGAAAAAGACCATGGGGAAAAAGAAAATTAAACCAATTAGCCTGCCGAGAAGGCGGTGCGAATATTCAAACCAAAATATAGACTTAAAGCCCGCTAAGTCCATGGCGTGATTGTGTATTTTAAATTCAGGGAACTGCTGGTACATATGAAACGTTTTAAGCCATTCATCATTATTAAGTGGGGGTAATGCACCCATGATAGGCGCCCATTCCACCATTGATAAGCCAGAATCTGTTAAGCGTGTTACGCCGCCTAAAATAACCATGGCAAAAATCGCAGCAGAAGATATAAAAAGCCAAATAGCAATAATGCGTTGCTGTTTTAGTGAGGTCATTGTACTGGTGCCTTATTGTTTGATGGGTAATTGTTTGATGGGTACTTAGCGTAATACCAAGATCTGAGTTTTTTTTGTTCACGAAATAAGTCAATCATTGATCTAACGGGTGCTGTTTTAAAAATCACGGGAGAAACGACCTGCCAGTGATCATCATAAAAGAAAAACCACAGCGGGCTAATTGAGTTAACTCCGGATTCGTTTTTTTTGAGCGCAGCCACTGCCCACCGACCTTTTTGTTTGAAATCTAGAAACGTTAGTGATAGCTTATTTTCGGTTAGTAATTGATGTTGTTGGCTAAAATGATTATACAATTTTTGCTGACGCCGCCAATGCAAAGGCATGAAATAAGACTTTCTAACATCTTTTAAGTCGCCTTTCTCTAAAGTAGTCAGGTAAGTTTTGAATAAAGGTTCGACTGAAGGAGGGGTGACTTCTGGTCGGGAGCAAGATGATAGGGAATGAACGGTAAGCAGTAAAATTAACCAACATGAGATAATATTTATTTTTTGTTGCATGAGCTTACTAGACCTAAGTGTTTAGATTAAACAGAATCTTTAACAATAAACTGTACACGCTTTTCTTGTCCATCAGAAAAAATAAGTGTGACAGGTATCTTACCCCCTGATTTAAACTCCTTTAGCAGTCCCATAAACATAATATGATAACTGCCGTGTTGAAAAATAACCTTCCCTTTGGCGGGAATTAAAATCTTTTCTCTGTGCTCCATTCTATGCATACCATCTTTATTGATGGTTTCATGTAGCATCACTTGTTTGAAGCCTTCTGCCTTAACATCAACTAAACTTATTAAATTTTGAGTGTTATTTTTAACAATCATAAACCCGCCTAGAGCTTTAGTAACACTGGTGGGCGTTCTTACTCTAGCATCTATAATTTCGATTTTTTCCGGACTGCTACATGCTTGGATTTGCGACAAAAGCAGTATCATAAAACTGATAACAAACGTTCTTAATGACTTATACATATCAATATACCTTTTCTTTTTTTATGCTGTTTTTATAAGCTTGCGCCATCGCTTTAGCTGAATGTGGTGCAGGAAACATGCCCGCTACTTTTGAGTCTGGGTTCACTAATAACAGTGTTGTTGAATGTGATACGGTATAAAAATTATTGTCTTTGCTTTCTTGAGTGGAAGGGACTGCATCTTTCATCCATGCAATGCCAAAGGGTGATGCTAAAGCTGTTAATGCGTCTTGTTTTCCTGTTAAACCCATAAAACTACTATCAAAAGCTGCCACATACTTTTTCACCTGCTCAGGTTTATCTCTTTCAGGGTCAATTGAAATAAAGAGTATTTGAGGGAGGTCAGATGTAGCAATGTCTTTGCGTAAAATCTCCATCATTTGTTGCAGTACTGTGAGTTCAAGCGGGCAAATATCAGGGCAAAAAGTATAACCAAAATATAAAATATGCCACTTTCCCTTTATCTTAGATGTGGAAAACCCATCGGTATCAGCCTGCGCGAGTGTGACGATAGGCAACGGCTTTCTGTCAGGAAATTCAATGTAGGTATTTTTATCAATAACCGTTTGCTGGGTGTTTGTTTGTTGAGTTTTCAGTACTAGCGTTAAGATAATGAGCGCTAGTAATATGGCAAAAATGATCTTTGTTAATAATGTGTTTTTTGATGCCTGTTTATTAGCTTGATTGTTCATTATTTTCCTTAACCCTCGATTGGTTACACAGACGCCAAAGTTATTGAGATGAAACCTTTATTTCCGTAAAGTACGCCATAAATACAACACGTTGAGTTTAAATGAGACCTTTGCACGAGTCTGATGATGAGTAAAAATGGTTAAAATTTCACTGCTTTTCGTTGAAAAACTCGCTAATAACTCGTTATTAGCTTCGTTTTCGCCTCAATCAGTAAAATTTCACCCGATTTTTCTTTCGCCACCGACTCGTGCAAAAGTCTCTAAATAGTATCACCATAAGCTGCATGTTTTTAAATATACCCTTTAAGAGATTAAAGTAAATTGCGTAATATCAATGCCATCGCACTATTAATAACCTACTGTATTACTCAGGTATTAATTATGAGCAGTTCAGAACAACAAAATCGCTTAGCAAACTTTCCCGTCTCTTCTTTTTCAATTGTCATGGGGCTTGCAGGCTTTACTATTGCTTGGGAAAAAGCTCAGAAAGCTTTTGACTTGGACTTAGGTATTACGCCCATTTTTGCAGGCATAGCATCATTCATTTTTATCGTTATATCACTGATTTATTTGACTAAACTTATTAAACATCCTAACAGTGTGAAAATGGAAATAAAGCACCCGATAAAGCTTAATTTTTTTCCTGCTATTTCTATCAGTTTATTACTACTATCTATTGTTTTTCTTTCCATTAATAAAGCTATATCTTTGCCACTTTGGATTGTAGGAACTACTCTACACCTAGCCTTCACGCTGTATGTAATTAGCTCTTGGATGCACCATGATCACTTTAAAATAAACCATATGAATCCTGCATGGTTTATTCCAGCTGTGGGTAATGTTCTCGTTCCCATCGCTGGTGTTGCACTCGGTTATATTGATATCTCTTGGTTCTTTTTTAGTATAGGGATGCTTTTTTGGATTATTTTATTGGTTATTTTCTTTAATAGGATTCTGTTTCATGACCCTATGGCGACCCATCTTTTGCCCACTTTGTTTATTTTGATAGCACCACCTGCGGTAGGTTTTTTAGCCTACACGCGTTTGAATGGTGGCATTGATAATTTTGGACATTTTCTTTATTTCGTTGCTTTGTTTTTAACCATGTTACTCCTATCGCAGATAAAGTATTTTATTCGTTTACCCCTTCTTTATTTCATGGTGGGCTTACTTATTTCCACTGGGCGCCATCACAATCGCAAGCTTTGTAATGAATGAAAAAATACACCCGATTCATGGTGCAGGAAGCCCCGTATATTTATGGTTAGCAACTGGCTTGTTAGGCTTAATTACACTATTGGTTGGCATTAATACAGTATTGACATTTAATGCAGTCATGAAGAAGAAAATATGTGTTGCTGAAGGCTAAACAGTAAAAGGTAGTCCTCAAAACTAAAAGTAGTCACTGTAAAGTGGCTACTTTTTTCACGTCTAAATTTAATTATTCCCAGCAACGTAGGCTTATAGCTAATTAGGTATAAGAGTATCCTTTAATAATCGAAACATAGCGTCGCAGACAGTTGACGAGGACCTGAATCCGTGACTTCAATGCGGATAACAGGGCGTAAGATATTGGCTTATCACAGGATTTTGAAAAATCTTAGCTTCACCCTTAGGTTAAGCGGGCATTTTTTAAACCTGTGATGAATCAATAGCTTGCGTACTGTGCCGTAGTGAAGTCACAGATTCAGGTTATAGGTTTGATCAAGATTTCTTTAATCTTAGAGAGTTTGTTATCACAATAAAGGAGCTGAGTGACATTCCCAATGCTGCCCCCCAAGGTGGAAGCCATCCTAAAACGGCAAAAGGAAATGGCGATTAAATTATATAAGGCCGCCCAAATTAAGTTTTGTATAATGATTTTATGGGTCTTTTGGGAGAGCTGTAGCAGCGCAGGGATAACATTAATAGAGCGCCCTGTAATGACAAAGTCACTATTAATTTGTGCTAAATCCGTTGCGCTTACAAAAGATATTGATGCATTTGCCGCTGCTAATGTTGGGGTATCGTTAATCCCATCGCCGACCATTATCACGCGATGCTGTTGTTGGTAACGTTGTAACCAAACTAGTTTATCTTTGGGCTTCATATTTCCATGGAATTCTTTAATGCCTAGCTTTTTTGCTACTTGAGCGACACTACTCGGGTGATCACCACTGAGAATAATAATGTTTTCGATGCCTTGCCGTGACAAGTTTTTTATCATTTCATGGCACCCTTCTCGTAACGGGTCATGTAATATAAAAATACATTCGAGAGAGTCATTTTTGGAAAGTCCGATAACGATGTATCCTGACTGGCGTGCTTGTTCAATTTTTTGTGTTATCTCGTCTTCTAATTTAGTGATAGCGTCTTCGCTAAGGCAAAAAGAGAGCTTGCCAATTTTCCATGACTGCCTGTTAATTTCCCCTTCTATTCCCATACCTAAGTGGCTTTTAAGATTTTCTATCTGAAAAGAGGTCGTGTTTATTTTTGTGAGTTTAAATGCTTTTGCTATGGGATGTTCGGATTGTTCTTCTAAGGTTAAAGCGATCTTTTGGTAAAAGGTTTCATCTGCACCACCGTATACAAGGCTTTGTTTCAAGGTAGGTTGGCCTACGGTTAAAGCTCCTGTTTTATCAAAGATGATTGCATCACTTTGATTTAATCCCTCAATGGCAGACATTTTAAGAGGAAGAACCCCCATTTTAGCAAATAATCCTGAGCTTAAGGACAGGGCTACGGGTGTAGCTAGCGCTAATGCACAAGGGCAGGTCACGATTAAAACAGAAATAGTTACAGGCAATGCCATCGCAGGGTCTTTTAGTAACCAAAAAATAGCGGTTAGCGAAGCGATAATAAGAATAGCAAGAATAAACCACCGGGCAACTCTATCTGCAACTAAGGCGTAGTTTGGTTTCGACTCTATACCTTTTTCTAATAAGGTATGAATATCCGTTAACGTAGAGTCCATATATAAACGCTCCACCTCCATCACGATGGGTTGCTCTATATTACAACTACCACTAATTAGTTGATCGCCTTGAGAGTAGGTTATCGGCATCATCTCACCGGTGAGTAATGACTCGTCAAAGCTACTTTTACCTTTGATAATACGACCATCAACAGGCACTGTTTCGCCAGGGTTGATAAGCACTTTGTCGCCGATAATGAGCTCTGTAATTAAGACCTCTTCCGTTTCACGATTAGCATAATTGCTAAATCGGTTACTAGTTTTTGGGATTATTTTTAGTAATTTATCTAACGATGAAGCGGCAATAAGACGCCCTTGTAATTCATAGTAACGTGCCGCCAACATTAAAAATATAAACATAGCAATGGAGTCAAAATATACTTCATGAGCTTGTTGTATGGTTGCAACAAAGCTGCCGATATAGGCGGCACTTAAACCAATTACAATCGGTAAGTCCATGCCAAGGTGCTTATTTTTTAAATCTCTCCAAGCTGAAATATAAAAAATAGCACCCGAATAAACTAACATAATTGACACAATGATTAAGTCTGACCAACGCCCAATAATTTCCCACAGTTCAAGCTCTCCTTGCTCATTGATGCCGCCCATCCAGTAGCCTGCTATGGCTCGACCCATAACAGCCATGCCAAGTAGTCCCGAGAAAAGTAGCCGACTGATGCTTTTTTGATTTTGCTCTTTGGTGAGTTTTTCCCTCTGGGTTGGGTCAAAGGGATGGGCTTTATAGCCAATAGAAGCAATGGCAAGAAGAATGTCAGATAGCTGGATTTGTTCAGGGTTCCAAACGACTCTAGCTTGTTGGCTGGTGTAGTCCATCTTCACATCGACTACCCCTTCTAATGCTTGCAAATGTTGTTCATTCAGCCAAATACAGGCTGCACAACGGATATCTTCTAAAATCAAAAAGGCTTCTTTTATGCCATTTTGTTGTTGACGCACAAAACTTTTTTGAATTTCGGGGTTGTCATAAATGACAAGTTCATCTAAAAAATCTGGAAGAATCGCGGGTTGGGTTTCACCATCGGGGGCGTCGCGGTATTTATAATAATCAACATTGCCAGACTCAATAATGACTTTTGTTACTGCTTGGCAACCTAGACAACAAAAATCGCGTTCTTGATCAAGAACGGTGTAAGTGATTTTGCTATTAGATGGATTTGTTAGACCGCAGTGATAACAGGTGTCTAGCATTTAATATTACCCTAATCCCCAGATAGAAAACACGATGATAGCACAAGCCTTTGACTCCATAGAACATCCCAAAAATACTCGATTGCACTAAAGCATAATTGAGTGCAGTAGCGCTCATTAAACCTACGGATGAAACGATTAATTTTCGAATATCCTATGTAATCAAAGGCTTGCGATCTCACTCTCATTCGCGTTTCTATCTGGGGATTAGGGTATTACCTGATGCTTGATTGACTCAGTAAAGCTTATAGGATGGTAACAGCTATTACCAAAAACCATCATTGACAATTGTCAATGTGGTTTTTCAGTAGGTACAGTATTGTAAAGAAAGTTGTACTAAAGTTCATAACCGCTAATTAAAAATTCAGGACTAAATATGGATAAGCTATCCGAAAAAGAAGAGAAAGAGATTCTCGAAAGTGCCCCCAGAGGGACATGGGCAATCATGTCTATTTATGCAATTTTATTTATTTTAGGTTATCTATTTTTTTGGTTTGGCCTCTTTCTTCCCCGTGGTTCTGTTAATTAAAGGATATTCAGATGGCAATTCATATAGATCCACTTGAAAAACGCTGGATAATAGTGACCGCAGGCTTGGCTATAATGACTTGGGCCATTACGTTGTACTTTGCTGCTGTTGAGGATATTCACCCTCCTAGTAATGTTGAAGTGATTGACTCGGCTCGTTTGCATCTTGCCTCTGGTGTTGGTGGCGGTGAGTTTATGGAAGAAAAACTGGGTTTACATAAGGGCTCTGATGGTGAGCTAGTCGTCACAATGGTTGCTGCACGTTATGGCTTTTACCCGCAACATATAGAGTTGCCTCTTAATACTGCTGTAAAATTTCGTATTGCTTCCTTTGATGTGTTGCACGGTGTTCATGTTCCTTTTACCAACTTAAATACAATGATAGTACCGGGCTATGTTTCTGAAATTACGACTCGGTTTACCAAAGCAGGAGAGTTTCCTATTATTTGTAACGAATATTGCGGGCTTGGTCACGCATATATGTATGGCATGATGAATATAGTGCCTAAAAATAAATTTAACATAGCTGCGGAGACTCACTAATGACAACGTCATCCCTACCCACTAGTGATATGGCACTATCAGCTGATACTATTAAAGCCACCAATAAACTTGCTTTTTGGAACTTCTTTGTCGCCTTTGCTGCTTTCGCTGTAGCTTTGCCAATGGGGGCTTATCAAGTGCTCGAACGTAGCAGTATGTTCCCAGCTATTGAGAATGCTTCTGTTTATTATGCATCAACCTCCACCCACGGTGTTTTAATGGCGTATGTGTTAAGTACCTATTTTATTATGGGGTTTGGTTATCACACGGCGGTACATAGTCTAAAGCAATAGTTATGGGCGCCACGTTTTGCGTGGGCAGGCTTTTGGATGTCGACCATTGGTGTTGTCATGGCAGCTGTTCCCTTATTAACGGAAATGCCTCGGTACTTTATACCTTCTATCCGCCAGAGTTTGCTCACCCAACCTTTTATATAGGCGCTACCTTATTGGTAGCAGGTTCATGGGCTTGGTGTGTGTCTATGATCGTTTCAACTGTGAAATGGAAAAAGGCGAATCCAGGGAAGCCCGTGCCTGTAATCATGTACGGTACGGTTTTGAATGCATTGTTATGGCTTTGGACGTCCATCGGTGTCGCCGCTGAGATGCTTTTTCAGTTGATACCAACCTCCTTAGGTTTAGCAGATACTATCGACCCCGGTTTGTCACGCGTATTATTTTCTGAAACCTTGCATGCTATTGTTTATTTTTGGTTATTTCCTGCTTATTTGGTTATGTATTCCATCATGCCTAAAGAAGCGGGTGGGAAGTTATTCAGTGATGAATGGGCGCGAATTGCGTTTATCATGTTGTTTTTCTTCTCCGTGCCGATTGGAACACACCATTTATATGTTGACCCAATGGTTGCCGCAGGTTGGAAAATCCTCCATATGCTTGGCACTACTATGGTTGCTGTTCCTACGTTAATCACAGGCTTTACACTAATCGCCAGCATGGAAATTGCAGGGCGTTTGAGGGGTGGAACAGGCTTGTTCGGCTGGCTTAAAAAACTTGATTACACAAATCCTGTTGTTTTAGCATCAACATTCTCCTTGTTAATGCTAACCGTGGGCGGCTGGGGTGGCGTGATTAATGCCTCTTACTCATTGGATGTGTTAATACATAATACACAATGGATTCCGGGACACTTTCACTTAATTTATGGCGGGACAACCGTCATTATGTACTTTGCGGCGGCTTACTGGTTATGGCCTAAAATTACTGGACATCAGCTATTTTCAAATAAATTGGTTATTACCCAGCTTTGGACTTGGTTTCTTGGTATGTGGATCACCACAATGCCGTGGCACTATTTAGGCATTATCGGTCAGCCTCGTCGTGTTAATACGGTTCAAGCCTACCAACAAGCTGAAGATCTTGTAAGAACGTGGGATGTGCATATGATTATTATGAACTTCGGTGCCGTCATGTTGTTATTTTCTGGTTTCTTGTTTGTTTATATTTTAGCAATGACATTACGCCAGCCCACTATTACGGATGCGCAACGAGAAGTGAGTTATGCTGAACCAATTCACCAACCTTTTGAATTACCAAAACTTTTAAATAGCTTGGCTTTTTGGAACTGGGGGATGTTGGTTTATTTAGTGGCAAGTTATGGCTACCCTGTTTTACAGTTTTTCTTTATCGGTACGCCAGAGTCACCGGCGTGGGGCATTTAGGATGAATATATTAACCAAGAACATATTCACTGGCTTGGCACTATATGTTATAGCTGTAAGTAATGTATACGCGTCAGGGCCTAAACCTACAGAACCTTCAGGGCCTTCTTCAAATGTAGCTTGGGATATGCCACAAATTAAATTTGTTCGAGGGGGGGGTCCATCACGAGGAAAAGAGCTTAATAAAAAGTTGGCGTGTGCAAGTTGTCATGGAGAAAAAGGTGCTGCAACAGCAGATAATTGGCCGAGTATTGCAGGGCAAAAAGCAACATATACCTATAAAATGCTGATCGACTACCGTGATGAAAAACGTGCAGGTACGGTAACATCAAATTTAATGGTGAAGCTCGCTAAACAGATGACAGAGCAAGAAATGGCTGATATATCCGCTTATTATGCAAGTTTTTCACTACCTCCCGCAACACGCCCTAAAGTAGCAAGCAAAGAGGAGGTGGAAAAAATATTACCCTTGTTGACTAGGGGCGACGGTAAACGATTGTTAGCACCTTGTTTATCTTGTCATGGTACTAATGCTGAGGGGAATATAATGGATATTCCAGCATTAGCAGGCCAACGTGCTGAATATTTCCGTAAAACAATGAAAGAGTTTAAAACAGGTGCGCGTCATAATGATGTGTATGCACGGATGCGTTATATATCAAAGGCTTTAACAGATAATGAAATTAATGCATTAGCGCAGTATTTCGCTGAAATGAAAAATTAATCTCGATAGCCTCCTAAAGCGTAGTCTTAAAATATAAATGCATACAACAAACAAAGGTTTTAACGAATGAATAAATATTTATTACGTTTATTTTTTATACTCAGCAGTATCGGTTTTTCTAATTCGGCGCTAGCTGATGATGATCTAACGGGGGGGCTATCGCTTAAGGAAAACTTTGAACTTGCGAAAAAATTTCCTATGCCTTCCCCATGGCTATTATCTGCCCAATGTTCTGCTTGTCATGGAACATTAGGCACAGCGTTTAATGAGATTATCCCTCCATTGGCTGGTATGGATAAGCAAGAATTTATTAAAAAAATGCAAGAATATAAAACGGCGGATGCAAGTAACTTTATTGTGATGGGTATTATTGCACAGCCGATCACGGATGAAGAAATTGAAGCCATGGCTGGTTTCTTTGCAAAGCTAAAACCCGAACCCTTAAATCAGGAAAAAATTCCTAGAGATGTTGTTGTTCCTGAGTGGGCCGTTATGAATAAAGAATCAGAGTGATCTTCAGATGAGTAATAAATATAGAGATAAAAAAACGGGTATTACACGTCGTGAGATATTGAAAGTATTAGGCGTTAGTGCACTTTCATATGGTTTCTTAGGTGCATCCAGTAAAGTTTATTCAAAGTCTACTGCTCATATTGTTATCGTTGGTGGTGGAATCGGTGGAGCTACAGCAGCAAAATACCTTCGCTTACTCAATGCTGATGTAAAAATCACAATAGTTGAACCTAAGTCTCAATATATATTTTGCCCCGGCAGTAATGAGGTCATTCCTGGCTGGATCACACTTGAAGATTTAATGGTCACTTACACAACGTTAAAAACGCACTATCGTATTAATGTCATTCAAGATAAAGCTCAGTCTATAAATTTTGATAAAAAACAGTTAAAACTTGAAGGGGGGGATACCTTAACTTACCACAAGTTGATTGTATCTCCTGGGCCGACACACCACTACGAAGGCATAGAAGGCTTTAATAAAGAGCTTGCTGAGGGGGCTTTTCCATCAGCTTATAGTGCGGGGAAGCAAACAATGAATTTGCGTAATCAAATCCTCTCAATGAAAAAAGGGGGAACCATCATAATAAGCTCTCCAGAAGATCCCTATCGCTGTCCGCCTGCACCTTATGAGCGTGCTTCTTACATTGCTACTATGTTGAAAGATAACAATCCAACCGCCAAACTCTTAATACTGGATAGTAAAGATGATTTTATTTTTTCGAATAACTATCTAGTCTATTGGGAAAAACATTTTGGTTATGGAAAGGCTGACAGCATGATCGAATGGGTCTCTAAGAAAAAAGGGGGAAATGTTGTTAAGTTAGATGCAAGCATTCGAGCTGTTATAACATCGAATGGTGATATTCATAAAGGTGATGTGATCAATATCATTCCCCCTGAAAAAGCAGCCAGTTTTGCCTTGCAAAATAACTTAGCCGAGGGTGATTGGTGTCCTGTAGATTTTTTTGATTTCAGTTCATTGCTACATGATGATGTTTATGTTGTTGGCGATAGTATCGAAGGCGACCCTATGCCAAAAACAGGTTATATTGCAAGCAATCAAGCACGCGTAGTAGTTCAGGCTATTAACGATGAACTGCATGGACGTGAAGTCGGCTCCCCCTTTATTATTAATGATTGTGTTGCTATGGCAGGGCAAGATTATGGAATGGCACTTGCCGAAACGTTCCGTTACGCTGGGAAAGGTAAAAAGCTTGGTGAGCGCTATCATATTTTGGGTGCTGAAAAAAATAAGGGCAAACAAATAGTCCGTCAACAAGTGGCTGAAAATTGGCAGCGTACATTCCGCAAAGATGTTTTTGAGTAAAAATAACTTTGTTAAATGCTATTAATAACAGTGCTCATCATAAAAGCAGCGTAAAGAGTTGCGCTAAAGTCGATGAGCTACCCAATGAGCTTGCCGCAAAAGTAAAAGCTATTTATGAGCTAGGTAAGCCAAAGGTCGTCATGTTAATCATGTTTACCGCCATCGTGGGTATGGTGCTTGCATTACCGTATTCAATAATGAATCTTCCGTGGTTGAAAATATTTTGGGCTACTTTAGGTATTGGCTTAGTATCATCTGCGGGCGCAGTTATTAATCATATCGTTGATCATAAAGCTGATGCGAAAATGCACCGTACTTCTAAACGCCCCCTACCTACAGGGCGATTAAATCAAGCCACAGCTATTGTTGTCGCAATACTCTGGCTGGTGTTGGGTATGATGATATTGCTTTGGCGGACTAATCCCTTAACCGCCTGGTTAACACTTCTTGCTATGGTTGGATATGCTTTTATCTATACCTTATTTTTAAAGCGAACAACACCGCAAAACATTGTTTGGGGTGGTGCGGCAGGTGCAGTACCCCCTTTATTGGGCTGGGTTGCGATGACAGGGGTGATAACGGTAGAAGCCGTCGTTCTATTTTTAATTATCTTTTTTTGGACCCCTCCACATTTTTGGCCGCTCGCCATTCACCGTGTGGAGGATTATAAAAAGGCAGGCTTTCCCATGCTACCAGTGACACATGGAATCAGCCACACGAAAAAACAAATTGTTTTATATACGGGTTTATTGTTTATAACAACGATGCTACCTTTTTTTATAGGAATGAGTGGTGTTGCTTATTTTATCTCTACACTAGCCTTAAATGCATTATTTGGATTTTACGTTTATAGACTTTATAACAACTCAGGCAATGAAGGTGCAATGAGGCTGTTTGCTTATTCTATTATTTATCTGCTTTTACTATTTCTATTTCTTTTAGCAGATCATTTTTTATATTTGTGAGCAGAGCTATTTGATATTGGTTTTATTATTAGCTGTAAACTTAAATATAATGAGAAATAAATGATGGATTTTTTAATCTATCAATGAAGTAAAATAGGTGGTTTATCGAAAAAGTTGAAAATGTTGTTGAAAAAGAAACAGAAAGGTAGTTGCGGTGCTAATTGCGGCCGTTGAAACTATTTCTAGATGCTTTTTGATATTTAAAATATAGGATTATTATGAGAAAATTTATACTGATAGGTTTTTTGTTGTTAAACCTAAGTAGTGCAGCTGACACGCTGAAATTAGGGCAATATATATCACCTTTTAAACTGGCAAATCAGCATGGTAAGCTTATAACTGTTGGTAATAAGGCAAAAATCATCTTCTTTACAAAAGAAAAGACTCCCTCAATTTTATTGAATACCTTTTTAGCGAGTAAAGATAAGAAATTTCTATCTAATAATGAGGCCTTTTATATTGCAGATATTAGTGGCATGCCCTTTTTGGTCACTAAGCTGATTGCATTGCCTAAAATGAAGAAGAGTCCTTATGATATTCTATTGGCAAAAAAAGAAGCAACGCTGGCGTTTGTCCCCCATAAGACAGGTCATATCACCATTATTAAGCAGAGTGAGGGGAAAATTGAATCAATAGCGTTTGTGAATAAGATGAGCACTTTGAAAAATATATTCAAGTAGCTTTTCTGGGTGTAATATAAAAATCACACCCAGAAACATAGCAGTTAAAATTTAGTAGCTTAAAGTTTTGTAGTCTTTGTCTAATAAACGCCCTGCAACAACAGGTGGCTTTGCCACGGTAATGCCTTTAATTAGGTCAGCTTCTGTTTTTCCTGAATTAGGTAAGTAAAGCGGACACACTTCAACGTTTGCCCCCATTTTCATTATTGCCTTGAGTAAATCAGTAGGTGATTTTCCAGAAGGTTTAAATGCTTCTGTTTTGGTTTCACTTAGTGCTAGATCTCCCGCTCTACTGCAAAGAACCATATTGACTTCTTTTCCGTGTTTTTTAATCGTTTGCAAAGACAGTACCATTGCCATCATTTGTGATTGTCTCTCAGGCGAAGTAACAACAAGGTTTAGTCCCTTGCTTTGGTCTGCGAAACTTGCCGATGTAGCAAGAACTGAAGATGCGAGTAGTAAGCTAGTTATTGTTTTTTTGAACATAAAATATTCCTTTAAATTATTTGTAATGAGAATAACCTAGTAAAATACTAGGTTATAAGGTGAGTATAGTTCTCTGAAAACTCTTAACAATGAGATTCATCAATCCAACACTTTCTTTACCCTTTACCCTTTACCCTTTACCCTTTCCACGCTATCGCTTTTGTGCAAATAAAAACTACCCTTGATCACCCTGTTTTGAATCGACTCGTTCTGCTGCAGGTACGTTTTGAATATCACATGGGCCTCTGTATTCTTCCGGTACATTATCTGGACACTGTCCACATTGCGTATTTCCCGGTACTGCAAAGTCAATTTTTTTCGGATAAGGTAAGTTCAAGTCGTTCATGATTTGAACAAATTCTTGTTCGGGTTTGTTATTTCCAAGGCGCGGATTACGCTGTTTTTCTTGCCCGATTGTTGTAATCTGCCTGCCTTCATAATCATGTCCAGGGTAAACGAGCGTTTCATCCTCTAAGGTAAAGAATTTTTGATGAATACTGTTATACAGCGCGCTAGGGTCACCTGATTGAAAGTCTGTTCTGCCGCAAGCTTCTATTAACAAAGCATCACCTGAAAATAATAACGTTTGTGTATTGCTCTTAATCAGATAAGCATGATGCGTACTGGTATGACCTGGTGTAAATAAAGGGTGTAATTGAAGGTTGCCAACTTGAAAAATAGTCCCTTCTTCCACGCCTAGGTCAGCACAACTTAGTTGATCCATTTTAGGAACAACAATCTGGCTTGAAGCCAATGCTTTCATCTTGCGAGCGCCTGTTAGGGAATTCCTGATTAAGTCCTAGGATCATGAGAAAATAGCATAATCCAAAGAAAGGGGTTATTCAATGAAACAACAAAGCTTTGCCAGCCTAGCCTATGATAAAAAGAAAATCACCACGAAGCGTGAA
>JALSJN010000013.1 GCA_026989335.1 Thiotrichaceae bacterium
TATTTACAATCCCAAACTGTATGGCTTCCTCTTTTATAATGCTCCATACTCTGAGTATAGTGCCAATTCTAGTCCCTGACCGCCTAAAGGCGTGGGATTTACTGATCCCCTATAGGGGACTTTAAATCTCAAGCAGGTTTAACCCGGGCCACCCCTGAATCAATTGCCGCTTGCGCGATTGCCTGAGGTATTCTCTCAGGTAAGCGCGGGTCTAAAGGTGTAGGAATTATATATTCTGGACCGAATTCCATTTTATCTTTACCGTACGCTTTCAAAACCTCATCAGGCACAGGCTCTTTTGCCATTGCTGCCAAAGCTTTTACAGCTGCCATTTTCATTTCTGTATTAATATGAGTTGCTCGCACATCAAGCGCGCCACGAAAGATAAAAGGGAAACCTAAAACATTATTAACTTGATTAGGATAGTCACTACGCCCAGTTGCCATAATAATATCTGGTCGAGCTTCATGTGCAAGAGCAGGATCAATTTCAGGGTCAGGATTTGAAAGTGCAAACACAATGGGGTTTGGTGCCATCGCCTTTAGCGCTTCGACACTCATCAAATTTGGGCCGGATAATCCAATAAACACATCGGCATCGGTACAAGCATCTAGCAAGGTACGTTGGTCTGTTTCTAACGCCCACTCTTGTTTGTATTTATTTAGGTCATCACGATCTGAATGAATCACTCCGCCACGATCAATCATAAATAAATTATTTTTGTTTGCACCCAATGATGTCAGGACTTGCATTGAAGCAATACCTGCAGCACCTGCACCAAGACAGACAATTTTTGCGTCTTCGAGCTTTTTACCTTTAATATCTAAGGCATTTAACAAGCCTGCAGCGATAATAATAGCCGTGCCGTGTTGATCATCATGAAATACGGGAATATCGAGTTTCTCTTCTAAGATACGTTCAATCTCAAAACATTCAGGAGCTTTAATATCTTCGAGATTTATACCCCCAAAGGTTGGAGCAATATTTTCTACGGTTTTGATAAAGTCTTCGACAGAGTCTGCATTCACCTCAATATCAAACACATCAACATCGGCAAAACGTTTAAATAAAACGGCCTTTCCCTCCATTACGGGTTTACCCGCTAATGCACCGACATTACCCAAACCAAGTACTGCAGTGCCATCTGTTATGACTGCAACCAAGTTACCTTTAGAGGTGTATTTGTAGGCGTTTTCAGGATCTTTTTCAATTTCTAAAACAGGTGCTGCTACACCCGGTGTGTAGGCTAATGATAAATCTTTTTGGGTCTCGGTCGATTTGGTAATTTCAATGGCTATTTTTCCGGGCTTTGGGTTTTGATGATAGTCCAAGGCTTCTTGCTTTAAAGTTTCTTTTGACATGCTACTCTTCTCTTTGTTTTAACGATTTTCACACACACTATCGTTATTGAATAATTTTCACCAATCTACCCTGTACCGGCTCACCTTTCGGGAACATGCCGTTTATCAGGCGGAGTCGTTGTTCACCCACTTTACTGCGGCGAGCTAGTTGAGCATAGGTCAATCCTGGGATTGTTGCACGACCAATTACAATTCGTCCTGTTCGTTTTTTATCAATACGGTATTTTAAGCCATTAATTCTTTGTAAGTAGCCATCATGATTGGCTGGTTTTGTTCCCGCTGATTTAATGTGATCAGCCTCTGCAATCACATTCTGCAAACGTCTGTCATTAGTGGGGTGTGATGAGAAAACGCCGTGATACGAAGGTGATTGTCGACCTGCCTTTTTCGCCAAGTATTTACTATACTGCTCTTGTGATTTTAATACGCCGATGACATCCAACATATTTTTTGTAGAATAACCAACGCGTGCTAAATATTCAGCGCCCAATTTATCCGCCTGTAACTCATGCTCACGGCCGTAACCAGATAAAATCGCACCGCTTAACTGGCCAATGCTTTTTCTATCTGTTTTAGTTTTACTGGCAATAATTTCACCCAGTATTGCCCCCGCCACGCCCATACTTTGTTGGCGCGCACCATGACGAGCTGTTACATGACCAATCTCATGGCCCAACACTCCTGCCAACTCACCTTCGGAATTAAGGTATCCTAGTATTCCCGTAGTCACATAAATATAACCACCTGGTAAGGCGAAAGCATTAACCGAAGGATCTTCTAAAACCGTAAAAGTATACTTAATATTATTACGATGGCTTTTTCTGGCTAGCGCTTGCCCTAGGTTATTCACATAGGCTTGTAGTGCAGGATCGTTATAGCGTTTGTATTTTTTTAGAACACTTTTATGACCTTGTGCGCCCATTGCCAGCTCTTGACCTTCTGAGACGAGTGAAAATTCTTTTTTCCCTGTAACAGGGTTAACCGAGCAAGCCGTTAAACTGATTAACGCTGTGATTAATAGACTGCCAATAAATCTATTTTTAATCTGCATTGTGTGAGCTCCAAATAATAGTGGGTTTTTCTATTTTTTTATGTGATAGAACGCGTATTTGAAACGGGTGCTTTAAACTAATCGTCCGTTTATAACGTTTATTTTTTAAATATCCTGAAATAATTATAGTCTTATCCCATAATTTATCAGTATCAAAATGTTTAAAATATCGAAAATGCTTCTTTTTAATCTTTATCTGGATAGGACGTTTAGAATGACTATCTAGTTCCATAATAATGGACTTTTTGTGATGAATAACTTTTTTAATCCTGCCTTTTAAACGAATATGCCCTTTGGCACGCCCTGATAAGTTAGCTGCAGCTTTGATTTTATTACGCTTTAACCGCCATATTCCAAGCACATGTTGTTGAGCCTGCCCTTCAGCTTGTTTATAACAATGTGCCAGTTTAATATTAGGCGGGAAAATCATGGTGCTCGCGAGTCCCTTCTCTAATAGCCAATTTGCAATATTAATTCCACTTGGCGTATAAACATGAGCCAGCGTGCGTGAATAACGATCTTTTCTTTCTGCACCGTAACGCAGGTTTACTCTATAGTGTGATTTTTTAAGCAACACCCTCAGGGCTTCCCGTGCTTTTGCTGCATAGGCTTGGCGCTTTTGTTTATGATGTTTAACTTCAGGCGTATCAACAATTAAACGGATTTTACGTTTATCGGTAAGTAACAAGGTATCACCATCATAGACCCATTTTACCGTAACCGATTCAAGTTGAGATGGGTTGTTGTCGGCGCTGCAACCTGCCGCAGTAGTCGTTACGGGATAGAAAAAACTAACCAGAGCAGAAACGAAAAAGACACCCATAAAGAGTGTCTTTTTATTAAAAGCTAATTTCGCTAAAAACCGCCTCATAGAGAAGCCGTAATTAATAAATTACTTTCTACCGTAACGATTGTTGAACTTATCAATCGCACCAGCCGTTGTATTCGTGTTTTGCTTACCAGTATAGAATGGGTGTGATGCACTTGAAATATCAATTTTAATCACTGGGTATTCGTTACCATCTTCCCATTTAGCGGTTTCTTTTGAGCTCATGGTAGAGCGTGTAAGAATTTTAAAATCACTCGCAAGATCTTGGAAAATAACTTGGTTGTATTCTGGATGTATTTCTGGCTGCATGGGAAAAGTCCTCTAAATCTGGTTTTTGTTAGTCGCGCTTAACTCATGTAAGCTATGTTCGAAACTCGAAGAGCGAGGATTCTAACAGAATCTCTCTATTAGTTTCAAGTCGTTTTACTAACTATACGGTACTTTCCCTTCAAAAAATCATGCAATTTATTGATAGCCACACACATTTAGATTTTTCTGACTTTGATGACGATAGGGACGCTACTATAAAACGTGCGCTAACGTTAGGTGTTTCACAGTTTATTATCTCGGCGACGACGGCAAAAGGCTGGGGGAAACTAACAAAAGTTGTAGCGGAGCATCAGCCAGTTTGCCACGCAGCTTATGGCTTACACCCTATGTTTATGCCAGATCATCAATCAAAGCACCTTGATGAGCTAGCCCTATTACTAAAAAAAAGTAACGCTGTTGCAGTCGGTGAAATTGGCTTGGATTATTTTATTCTTAATCAGCATGATGAAAAAGCTAAAAAAGCCCAGTTAAGTTTATTTATTGCACAACTAGAAATAGCGGTTACTTTAGACTTAGCCGTTATTATTCATGCACGTAAATCTTTGGATATTGTTTTAAGAGAAATTCGTCGCTTTCCTCAGCTTCGTGGTTCAATCCATAGTTTTTCTGGCAGTTTGCAGCAGGCAGAGCAACTGATTGCTTGTGGATTTTATTTAGGATTTGGCGGGCCAATCACTTATACTCGCGCCACAAAACTTAGAAAATTAATTGAAGTTTTACCACTAGAAAATTTGTTACTAGAAACAGACTCGCCCGACCAACCCGATGCAAATCATAATGGAATGCGAAATGAGCCTGCTTTTATCGTGAGTGTTGCTAAAACGGTCGCTGAGTTACGCAAAACCAGCCTGCAAGAAGTCGCACAGGTAACAAGCAATAACGCAAAACAATTATTTGGATTTAATCGCACACAATGAAAACGTTAACAACCCTACTCATGTTACTCGCCATCCTTGTCGGCTTAGTGCTTGCCATTACGCCTTTTGTAGCGGACAAGTTTTTCCCCGTGCCAGAGAATGCGGTGCGCCAAGCAAAGCCCGAAGCCGCCGCCATGGCGCTAAAACGCTGGTTTAATGACCCACAAGCAGAGTTTTTATCGGTGCAGGCTATTAATAAAAAAACGAACAATAGTAATGACTCTTGGTTTGCGTTTAGTGTAGGGCGTAGTGCGGTTGAAAAATATATTCTTACTAAAAAGTTAAAACAAAAACCGCTCGATCAAACTACCTTAGAAACCGTTTTTTTTAGCAAGCAACCGCCTGCTACATGGTGGCAACCTGCGGCGATTAATCAACAAACTTATTTTACTGGAGACGATCAAGGGCGAACCGTTTCTGTAATTTATAACCCAACATCCAAGCGTGGTGTATTAGTTACCACAACGGTAAAAGTGGCTTCTACAACATCCCCAACAACGAAATAAAATTAGCTTGTTAGCATCATCCTCTAAAAGCTATCAATATATCGCTGCTTTAGCTTTTTTGCACTCATAGCCTTCACTACAAAAACTAGGCAATTAGAATTGATTTTCACCATCTCTTGGCTTGTGATTATATTGAGACCTTTGCACGAGAGTGCAAAAATCCCACAAAAATGGGATAATAGCATTTTACCCAACAGGTTCACAAAATGGCTTGGAAAAATATCAAACAGCAAAGTTTTGCCGATGATCTTGTTGTG
>JALSJN010000014.1 GCA_026989335.1 Thiotrichaceae bacterium
TAAATAAATCGCATCAATCTCTACTATCGCATCATTTGTCAGCGGATATTCATAAAATTGTCGCTGTGGAAACCCTTGAATAGTTTGCCTTGAATTACGAAATAAAATACGCCCGGTGCCATGCCGATCCACCAGCTGCTCTATAATTTCTTGCCTTAGTGCCGCATTATCATCACCCAAAAACTTCTCACTTAATTGCGTATCCACCAATGTTGCTAATAATTGCTGTTCAGCATCAGATAATACCGCCTGATTGACCAAAGACTCCGCTAATTGCGCAACCGGCTCAAACGCAGCCTCTTCAGCCAAAAAAGCATCTAAACTATAAAATCGATCACTATCCAATAAACGTAATTGCGCAAAATGCGTTTGTTTACCTAGCTGCTCCGGCGTTGCCGTTAATAAAATAAGCCCTGCGGCAGCTTTTGCCAATTTCTCAACGAACAAATAAGCCTCACTTGGCGTGGTAGTATCCCACTCTAAGTGATGCGCCTCATCAACGACCACAATATCCCAATCCGCCTCAATTGCCTGCGCTTTTCTATGTGGGTTTTGCTCAAAAAAACCTAAACCACACAATACCAGTTGCTCACTCTGAAAAGGATTACCCTCAATCGCTTGGCAACGCGCCTCATCAAAAAGGCTGAATGCCAAATTAAAACGACGTAACATTTCCACCAACCATTGATGCAATAAACTCTCCGGCGCCATAATCATAATACGTGCAGATAAACCTAAATGTAGACGGTGCTGTAAAATCAATCCTGCTTCAATCGTCTTCCCCAAACCTACCTCATCTGCCAGCATAACTCTGGGCGACGCACGACGAGCGACTTCATGGGCAATATATATTTGATGTGGAATTAATGAAACTCTTGCTCCTAGCAAGCCTTGTACCTCACTTTGCTGTAAACGCTGTATATGTCGCCAAGTCTCATAGCGCAGAGAAAACCATTTACCCGCTTCTGCCTGTCCTAGAAACAATTTATCTTGCGGCTTATTAAACTGTAAAGCATGACTTAATACCATCTCATCAATTTGCAAGGATCTCTTCTCGTCATTGATAAGCTGATAACGAATAATGCCGTCCGCTTGCTCCTGCACATGCGTAACAATACCCTGCCAGCCCTCTTCTGTTTCTAATTTATCCCCCACCACAAAACGCACTCGCGTTAAAGGTGCGTTATCCATTGCATAAACTCTACGCTCATTGCATGCCAGAAATAAAAGCGTTACGCGCTTACCCGACACTTCAGAGACGATTCCTAGACCCAATTCAGACTCAGGCGCACTCATCCAGCGTTGCCCAACAGCAAAATCATTCATCAATTACTTTAAACCTATAAAAATCATTCAGGGCTGAAAAATATGCTTCAAACCCGACCCTATTTATAAAATGACACCTTAGAATTAAACCGTATTATGACCGATACAAAACAAGCTTCTTCACAGATAAGCCAACAAAAAATAATTTGCCATTTCACTCACAAAATCAATCATCATATTAACTCCATACAAGTAATTTTAAGCTATACTATAAAGACTTTCATTAAGCCTTGTATTATTGCGTATGTATACTAAGTTTTTCGGCCTGACAAAAAAACCATTTTCACTGATACCCGACCCTAACTTTCTCTTTTTAAGCTCCAAGCACAAAAAAGCCTTCATCACCCTTCAGTATGGTTTGGTAAGCCAAGCCGGTTTTACTGTCATTACAGGGGAAATTGGCTCAGGCAAGACCACACTGGTACGCAGCTTACTGCGTAAAATAGAATCACAATGCGAAGTAGGACTCATCACTAATACGCACAGTGCATTCGGTGATTTACTAACATGGGTATTGGCCGCCTTTGAAATTGAATCGACCGCTAGCAATAAGGCAGAACGCTATCAAGCATTTGTTGACTTTATTACCGAAAAAAGCAATGAACATAAGCGCGTCGTACTCATTGTTGATGAGGCTCAAAACATGGACATCCAAACGCTTGAAGAATTGCGTTTACTATCCAATATCAATGCGCATCAACAAATCATGTTGCAATTAGTCCTAGTGGGGCAGCCTGAATTAGTCGATAAATTAAATCAACCGGAACTCATTCAATTCTCACAACGCATTTCTATCGAGTACCACCTAAAACCTTTAGACTATGTCGAAACTGAGCAATACATTCATCACCGCCTAAAAATAGCAGGAAGCCCAGAACAAATCTTCCTACCGTCAGCCTGTGCTGCACTCTATTATTATTCCGGTGGAGTCCCGCGCCTCATCAACAACCTCGGCGATCTTGCGCTAGTATTTGCCTTTGCAGGTGATAATAAAACCATTAACTGGGAAATTATTGTTGATGTTGTCAGTGAGCGCAGTTCCGGCGGCATCAAACGCTTTGAGAACAAAGTATGCTCTAGGGAAACCGAAGCAGATATCGAAGCACTACGCAAAGACATATTAGCCGAAACCAACATTGACATCAGCCTACCTGAATAACAATTTCTCAGGTGATATACAAAGATAAGACTAACAATAGCCAGCTTATTTTTATTCTACTAAAGCACCTGCCAGACATAAAAAAAGGCATCCAAAGATGCCTTTTTAGTATAAAGCAAGCAAATCACTTTATAACTTTTCTTTAATACGTGCCGCGCGGCCAGATAATTCACGCAAGTAATATAGCTTCGCTCTGCGTACCGCACCACGACGCTTAACTTGAATATCACCAACTAAAGGACTGTGCGTTTGAAAAACACGCTCCACACCCACGCCATGAGAAATTTTTCTAACGGTAAAAGCAGAATTCAAACCACGATTACGCTTAGCAATCACAATCCCTTCAAATGCCTGCAATCTTTCGCGATTCCCCTCTTTTACTTTCACTTGCACAACAACAGTATCACCAGGATTAAACACAGGAATATCCTTTTTAAGCTGTTCTGCTTCTAATTGACTAATAATATTACTCATTACTGTACCTTATTTGCTCTTTAATTCAATTTTAAATTCTTCTAACAGCCGTTGCTGTTGCACCGTTAACGCTTGCTCAAGCAATAAATCAGGCCTTTTCTGCCAAGTCCCACCTAATGCTTGTTTCATACGCCAAATTTCTATTTCTTTATGGTTTCCACCCAGCAAAACACTAGGAACCACTTTACCATTAACCATTTCGGGACGTGTATAATGCGGATGATCTAACAGCCCATGCATATGTGAATCCTGCTGAGCTGAGGCCGCATCACCCAATACACCAGGGAGCAATCTTGAGAGCGCATCAATGACAACCAAAGCCGCCAACTCACCACCACTCAAAACAAAATCACCTAATGACCACTCTTCCTGACACTCATCCTCAATAAAACGCTCATCAATTCCTTCATAACGCCCTGCAACTAAAATTAGCTGCTGCAACGCCAAATTCTCGTTCAAAAGTTGCTGAGTAATAGGTTTTCCTTGTGGACTTAAATAAACAACTTTAACACGCTCCGCGTTAACTGCCTGCTTAGCATCAACAACAGCATCTTTTAACGGCTGGTACTTCATGACCATGCCAGGACCGCCACCATAGGGTCGATCATCAACCGTTTTATACTTATCTGTCACATAATCACGAGGATTCCAAGCTGACAACTCGACTATCCCTTGTGTAATAGCACGCCCTGTCACTCCATTTTTGGCGGCCTCAAGCACCATATCAGGAAAAATACTGATAACATCAAAGTGCATTAAAACTCAGGATCCCAATCTACCAGCATTTCCCTTGCATCCAAGTCTATATGCATAATAGTTTGCTGTTGCAAAAAAGGAATCAACCGCTCCCGCTCACCTTGCACAACAACCACATCATTAGCCCCCGTTTCCAGCATCTGCTTAATAATGCCCAGCTTTACACCGTCAACTGTTTTCACATGCAAACCAACCAAGTCAGTCCAGTAATATTCACCTTTCCTAGCTTTAGGCAACTGTGCATGCCGAATAAAAATATCCCAGCCATTCAAGTCAGCAGCGGCATCTCGATCATCAAAGGATTCAAGACGAGCAACAACCGTTTTTCCTTGTCGCCTTCCGTCAAGCAATCTAAGCTCTTGACTCTCATTACCCTTTTTTAAAATCCAAGAAGAGTAAGCTAAGATATTTTCACGCGGTTCAGTAAAGGAAAATACCTTAATCCAGCCTCGGACACCAAAAATACCAGAGACCTTGCCAACAACAATTAGTTTTTCAGACAAGCTTATGCTGCTTCAGCTTGTTTTTTAGCGTCTTTAATTAACTTGCTAACACGCTCAGAAGGCTGTGCGCCCTGTGATTGCCAGTGAGTCACACGCTCAACATCAAGCCTTAGTCTTTCTTCTGCACCTTTTGCTAAAGGATTAAAAAAACCTAAACGCTCGATATAACGGCCATCACGACTGTTTCTGCTATCAGTTACAACAACATGATAAAAAGGACGATTTTTTTGCCCACCTCTGGCAAGACGAATAACTACCATCTAAATTCCTCGAAAATTACATTTAACCAAATTTAATCAGACTATTCTACTCGTTTTAATGATTATGTGAAGTACAAAATTCCACTTTTTAAACATCAATACCATTTACACTACACACAACTACATACGCATACCTTTCATATTTCCTTTAATGCCGCGTACCATATTAGCCATATTACCTTTTTTGAAACGCTTCATCATTTTTTGCATCATCTTAAATTGTTTCAGAACACGGTTCACATCCTGCAATTCTTGCCCTGCACCGGCAGCGATGCGCTTTTTACGTGTACCTTTAATCAAGTCAGGGTAACGCTTTTCTTGCTTAGTCATCGAACGAATAATCGCTATCTGCCTAGCAAGTGCCTTATCATTCACTTTATCTTTCATATCCTGAGTGATTTCCGCAGCTCCCGGCAACTTATCCATCATCGCACCTACGCCCCCCATATTTTGCATTTGCTCAAGCTGCTCCACAAAGTCCGCTAAATCAAAGCTTTTTCCTTTACTGATTTTTTTAGCCAGCTTATCCGCTTTTTTCTTATCAACCTTTTGCTCAATATCCTCAATCAAGCTGAGCATATCGCCCATACCCAAAATTCTGGAAGCCATCCTGTCAGGGTAGAAAGGCTCTAAAGCATCTGATTTTTCACCAACCCCAACAAACTTAATGGGCTTACCGGTAATATGACGAATAGACAAAGCAGCCCCACCACGCGCATCACCATCCGTTTTTGTCAATACCACACCTGTCAAAGGCA
>JALSJN010000015.1 GCA_026989335.1 Thiotrichaceae bacterium
ACACAGGGCTTGTTTATTGGCTTTATCGTTGTGCTATAGTTTGGTCTTATTAACTGCCTTCGTGCCAGTTCATCGGCGATCAATTTATGGGGGGCGTTATATTAATAGGAACCGAATATCGATGTCATCTGAGACAATATCAATTATTGCCGTCCTAATTGCTGGCTTATCAGCTTTGTATGCTCGTTGGGCTGCAACGGAAGCTAGGAAAGCTAATGAGTTAAATCGTTTGAAATCCCTTCAAGATTTAAAACATGGCTATTTAAAAGAAATGGATCATCAAATTCGAATCTCAAAAGACTGGGGTAAAGGTGATAGTTTTACACAAGCATGTCGTGATAAATTCGAAGATATTGATAAAAAATATAGAGAGGTTTGTAAGGAGCTTGATGTTTATCATTCTAGAATAGTGAATAATAAAATATAAATCTAAATTTACTAATACTCCAGTGTAGTATACTATTGGAGTATGATAACAATTGCTGAAACAGGATCATTTCAAAAGAAAGTAATAAAACTACTTTCCGTAGACGAAAAAAATGAATTGATTTCTTATTTAGCAGAGAATCCAAATTCAGGTGCTCTTATTCAAGGTACAGGCGGTATTCGTAAGTTAAGGTGGGCTAGGAGTGGTGGTGGTAAAAGTGGCGGAACTAGAGTAATTTATTTTCATCACAGTGATGTAATGCCACTTTATATTCTCGCTGTATTTGGGAAAAATGAAAAAGCTAATATTTCAGCACAAGAGAAGAAAATATTAGCTAATTTAGTCAAAGAACTAGTAACTTACTGGAGGCAAAGAAAATGAGTAACGCATTTACAGAAATTAGCGCAGGCCTTAATGAGGCTATTTCTCACGCAAAAGGTGAGAGAACGAAAACTATTGAACATAAAATAGAATCAATAGACGTGAAGGCTATAAGAAAAAAAACAGGTATGAGCCAACAAAAATTTTGCTCAACATTCGGCATATCTTTAGGTGCTTTACGTCACTGGGAGCAAGGACTTCGTAATCCAAGAGGAACGGCTAGGGTTTTACTTAAAGTAGTTGAGCACAATCCTGATGCTATCATTGAGTCTATTGCCCATTAAAAGCAAAAAATATAACAAATTGCTCAAAAACGGACAGGCTTACTCAGGGCTTCTTTTTACGTTTTGTCGCCTCGGTAAGTTTGTGCTATTTTGACGTTTTATAGTTTTAAACGCCTGCCCTTTAGCAAGGCGTTAGGCTAATGCAATTGACATAGTACTAATATATGGTACTATTACTCGCATGAAGAAAAAGCATAAGCGAACCTTAGAACAAATATTCACAAGACCTACCAGTGCAAATATACACTGGAGCGATATAGAATCACTATTCGTTGCTCTAGGTGCAGAAATTTCTGAAAGAGCCGGTTCTCGTATTGCTGTTTTTCTCTTTGATGAAGTTCAGGTTTATCACAGACCACACCCATCACCATCAACTGATAAAGGTGCTGTTGCAAGTGTGCGAAGATGGCTAGAAGAAAATGAGGTAACTCCATGAATATGATGACATTTAAAGATTATAAAGCTAAAATTGAGTATGACTCTGATATTGATATGTTTAGAGGAGAAATACTTGGGTTAAATGGTGGAGCTGATTTTTATGGTGAAACACCAGCAGAATTAAGAAGGGAATTTAAAAAATCTTTAGAGACTTTTTTAGAGGTTTGTAAAGAAAAAGGAATATCTCCTAAAAAACAATATTCTGGTAAGTTTAATTTAAGAATTCCTCCCAAGCTTCACAGTGATATTGTCGCAATAGCAACAACAGAGCAAAAAAGCATAAATCAATGGGTTGCCGAGAAACTTGAGCAATCCGTACATGCTTCATAGCAAAAAATCATAAGAGCCTAACAAGGCAATTAATTATGGACTTGCGTAAGTCGGGCATCTCAAGCTTTAAGCGATGTGCAATGAACGCAAGCCTATTATTGCGGCGTTAGGCTACCAAGTTCCCCACCAAAAGTAGCCACTTTATCTTAGTTATACTAACTGAAATAGAGGACAATCTAATGGGAAGAAAAAAGAGTCAAGCCTACACAGAAACGTTTCGTAAAGAGGCGGTAAAACGGTCTGAAAAACCTGGTGTTACACAAGCTATGGTTGCTAAAGAATTGGGTATTAGTGGCCAACAAATTGCGAACTGGAAACGACAATTTACACGCTTATCGGATAAACAATTCAATACCTTGGATGGCGTGGATTACTCTAAGAAAGAAAGTGAGGAGCTACGCAGGCTTCGTCGTGAAAATAAACGATTAGAGGAGGAGATGGCTTTTTTAAAAAAGGCTGCGGCGTACTTTGCGAAAAACCAAGAGTGAAGTACGCCATTATGAGAGACCATTTGGTTAATTATTCAAAGTCCTTGATGTGCCGTGCGTTGAGTGTTTCCCGCTCTGGGTTTAATAAATGGTTGAACCGCCCTGAGAGTAACCATGTGCAACGTAAAATCCTTTATGAGCAGAAGGTATTGGAAACCTTCGAGGAGTTTGAAGCTATCTATGGTGCGCCTCGCATTACCGAGGAGTTAAATGCGCTGGGCTTTCCTTGTAGCGAGAACTTTATCGCCAAGATCATGGCAGAACAAGGCATACGTGCCCGCAATGGCAAAGGCTTTAAGTATTCACAGCATAGCTTAAAACGATGAATAATGTCTCTGATAATCTGCTGTGGCGTGATTTTAGTGCGGATAAACCGAATCAAAAGTGGACAAGTGATATTACATATATTTGGGTGAAAAACCGATGGCTTTATTTGGCAACGGTGATGGATTTGTACTCACGTCGCATCATTGGTTGGAGCTTTGATGAGACCATGACCGTAGAGCTTATTGAACAAGCTTTGGATATGGCTTTTGCTCGTCGTAAAACTACGCCTGGGTTGCTGGTTCATTCTGATAGAGGCGTTCAGTATCGTGCACAGCATTATATTGACCAGCTGATGAATAAGGGCTGCCGCATCAGTATGAGCCGAAAAGGCAATTGCTGGGACAACGCACCGATGGAGTCATTTTTTGGCAGACTGAAAGTTGAATTGGTTTATGCGAAAGACTTTCAGTCGATAGATGAAGCAAGATCTGCTATCTTTAGTTATATTGAAATATTTTATAATCGTAAAAGAAGGCACTCACCCTGTAGCGTTTGAGGAAAAAGCAGCATAATATGTTTAAATGGAGTGGCTACTTTTCGTGGGGAACATCTGTCTCTAATTATTCAAACATGTTTCAATAAATTTATCTTTTGAAGCATTACACTTTATTTTAACCAAGTCGAGTGGGTCTGTTGCAGGGTTTTTGTGTTTTAGTTCTAATAGTATAGCTTCATCGTTACCGATGAATTGATCAAGTTCTGCACAAATATCAGGAAGACACTGTATTTCCTTATCATCAAATATTTTGTAAGTATTGTCTTTTGTATTAACCTTTTGGATAAGGCTAGTTATTGATCCGTCACTGATGGATATTTCAAACGGTTGTAGGGTCGAAGCTGCTTCTCTTTTAATTTGTTTTTTGAAGGTATATTTTTTATCAGAGGCATCTTCAGGTGGATCTATTAAATCTTCAACTTCTACTTCAAGTTCATAATCGTACCCCCACTCATAACTAAACCCGTTAATTTCGTTTTTTTCGAGAAAAAACTTATCATCGCCGTCCTTGTTTTTAGCATGTAAACATAGTGTTGAGTTTGCAGCATTATAGAGTTTGCACTCCACTTTGTTACCATCAATGATGAGTGTTTCGTTACGGCTGGTATCGACTTTCCCAATCGGTATGCCTTCGCACGCTGCTAGGGCTAAGCTTATGGTTAGAAGTAGTGTTGTTATAGAGGATGGTAAAGATTTTGTCGGTTTAATATTTTTCATGCTTGTTGTGAGTGGTATAAAGTCATTAAGTTCTAAAGAATACCAGAAAAAATGTCCTGAGTAATTAATTATAGTGTGACGGTAAAACTAGATTTCCTCAAAAAATGAATAAGCACAACAGCATGCTCTTCAAACTTATCAACTGACTCATGCCCTGCATTATCAACTTCGAATAGCTCTATATGTGGTTTAGGGCAGTTATCAATAATAGCGCGGGCATCATCAATAGGGATGGTTTTGTCATCTTTACCGTGAGCGATAAGAATAGGGATAGGAATTTTACAAACAGTATTCATGGGGGCAAAGCTGTTAAAACTATGACCGATTAACCATTGCACATAACGGAGGATGATTTGAATCAAAAAATGGGGAATGTACAAACTTTGCAAATAGCGTGTCATCATCCAGTTTGCATGGGCAAAGGCTGAGATGCTAATGACAGCATCAATATCATCACGCTTTGAGGTTTCAAACAATACTGCGCCTGCACCGACGGAGTGCCCTAATAAGGCTATTTTTTTGCAGAGTTGTGGCTGTTCATTCTTAAGCCAGTCAATGCTTTTTCCTACATCTTCTGCAAAGCGTGGTAAGGATGAGAAGGTTGCTGCATCACTCTTACCGTGGGCGCGTGAATCAATCAGTAAGATGTTTAAGCCAGCATTATAAAAAGGCAGTGCAATGGGTAGCATTAATTCGGCATTACCGCCCCAACCGTGGAGGATAATGAGTGTTTCATGCGAGCCATTTACAGGAAGTAACCAACCATAGAGTTTTTTATTATTGAGCGTTGGAATTGAAACTTCTTGAAACTCGACGCCTGAATCTAACGGTGTTTTGGTTTCGCGGTTTCTGGGTGCTTTAAAGCCTAAATGTAAGACAATTAAAAAAAGTCCAATAAGCCCAACCGGTACAAAGAGAAGCCATAACATTATTAAGAGGCGCTTAGTGCGCTATTTTTTATCCACAATATTTTTTAAAGCTATCAAAAGACCCATACCTAAAAAAGCACCAGGTGGAAGAATTGCCAGTAAAAATCCACGATAGTCTTTATTAATTTGAAAGGTCCAGTCTTTAGCGATATCACCGAACATTAGGGAAGCCTCAGAAAACAGTGTGCCTGAGCCAATAAATTCACGCATCCCGCCCAGAACTACTAAAACTAGCGTAAAACCTAGGCCCATCATGAATCCATCAAGTGCCGCACGGCTGATTTTATTTTTAGATGCGAAGGCTTCTGCACGCCCAATAATCACACAGTTGGTTACAATCAATGGAATAAAAATACCTAAAATATGATGTAACTCAGGCGTTAAGGCGTACATGCTTAAATCAATCACCGTAACGATTGAGGCGATGACTAAAACATAATAAGGGATGCGTATTTCTTTGCGCACCCAATGACGCGTAAATGAAATAATGGTATTGGAGGCAGTCAGTGTAATAATTGTGGCAATTCCCAGCCCTAAACCATTAATGAAGTTTCCTGTGACAGCCAATAGTGGGCACAAACCGAGTAACTGTACTAAGCCCGGATTATTATGCCAAAGCCCATCCATAACTATTTTGCGGCAGTCTGCGGTACTGCAGCTCCCACCTTCAGGTTTTGGTGTGATGTTAATATCGTCCAAAGTTGACTCAGTCATGGCCTGTTACCTGATGGTGTTGGAGAAAAGTCATGTGCTTGAAATAAGGATTGCATATTATTTTGGGCAAATAACAGCGTCGATCTCACGGCATTTACAATGGCTCTGGGTGTGATAGTTGCACCGGTAAACTGGTCAAAATCCCCGCCGTCTTTTTTGACTTTCCAGCCCGATAAATCGGGGTTATCGAGCGATTTTTGATTAAAGCTAAGTACCCAGTCTGATTTCTGAGTTTCCATCTTATCACCTAAACCCGGTGTTTCTTTGTGTTTCACCACGCGTACGCCTGATATTGTATGGCTGTTTGAATGAATTCCAATTAATAAAGTGATCGCACCACTGTAACCTTTAAGCGTCGTAACTTCAAAAATTGCAGCGATAGGTTTGCCTTGTTTGCGGGCTAAATAAACCGGTGTTTCTTTTGTGAAGCCCGTTTTTTGTGGGCTTAGCACGATTTTACTCGCTGCTAAATCATTGTCGTAATGGCTGGCAGGTAACACTTCATTGAGTGCTTGCAGTAGCATTCTGGCTTGGTTTTCTAGTATTTTTGGTTTAGTTAAGCTGTTTGTTGTCGCCACTAACAAGACACTTATTAAAGCAAAAATTGCCAGTGAAATACCTGATTTCTTCATTGCCTCAATATGCCGCTTCATGGGTTGTTCTCCCTCCGGCTAGAAGGTTTTTTGTCGTTAGCCGTGCCATAGCCAAAAGTACGTGGCTGAGTGTAATAATCAATCGTAGGCACCGCCATATTCATAATCAACACCGCAAAGGCGACTGCATCAGGGTAATTCCCCCAGGTTCGTATAATATAAATAAGCAAGCCAATACCTGCACCGTAGATAATTTTACCTAGGGGCGTGGTGCTGGCAGATACGGGGTCAGTGGCGATAAAAAAGGCCGCCAGAATTGTGGCGCCGCTAAATACGTGAAGTAATGGTGAGGCATAAGTTTCATTTGAAAAGAGATGAAATAAGCTAGAAATCATGATTAAAGCAAGGATTAATGCGCTAGGAATTTGCCAGTGAATGACTTTTTTATACAGTAACCATAGCCCCCCCAGTGTAAAGACTAAGCCGGACCAGAGCCAAGTATTGCTGGTAGTCTTAGCTAAATAGGGAGACTGGTTAATAATATCAGAATACGGCATACCTGCACGCAGCCCTGTTTTTACCGCATCTAAAGGGGTTGCCATGGTGATCGCATCCCAGTCAGGGGTGCTGGCGGCTATGCCCAAAACACTTTTTAAACTGTCGATAAATCCAAACGGTGGTGTTGTTTGGAGTGTATTGATCGTGTTGATGTGATTAGCTTGAATCCATTGTGTCATCTCTAAAGGAAATGAAATTATTAGTACCGCAAAGCCCACCATTGCAGGATTAAAAGGATTGTAGCCAAGCCCGCCGTAGAGGTGTTTAGCCACGATGATAGCAAAAAACACACCAACAAAAATCACCCACCAAGGTATCAAGGGTGGTAATGTTAAGGCTAATAACCAACCTGTAATGAACGCACTAAAATCACCTAAAAAAGGTAAAATAGGGCGTTTCCGTAGGATGAGAGCGAGGGTTTCTAAGGCTAATGCAAAAAACACGCTGAGAGCTACATTGATTAAAATTCCCCAGCCATAGAAATATGCGACCACTAAAGTACCGGGAATAAGTGCGATAAGCACCTGTAACATGACGGAACGTACATTGTTTTCACTACTAAAAAAGGGCGAGGTATTAGTCTTAAATTTCATCGTTTGTACCCGTGTTTTTAGTGGGTTTTATGCGGGGTGATTTTTTTCCTAGGCTTTCATCTGCCTGTGTTTCTCTGGCGATTTTCTTTTCTTTGGCTCGTGCTACGGCAGCTTTTATAGCATCAGCTTTTGTGGTGTCTGAATTGCTTATATCACTCTTATCGCTATCAGCATTCTCACCAGTGTCTGCTTTTTTCTTGGCGATAGCTGCTTTTTTTGCTTGTAACTGTGCTTTATGTGCCGCACGTTTTTCATCGCGTTCACGCTTATCGCGCTCTTTTCTATAGAGTAAAAACTCATGGCGTTGGCGGGAAATATCTGCTTTTTCTTGGGCGATTTTTTGCTCTCGTAGTTCTACCTTAGCAAAGCGATAGTAATCAACCAGTGGAATATGGCTGGGGCAAACATAGTTACAACAGCCACAGTCGATACAGTCTTTTAAGTTATGCTCCTTTGCTTTTTCAAGGTCTTTCGCGCGGATATGCCAATATAATTGCTGTGGCAATAAATTGGCAGGGCAAACATCCATGCACTTTCCGCAACGGATACAAGGCATGATAGCTTGGCTGGAAAAGGCTGGGTTAGATTCACGCAACGCAGTGCTAGAGGTAAATAGTGCGCAGTTAGTGGCTTTGATGATGGGAATATTGTCATCTTCCAGTGCAAAGCCCATCATCGGGCCACCCATAATTAAATGATCAGCCATTTTATTGGTGCCACCTGCTTGTTCGGCTAAATGCGCGAAGCTGGTGCCTATTAACACTTCAAAGTTTTGCGGGTGCAAAATCCCGTTACCTGTGACGGTGATAATGCGTGAAATTAAGGGTTGGCCTTCCATTACAGCTTGATAAATACTATAGGCTGTCGCAACATTTTGACTCAATAAACCAAGCTCTGAAGGCAAGCCGCCACTGGGTACTTCTTTCCTTGTAAGTATTTTGATTAACTGTTTTTCGCCACCACTGGGATAGATCGTAGGAATGCTTACGACTTCAATGTCAAATTCATTAGCACTGGCTAAGCGCATTGCTTCAATGGCTTCTGGCTTATTATCTTCTATGCCGATCAAACATTCTTCAGCATTAATTAAACGTAATACGATTTTTATGCCCAAAATTATTTCAGCACTTTTTTCGCGCATTAGCCGATCATCACAAGTGATGTAGGGCTCGCACTCTGCTCCATTGATAATGAGTGTTTTAATTTTAGCATTTTTAGAGCCAGCGAGTTTAACAGCAGTAGGAAAAGCAGCGCCACCGAGACCCACGATACCTGCTTGTTGAATACGTTCTAATAAATCATTTTGTGAAAAGGTGGCGTAGTCAGTAATGGGTTTGAAGCTATGCTCTGAAGATGACTCATCTTTACCATCGGGCTCAATAATAATACATTGGGCTTGTAAACCTGAAGGATGAGGAAGTGCGTGTTTGGTAATCGCAGCAATAATCCCTGAGGTTGGGGCATGAATATTCGCGCTAAGTGCTCCTTCATGATGGTTAAGGTGCGCAATTAGTTGACCTTTGTAGACAGAGTCGCCTACCGAAACGCAAGGCTCTGCATCACTACCGAGCTGTTGACGTAAAGGCAAGACTAATCGTTTAGGGATGCCGGCAAAGTTAATCACTGGTTTGTTTGAGTCATCTTTATGAAACGGTGGATGTACGCCGCCGTGAAACGTCCCGAGCTTTCTGGGCGTTACTTTTTCATTTGAGTGATTTGTAGAATTTACCGTTATCATGATCGTATCGACTTAGCGTTTGTTTCAAGCACAATAGGGATAACAGGATATGTCTTTTCTGTGGCGACAGGCGGCTTCCACTTCCAATTATCAATCGTGGTGTCAAGCGGTTGCATAATAATACAATCCACAGGGCAAGGGGGCAGACATAATTCACACCCGGTACATTCAGATTCGATGACCGTATGCATCATTTTGGCAGCACCGACAATCGCATCGACCGGGCAAGCTTGAATGCATAAAGTGCAGCCGATGCAATCCTCTTCGATAATGATTGCAACTTCTGGCATATCGCTTTCTTTACTATCTTCTTCATCCAGTGCTAATGGTTCCACATCAAGCAAATCAGCCAACGCGAGCATCGTGGTCTCGCCACCAGGAGGGCATTGATTGATGGGCGCTTCACCCTTCGCGATAGCTTCGGCATAAGGGCGACAACCGGGGAACGTACATTGGCCGCATTGTGTTTGTGGTAATAAACTATCGACTTTATCCGCAAGTGGGTCGCCCTCAACCTTAAAGCGTACCGAGGCATAACCAAGAATGAGGCCAAAAACTGCCGCAAGACCGACTAAAATAAGAACTGCTGTGAGGATTGTCATTATCAGTATTGTATTAGTGAGTCGTCGTTATGAAACTTTGATCAAGCCAGTAAAGCCCATAAAGGCAAGCGCCATTAAACCCGCCGTAATCATACCGATAGCACTACCTTGAAAGGCCTCTGGTACATCAGAAGCCGCCAGTCGCTCACGCATTGCTGCAAAAAGGACTAACACTAAGGTGAATCCTATCGCTGAGCCAAAGCCGTATAAAGCGGATTCAATAAAACTGTTAGATTGTTGGGTATTGAGTAAAGCGACACCCAGAACCGCGCAATTCGTGGTGATTAAAGGTAAATAAATACCCAAAACATTATGGAGCAGGGGGCTGGTTTTTTGCACCACCAGTTCAGTAAAACCAACAATCGCGGCGATTACTAAAATAAAACTAATGGTTTTTAAATATTCTAAATGAAAAGGTTCGAGTAAATATTCATACACCAGAAAGCTACTAATGGAGGAGAGAGTTAGTACAAACGTTGTCGCTAAACCCATGCCCACTGCAGTTTCAAGTTTACGCGAAACACCCATAAAAGGGCACAAACCCAAAAACTGGGAGAGAACAATATTATTTACCCAAACAGTGCCGACAATAATGAGGAGGTATTCAGTCATAACTTAAATTTCGTGTGAGCCTTTATGTGGTTGTTTAAAAACTGGGGCGTATTTTGCCATAGTTACGGTTATCTAAACAGGCGAAACTTAGACTAATGTAAAGCAATAAATATAGCTATAAACCGCAGAAGAATACGGATTTACCCAACATATTAAATAAAAACCACAAAGAAATTAATATTTTCTTGATATAAGTTAGAATTTGCTGATATACTAATTAACATCTGATCAACGCAAACTTATCAATGGGTATAACGATAAGTTTGGGGTCAGATGAGACATACCCTCCTAGCGGTTGGCGACTCAGAGATGGGTCGCCATTTTGCTTTTGCAGCCCCCTAAAGGGCGCAAAAGTATCCAGCGAATCCCGAAGGGAGAGTCGGAGAAGCGCGAACAAGCAACGTCAGGAATCCCAAGCGAAGCTAAAAACCTCAAGATCCAAACCATTCCAGCCCCACCAAATAAGAAGGGCGCAAAAGTATCCAGCGAATCCCGAAGGGAGAGTCGGAGAAGCGCGAACAAGCAACGTAAGTAGAACTCCAGCGAAACTTAAAGCCTTTAAATTTCAAATCACTCCAGATCGCTTTATGTGGGGGTGTTGTGTGTCTACGACGCAAAAGCATAAATGTCTCTATTTTATACAATCGCACATTAACTCACTCTTCATTTTAAATTTACAACCTGAGTAAAATTGTAGCGGTCACGATAGACACTTCTGCTGTGATTGTAGTTATTGAAAATGAAGGAGAAAAAAGAAACAAGTAAAATACAGAGGCTTACTCTTTTATGTGCTCTAAAGTCAGTACATGAGAAATAGGTAAGAATAATCTGAATCAGAAATAGGCATGTTTATGACACTTATCTTATTCAATGCGTTCATCAAACCAATATTGCTTGTATGTGGGCACTCCATTCATTTAAAAAATAAAGTGGCTTTGGATGAATCATAGGTATAATATATTAGCATATACTAATATTTAAATAAAAATATGACACTTCTAGAAATAAGCAACACAGATACCGTACTTGAGAATGCAGCTAATGCTAATTGTGAATTCATCAAGGGTATACTTGCAGAAAGCAATATTGAAGAAGCTTCACGCTCCTTTAAAGCCATTTCACATCCTTTGAGGCTCAAAATTCTTTGTATTATTGGTGTAGGTGAAATGAGCGTACAGGACATACTAAAAACAGTAGGTACGACTCAGTCAAATGTTTCTCAGCACTTATGTCTGCTTAAAGATAAAGGTATTGTAAAATCTAGAAAAGAAGCAAACCGCGTATATTATTCAATTAAAAATGAAACTATTAAAAAGATACTAGGCAGCGAATAAGTCAATTCATTTGCTAACGCCAAAAGCTGAATTAAGAGGTGACAAGGCAACTTTTTGAAGCCTTATTCATTCTCTGTCTAAAATAATAAACTTTAAATACACGCATTTTTCCTGTGACAAAGGATTATTGTGACTAAGGTAAACGTAAACTCCGAGTATTAACGACCTTATTAGCCGTAGTAGGTAAGAAGACCTTACGCAACCGCAATACCACCTTTTCAGCCGTAGCTCGATAAGCTGTGAGCTTACCGCCATAGAGGCTAAACATTCTTGATTGATCGCCATTATCACCCACTAACAACGTATCACGAGGCCGAGAAAAAGCAGAGCCGACTGATTGTGGGAGCACTCGTAAGCCCGCAAACGACGCAATTACATCTGATTGCGACAAGTTTGCAGAAAAATAATGATTATAAACGCTAAGTAAATACTGAATCTCGGTTTTTAGTGGAGCAACATCCGCGGGGTCGCCGCTGTATGTAACCTCAGTGGTGCCAATTAATAGTTGACCCTTCCATGGCATTACAAATACTGCTCGTTGGTCTTGTGGTGCTTCTAGATAGTACATGCCGAGAAGCTTGGATGTTTTGGGCACGATAATATGTGTTCCTTGAACTAAATCTATTTTAGGTTGTGCTGTAATGATGGGTGATGACCGTTTTACAATGGATTTAACCCATGGCCCAGCCGCATTTATGACAAGCAGGCTTTTTAGTAACTCCTTTTTTCCATCATTTATAATGGTGACACGGCATAACTTCGAGCCAATTGCGATAGATTCTACGTGAGAGGAAAAAATAATATCAGCACCTAATGTTTTTGCTGAAGCTAATACCGCTTGAGTGAGCTTCTTATCATCCGTTTGCCCATCGTAATACTTAAAAACAGCTTTCAATCCTTGTACGTTAAGCCCCTTTAATGATGACCATTTTGATTTAGGAATGGATTCAAAAGGTGTAAAACTTAATAAAGAGTAAAGGGCCAACCCAAGCCTAATTTTCCAAGGTTTCCTATGGCTCTTTTCATACACAGGAATATAAAAAGGAACAAGTTTGACTAGATGAGGGGCATTTTTTAATAAGCGTTTACGCTCTTGTAAACACTCATAGACTAAGGAAAACTGGGCCGTTTCTAAGTAACGTAAGCCACCGTGAATAAGTTTTGATGAACGGCTAGAGGTGCCTTGTGCAGGTTTTGTATATTGCTCCACCACTAAAACTCGATAACCTTCCGCACATGCCGCTTGAGCAACTCCCGCACCCTGTATGCCTGCACCAATGATGATGATGTCATAGTTCATTACAAGCCTCCTTTTGATCTCCTTCCATTAGTGCGCAAATGTTATCAGTTTCCATTAGGTAATAGCCTAGCTGTGCAAACTTTTGGGCTTCCGCACTGCTTTCGATGCCGTAGAGCATCCAATCCCACGTTCCTTTATAGGCGACCTTATTAAGTGGGACTTTTGTTTTATGAATAATTAGATAATCTGGTTTTAGCCGCTGCGCTTTTTGTAAGCTTTCATGATTGTGATTTTTTAAAACCCAAGCTGTTTTCAACTTACTCGATTGTTGTGCAATAAGAACGGCTTCAGCATTAAATGAAATTAGAATACATTGTTGAGAAAAAGGCTGTAATTGTTTGAGAAGTAAGCTCATAACGTTATTGACTCCCCATTTGTCGATACTGTGCTGTTTAATTTCAACCATCACTTTGGCATGAGGAAATTGCTGCATTAATTGTAAAAGTTCTTTCAAAAGGGGAACACGTGTGGGCTTGAATGAATTAGAAAAGCGCTTAGGTTCGTGTACAGTTATTGCGTCAATCTGTGTGTTTGTCATCTCTAGAATTGATTGTTTGATGCCGCCTGTATTTTTAAAATTATCATCGTGGAGTAAATAAAAACAATTTTCTGCATTAAGTTGAACATCGCACTCAATGAAAGTACAGCCTTTTTTTAAGGCTGATCTCATCGCGATAAGCGTGTTTTCAGGGTAGCTTGCTTTATCTCCTCGATGAGCAACCACTTCAAATTTCTTTAATTTTTTCATAGTTTAACAGTCAATTTTTGATGATTATATTTCGAAGCTTAGTTCAAATTATTGAAGTCTTTTTATAAAGTGGAAAATACCGGTGATAAAAGTCATAAAAGAGTACTTAATTTTTAGTACTATGAGACCTTTGCGGATAGTATTTATTAATAAACTAATATGAAAATACAAGAAACGTCATCAAATTATGATGTCATCATCGTGGGTGCTGGTATTGTAGGCTGTGCGATGGCACGGCGGTTTACTTTGGAGGGTGCTAGCGTTCTAGTACTCGAAAAAAGTACTGATATTCTTGATGGTGCTAGCAAAGGAAATTCCGCAATCTTGCATACCGGTTTTGATGCTCCACCTAATTCTGTGGAGCATGGTTGTATTGTTGAGGGTTATCAAGAATATATTCAAATTCGTGCTAAGTTAAACTTACCGTTATTGGAAACGGGCGCGCTTGTGACTGCTTGGACGCATGCTGAAGAAAATTTGTTAGAAGGGATACTTGCAAAAGCCCAGTTAAACGGTGTAGTGGATGCTAAGTTACTATCAGCCAAGCAAACCTTATTATTAGAGCCTGAACTATCTTCTCAGGTAAAGGCAGCGATTCATGTGCCTAGGGAGTTTGTTATCGACCCTTGGACAGCGCCAACGGTTTATATGCTTCAAGCCATCAAAAATGGCGCTAAATTGTTACGCAATGCAGAAGTAAAAAGTGGCGAGTTTAATGGTGATTACTGGCTTCTTAAAACCACGCGAGGTAGCGTAAAATGCTCGACCGTTATAAATTGCGCAGGGCTTTATGGCGACAAGTTGGATGCATTGTTATTAAATAAAACCTCTTTTGAGATTAGACCGAGAAAAGGCCAGTTTTTAGTTTATGACAAGGCCGCTAGTCGACTCATTAAATCAATTATATTGCCTGTGCCCAATGATATTACCAAGGGTGTTGTGGTATGCCGAACGGCGTTTGGTAATGTGTTGGTTGGCCCGACAGCCGAAGAGCAACAAAGCCGCGATGATGCATCAGTCACGCGGGATGCGTTAAATGCTTTAAAAGCAAAAGGGATTGAAATTATTCCTGCGTTAGCTAATTTACCGATTACTGCAACTTACGCTGGGATTCGTCCAGCGACCCAATTTAAAGATTACTGTATCGAACGTTTTGATGATAAAAACTATATTTCTGTCGGTGGTATTCGCTCAACGGGACTTACTGGCGCATTAGGCATAGCGCAATATGTTTTTAAAATGTATTCATCTGCTTCGAAAAAGCATCAACCACTTGGTTCTCCCCTTTATCCATCAGTAATACCTATCGCCGAAAGTGAAAAGCGTGATTGGAAACAAAAGGGTAATGAAGGGATTGTTTGTCACTGTGAATGGGTGACGCAACGTGAAATAAAAAAAGCACTAACAGGGGTAATGCCAGCAGGCAGTTTAGAAGGTTTAAAGCGACGTACTCGGGTCACTATGGGGCGTTGCCAAGGCTTTTATTGCTCAGCTCAATTAAGTCAGTTGACGGAAGGCTACTTTAAAGAGCCAATAGCAAAGCCTGTAAAGGGTGGCGTAAATGAATAACATACCAAAAAGTTGTGAGGTAGCCATTATTGGCAGTGGCCCAGCAGGTTTATCAACGGCGATTGCTTTAAAAAAACAGGGGATCAAGGATGTTTGGGTTATAGAAAGGTTTGGGGATGCAGGTGGCAACCCAAGGCATTGTGGGCATTCTCCCTTTGGAATGCGTGAATTTAAACGCGTTTATTTTGGACCGAAATATGCGAAACAGTTAGTGAAAACGGCCTTAAAGCAGGGCGTAAAAATTGCCTTAAATACGACTGTTGTCTCTATTGAGAAAGGTGGGCTGTTGACGCTTTCTACAGAAGAAGGTGTTAAAACGCTTAATGCTAAGAGCGTGGTATTATCAACAGGAATCCGTGAAAAGCCACGCTCTGTGCGATTAATTTCAGGGCAGCGTCCCTTGGGGATCATGACTGCCGGTGCTTTACAATCCATGGTCTATTTGAGTGAGAACAAACCTTTTGAACGACCTGTAATCATTGGTTCTGAATTGGTTTCATTCTCATCAGTTGCGACCTGTCGTCATGCAAGTATAAAACCGGTAGCAATGATAGAAGAAAATGCCAGACCCACAGCGTGGGCATTTTTATCGTTATACCCTCGATTACAAGGCGTAAAATTTTTAAATAAAACCCGTCTAGTTGAGATCATTGGCAAAAAGCGCGTAGAGGCCGTAAGGGTGGAAACAGCATCGGGCCAGTTAGAAACCATTCAATGTGATGGTGTTATTTTTACGGGACAGTTTACACCAGAGGCTTCCTTAGCTCGCTTGGGTCATTTAGACATTGATACCTTATCTAATGGGCCACTGGTTGATCAATTTGGGCGATGCTCTGATACTCGTTTTTTTGCATCAGGGAATGTTCTAAGGCCTGTAGAAACAGCAGCTTGGTGTTGGCAAGAAGGCATTGATACCGCACAACACATTGTAAGCAGTTTAAATCAAACACTTGATGTGAATGAAAAAAATATAAAAATCGCCACTCGTTCACCTGTGATTAAATTTTGTGTGCCGCAGCGCTTAAGTTATACGCAAGATATTAAAAAAGTGGATCTTCAAATCCGACTAACAAGAAAAGCAAAAGGTTTACTTGGTCTTTACGCTAAAAACATAAAAATATGTGAAAAACGTATTAGTGGGCTACCCGAGCGTAGAATTATAATGACTATTTCTGTCGATGAAATGAAATTGATTTTTAGCAGTAAAGAAAACCTAGAGCTAAGGTTTGAAGGCTCATAATACGTCGACCTAATAAGACCTAAAAGGGTAGGGGCCATTAGTTTCATGAACGACGATAGCATGGCTAACTAGATTATTGTCAGGTGTCCAATAGTGCAGAAGATAACTAGGCGGTTCATTATAAAACTTTGAGGGCTGTTTTGAGTCCAGTTCAAGCATCAGCTCCATACTCGTACTTGGGGCGGTTATAACAACGGTGTTGCTCCATAAAGTATGGGTGTGGCGGTGTATATGACCACTCAAAATGGCTTTAATATTGGAATAATTATTTAAAAGTTTGCCCAGTTTTTCAGTGCCAATAAATATATCCATATCAGTTTCAAATACACCAAGTTTAATGGGTGGATGATGCATGATTATGATGGTTGGTTTATTCTGCTCCTTATCTAGCTGATCTTTTAGCCACGCAAGGCGATTTTTACAAAGTTCGCCACCTGATTTTCCTTTAATGGTGCTATCAATAGCAATCATGCGAAGCGCCTTATAATCAATAATATAACTTATAAAGCTAGACGGATTGTTTTCTTCAAAACTTACGGGGCAATGTACTGTGCCAAAAACAGCAGTTAAATCATTACGGGTATCATGGTTGCCTGGCATGACGTAGTATGGATAGTTAAGCTCATCAAGTAAATTTTTAGCATTGATAAGTTCATCAAAGGAATTCTCATTACAAATATCACCTGTAACAAGGACTAAATCAGGTTGTGGCTTGAGTTGGTTTATGTGATCGACACACAGCGAAAGATTGTCACCCGTTGATGCAACACCGTAAGCCTTCTTTGAAGGTGTAGTAATGTGTAGGTCGCTGATTTGTACGATTAACATAAGATATTTATAGCACTTTAGATAGCATTGATTTAATTATTATTGATGAATTATGTAATTTTGATGACTAAGCTGTTTATTTTTCAGGTGGAAAAATAGTCATAATTTTGTCATAAATAAGTACTATAGTTATGGAATAGAAAAATGATGTTTAATCAAGGAGAAAGCAGATGATGATAAAAAGTAAAATTTTAGCAGGAGCAGTTGCACTCGCCTTAAGTTCAAGTGCAATGGCAAAAGACACCTTAAAGATAATTACATGGAAAGGTTATGCCCCGAAAGCCTTAGTGAGTGCTTTTGAGAAGGAAACCGGCATTGATGTGAAAATCACTTACAGTAACAACGAAGAAATGGTTGCTAAGTTGCGCGCAACCCGTGGAGCTGGTTTTGATTTAGCACAACCTAGCCAAGATAGAATTACAGCGGTACAAAAGAAATATAAAATTTATCAAGCAATTGATTATTCAAAAGTAAATACAGATCAGTTAATAACCTCTATGGTTGATGCGGTAAAGAAAAATACCGGTGTTGATGGTAAGGGTTATGGCGTACCGCACGTTTACGGCACCACAGGCATGATAGTGAATAAGAAAAATGCGCCTGATGCGAAAGACTGGTCTGATCTATGGAACCCTAAGTTTAAAGGTAAAATTTCTTATCGTTTAAAAAGACCATTGTTAATTGCGGCAGCGTTTGGCATGGGTAAAGACCCTTTTGCACTTTATGGTGATAAAAAAGCGTACCAAGCATTGATTGATGAAGTTGAAAAAAAGCTGATTGACTCAAAGCCATTGGTTAAAAACTACTGGACCAGCGGTGATACTCAAGTGGAAATCATTAAAAGTGGTGATGCTGACGTTATTTCTGGTTGGGATGCAAAAGGTTGGTCGGTGCATAAAACCAATCCTGATATTGACTTTATCGCACCTAAAAGTGGTGCACTAGGCTGGATTGATACCTTTGCGATACCTGCAAAAGCTAAGAATGTTGAAGGTGCGTATAAGTGGATTAACTTTATTATGCGTCCTAAAAATGCTGCGATTATTACCAATGCGAGCAATTACGGTACGGCTTCTAAAGATGCAGCTAAGTATCTTGATGCTGGAATAAAGGCTGATTTTGAACGCTCATTCACTGCAGACGATATTGCCAATATTAAATGGCACCCGCCTGTTCCTGACGGGTTTGAGTCTATTGAAGCTAAAGCACTAGATAGAATTAAAGCGGCTAAATAACGGCAGTTATAAAAGTAGAGTTAAAAAAGAGCACTTGAAATGTTATAAATCAAGTGCTTTTTTATTGTTCAAAATCAGGAGATACAATGAGCAATATCTTAGAAATTAAACATTTAACCAAACGATTTGGTAATTTCACCGCGGTAGAGGATGTTAATTTTAGCGTAAAAGATGGTGGCTTCTTTTCAATTTTAGGTTCATCGGGCTGTGGTAAATCTACCTTATTAAGAATCATTGCGGGCTTTGAGCCAGAAACTGAGGGTGAGGTAATTATTCGTGGCGAGTCTATGAAAGGTGTTCCGCCCGATAAACGACCTGTTAATATCGTTTTTCAGCACCTAGCACTCTTCCCTATGATGAATGTGAGAGAAAATGTCGCCTTTGGTTTAAAGCGGCTAAAGCTTAGTAACACGGAGATTGATTCAAGAGTTAATGAAATACTAAGTCGAGTTGGGCTTGAGGGCTACGAGAAAAAAGATGTTACGGCTTTATCGGGCGGGCAAAAGCAGCGTGTGGCGATTGCACGATCATTAGTTATGAAGCCGTCAATTTTATTACTCGATGAACCCCTGGGCGCATTAGATAGAAAACTTCGTGAACATATGAAAGTAGAGCTTAAATTACTGCAACGCGAAATTGGCACCACTTTTATTTATATCACGCATGACCAATCAGAAGCACTGGTGATGAGTGATGAGATTGCGGTTATGCATGAAGGGCGTTTTGAGCAAATAGATACGCCAAGAAACCTATATAAAAATCCAAAAACGGCATTTGTGGCGGGGTTTGTGGGTGATAGCAATCGCTTTGAGCTTGAACGAACGCAAGCTGAAACCTTAATTACGAGCAAGGGTTGGAGGATTAATAAAAAGTCTTACGCGGGCACTGCAACTGTTTTGTATATTCGTCCAGAAGCTTTAATCATTAACCCCTCAAGTGATTTAAGCGACGTTGAAAGTTTTGAAATCACGATTAAAACTATTTTATTTGACGGTTCAAATACCAAGCTTGCAACCACGGTTGCGGGAACCACGGAAGAGTTGCTGATCTCTTTGCCACAAAATGCTGAGTTTGATGGCTTAAGTGAAGGGCAAACCTTACAGGTTGGTATTCATACTGATGATCTAAAATGTTATTGACTACAGCGCTATTAATTAAAACTCATGAACAGGAGGCACAATATGCAGCAGTCAATAAAACCTAAAAAACCGTTTAATGTCACACTCTACCTATTGATTATTCCCGTATTACTGTGGCTAGTGTTATTGATTGTTTTACCGCACTTGGATTTGTTAATAAGTTCGTTTCAGATTGAAAATGATAATGGCGATAAGGTCTTTTCTTTAGATAATTATATTGCTTTTTTCAAGGAAGAAATTTACTGGCTCACCTTCGTGAAAACCGCTGCTTATGCGATAGGCGTGACCGCGTTAGCCTTTATTGTCACTTTTCCCATTGCCTTTTATTTAACCAAAGTAATTTCTAAAAAGAATGCGGCATTCTTTATTTTATTATTATTAATTCCCTTGTGGGTGGGTGAGTTAGTAACGGTTTATGGTTGGATGGTGTTACTGGGAGATCACGGCATTATTAATCATTTTTTAATGGCTATTGGGTTGATAGACGAGCCGATCAATATGCTGTATACCGATTTTAGTATGATTCTTGGTTTATTGTATATGTCGATGTTATTTATGGTGGTTCCTGTTATGTCAACATTGGAGAGCCTTGATGACTCGTTAATCGAAGCCGCCAGTGATCTTGGTGCATCTAAGTGGACAATTTTTAGAACCATTATTATCCCGTATTCCATGCCGGGTATTGTCTCTGGTGCAATTATTGTATTTATGTTGGTGATTGGTGATTACCTCGCGCCTAACATTTTAGGTGGTAAAAGTTCATTATGGTTTACCGAGCAAATTTACAATAAATTTTTAACCACCTTTAACTGGAATGAAGGCGCTGCCTTTGGTTTTTTATTATTAATGCTATCTTCCGGGATTATCTGGTTAGTATTAAAACTATCGGGTCAAAAGCTCGACAGAGTGGGGTCTTAAGATGATACGTTCATTACCAAACACCGCCGCCTATACTTTGGGTTACAGAATTTATGTAGCATTGTTTTTTCTATTTTTAGTGATGCCATTGATTGCCATTTCGGTACTGGCGTTTAATGACTCGAATTATATTGCATTGCCGTGGAATGGCTTTACGCTCGATTGGTTTTTTTCAGCGACCGACGAAAGAGAAGGACTTTTTGCGGACTCTAATTTAATGGAAAGCATTGTAACCAGCTTAACCACCGCATTAATTGTTGCCACAATGTCTATGGTTATCGGAACTATTGCCGCACTTTTATTTGAAGAAGAACAGTTCAAATTTAAAGGATTATTATACTTTTTGGCATTAACACCGCTGGTTATACCGGGTGTGATTCTCGGTATATCTATTTTATTAAGTTCAACTTATGCTGGTAATTTGATAGAAAAAAACTTTGGTATTGATATAGAGCTTTTTAGGCCCAGCTATTGGTTGGTTATATTCGGCCAGTTTTCATTTGGTGCAACCTATGTAATGTTACTGGTGGCTGCCCGTTTAAAAAAGTTTGATCGCTCCCTTGAAGAGGCGGCATTAAGCTTAAAGGCAACACGAATACAAGCCATCTGGTACGTGACCATTCCTTTTTTACGCCCCGCGATAATCGGTGCTTTTATTGTTGCTTTCTTGCTAAGCTTTTCAAATATCAATACCACGATATTCTTGGTGGGATCAGATCCGACCTTGCCGATAGATTTATATTCACGGATACGCTTTAGCTCTACGCCTGTGTTAAATGCTATCTCATTTTTGATTGTTTTAGTTATTACCTTGTTCGCCGTGGTTAATTTCTTTATTAAGCGAAAAGATACTACTTAGGAGTGACTGCGAAACGTCTTAAAATAAGAAAATACAAGGTGAGCCATGAAGCGCGCTAAGGTATAAAACCCTTCATACGCTCCATGAGTCACCTTTTCCGTTAACGATTCTCGCGGTTCTCAATTAAGTCTTCAACGACACACGGGTCGGCCAATGTAGAGATATCTCCAAGTTCATCTACTTCGTTGGTCGCAATTTTTCGCAAAATACGACGCATTATTTTACCTGAGCGGGTTTTAGGTAGTCCTGGCGCCCATTGGATAATATTGACTTTAGCAATTGGACCAATCTCTTTCCTAACTAATGCTACTAACTCTGCTTTTAGTTCATCGGTTCCTGTTTCGCCGCCCATTAACGTCACGTAGGCATAGATGCCTTGTCCGGTGATGTCATGTGGGTAACCGACTACAGCAGCTTCGGCAACGTTAGGATGGAGCACTAAGCCTGACTCAATTTCAGCCGTGCCAAGTCGATGCCCAGATACATTAAGCACATCATCCACACGTCCTGTAATCCAATAATCGCCGTCTTCATCACGACGCGCGCCGTCTCCGGTAAAGTAATAACCCTTGAACATTGAAAAGTAGGTTTCATAAAAACGTTCATGGTTGCCGTATAAACTACGCATCATGGATGGCCACGGTTGTTTCATGGCTAAGTTACCAGCAGCAGGGTTGCCAGTGATTTCATTACCTTCATCATCAAGTAAGACAGGATCACAACCGAAAAAGGGAGCCATTGCAGAGCCAGGCTTTAAATCATGCACACCGGGTAGGGGAGTCATTAAATGAGAGCCAGTTTCGGTTTGCCACCAAGTATCAACAATCGGGCATTGGTTATTACCAACGACATTGTTATACCATTCCCAAGCTTCTGGGTTGATGGGCTCGCCCACTGTTCCAAGTAAACGTAGGGATTTTCGTGAGGTTGCATTAACAGGGGCATCTCCCGCTGCCATTAAAGCTCTAATAGCAGTTGGCGCTGTATAAAAGCTAGCAACTTGATGTTTGTCAATCACCTGCCAAAAGCGTGAAGCATCAGGGTAGGTGGGGATACCTTCAAACATTAAGGTAGTCGCGCCATTAGTGAGAGGGCCGTAAACAATATAGGTATGCCCTGTTACCCAGCCAACATCGGCGGTACACCAGTAGACTTCACCGTCTTTATAGTCAAATACCAATTTGTGTGACATGGCGGCTTGTAATAAGTATCCACCTGTTGTGTGGAGTACGCCTTTGGGTGTACCTGTAGAGCCAGAGGTGTATAAAATAAAGAGAGGGTCTTCGGCATCCATTTCTTCCGCAGGGCAATCTGTACTGGCAGCAGCAATTGCTTCGCCATACCATACATCGCGCTCATTATTCCACTCTACAGGATCACCACCACGTTTTACGACGATGCAGGTATGTACATTGGGGCAACCTTCTAAGGCTTTATCGGCATTGGTTTTAAGCGGGACTTTTTTACCGCCACGCATGGATTGATCTGCGGTAATTACCACCTGACAATCTGAGTCTAAAATTCGGCTTTTAAGTGCATCGGGTGAAAAACCACCAAATACGATGGAGTGGACTGCGCCAATGCGAGTACAAGCCAGCATAGCAACAGCAGCTTCGGGGATCATCGGCATATAAAGAGAAACTCGGTCCCCTTTTTTGACTCCGCGATTTTTAAGTACATTGGCAAACTGGCTGACTTCGGCGTGTAGTTCTTTATAGCTAATGTGGCGGTCTTCTTCTGGGTTGTCGCCCTCCCAAATAATAGCCGTTTGATCGCCACGAGATTTAAGGTGGCGGTCTAAACAATTGTATGAAACATTTAGTTTCGCGCCTTCAAACCATTTGATATGTAAATCGGCTTGATCAAAACTCCAGTCAGAAACCTTATCCCACGGTTTAAACCAAGTAACATACTTTTCAGCTTGCTCTGCCCAAAAAGTTTCAGGGTTCTCTATCGATTGCTGATACATGGTTTGGTATTGCTCAGCATTGATATTAGCTTGTGCTTTAAATTCCGCGGGTACTGGGTGAATTTTTTCGGACATGGGAGAGACTCCTTTAGAGTAGCAAGTATTAATCTCTAGATTATATGATAAATCATTGCTTTTGGTTGTTTAAAAAATAAAAAAGAGTAGGTCGACACCTTAATTTATAAACGCTATGAAAATATTTTTGTAGGAACTATACTTTAGTTTCTCGAACTAATTGAAGGAAATAAATCGTATGGACGCGTTATCAATGACCATTTTATTAGGTGTACTCGTGATGCTAGTCGTCGTTATCGCTTTTGTACTCACGGTTAAAAGTGGTCAATACGATGATTTAGATGGGCCTGCGCATCGCATATTAATGGATGATGATGATCCAAGAATACCGGGGAACCGTAATAAAAATAATGAATTGAAATAAAATTGCTTATTTCAACAGTCTGGAGGGCCAGAAAAAGTGTTATTACTACACTGCTCAACGCTAAACCCTATAAAATAAGGGCTATAGATAAGTTTAAGTGATACGGTAACACTCTATTCTGTTACTGATAATACTATCGCCATAAGACTATTGTATTAGCATTGAGATTATCACAGTTTATTGGCATTAATGTTTGAACAGTAGTTAATCTTTTCTTAAACTCTTGGAGGGGTGAAAAATGTCAGATAGAAGATTACAGGTGTTTCATGCGGTGGCGCGACTGCTTAGCTTTACTAAAGCAGCAGAAATGTTGCATATGACACAACCAGCAGTGACGTTTCAAATACGTCAATTAGAAGAGCAGTTTGATACACGATTGTTTGACCGTGCGCATAATCGAGTTAGCCTAACAGAAGCAGGGCACGTTGCTTTCGAATTTGCGGAAAATATTTTTGAAAGATATTCAGAAATGGAAAATGCGATTCGTGATATAACCGGAAGCATAAGTGGCTCGCTAACTTTAGGCGCCTCAACCACCATTTCGGAATATATGTTACCTGCATTATTGGGTGACTTTAACTCCAAGAATCCTGAAGTATTATTGCGCTTACGTGTATCAAACACTGATGGCATCGTTTCAATGATTGAAAACAATGTGATTGACCTTGGTGTTGTTGAAGGCCCGGTTACCAATAAAAATTTAGTTGTAGAAAAGTGTCGTGATGATGAGTTAGTTGTTGTCGTACCGCCGGATCATGAATTCGCCAAGCAAAAGTCAGTAAATATTAAAGACGTGCTAGATGGATCATTTATCTGCCGAGAAGAAGGCTCAGGAACGCGCGAAGTGGTTAGTGAATACGTTAAGTCCCAAGGTTTAGGCAAGCATGCTTTAAAAGCGTGTTTAGAACTTGGTAGCCCTGAAGCGATTAAAGGCGCGATTGAAGCAGGCATGGGAGTTTCGATACTCTCAAGCGTGAGTATTGCCAAAGAAATTAAGTTAGGTACTTTAAAAACAGTGCCGCTTGACCCGCCTTTAACACGAGAGTTCTCCTTTGTGCGTCAGCGTCAAAAGTTTAGAGTTCGCAGTATGGAAGAGCTATTAGAATTTGCACGAACGTACTGTAAAGATAACGGTTAAATTTAGTTCACGCATAAAAAACGGAGCTTTTAAGCTCCGTTTTTTATGCGTGACAAGTTAACCTAAGAACCGTTATTCTTAGAAACAATGAAATCCGACTTTGGATGTAAACTATGTTTCCAATGATGCCTGCACAAGGTAGTAAAGAAGAACGACAATTAATTAAGCTGTATCAGTCACTAACAGAGACTGATCGCCAAACCTTGTTTAGCTTTGCTGAGTTTTTACAAACTAAAAATAATCAACAAAACCTTTCAAAAGATCAACAAACCATTGAAGAAGAAATCATCCCTACGATGCCTTTAGACTTGCCTCGTCCTGAAGCCGAAAGTGTCGTTAAAGCCATTAGACGCTTAACGAAAAACTACCCGATGGTGGATAAAGAAAGTATTTTACACCCTATATCGGGCTTTATGACTTCGCATATTATACAAGGGCGACCTGCAAATGAGGTGATTGATGATCTTGAGGCTTTGTTTTTAAAAGAATACGAAAATTTAAATAACAGCCCAAGCAGCAATACAAGTGGTGGTGTAAGTAGTGATGCAATTAATGACAATCAGAGTGACAGCAGTTCCTCAGGATGAATGATGTATTTTTAATAAACTTACCCAGCGGTAAAGATCATTATTACACTTTGAAACCTTCTCGGCGAGCAAAGTACATTCGCATTAAGCTAAACAATCAAGGTGAGCTTTCTGTCATCTTGCCATATCGTAGCTCAGCCAAGCAAGCACACCGTTTTGTACAAAGTAAATCAGCATGGGTCGCTAAACAACTTTCTCAGTTACCGGAGCCTCGTCATACACAAGTTCCTCATCAAGTTGACCTCGCGCTGCTTGATGAGAGATGGCTTGTGAAAACTGCCTCAGAACAAGAAAGTAGCGCGCTATCCCTTGAAATTGATAAAGAACAAAAAGTAATTAACTTTTCAGGTGATGAGCAACAACTGGATGACTTTAATCATCTACTGGAAAAGTGGCTAAAACAAAAGGCACGCATAATATTCAATGAAATGCTCGAAGCACTAGCCGAACAACATGGCTTTCACTTCAACCGCATAAGTATTCGCGCCCAAAAGACACGTTGGGGAAGTTGCTCTAGCAGTAAGAATATCAGCCTTAATTGTAAATTGCTCTTTATGCCAAAGAAGGTTGTGGAATACGTAATGATTCATGAGCTTTGCCATACGATACAAATGAACCACTCCAGTAAATTTTGGCGATTAGTTGAAGACTGCGACCCGGATTTTCAGGCGCATAGAGCAGTGTTAAAAAAGTTTAAATCACTGTAGCTGAAGCAAATTGATAAAATTTATACCGTTAATCGGCTAAATCAAAATACAGACATAAAATCAGTTATTATTCGAGTAATAGTCTTCTTCTTTTAAAGAATGCTCGTTGAAAAATATAATAGTACAGCTGTACTTTAGCCAAAAAGTTCAGCCAATATAATAAAAATAATTTGAGATTAATGTGAAACCAATCAATCTACATTCTAATAAACCCAACCAAGCTCAACATGCTTGGCAGCAACCTATTCAAACCAATAACACGCAAATTGGCTTCAGTTTGATCGAAGTGATGGTAGCGGCCTTTGTGTTGGGTATC
>JALSJN010000016.1 GCA_026989335.1 Thiotrichaceae bacterium
CGTTTTATCATTATTACCGATTTTAAAACACTGTTAGCGGTGGATACTAAAGTGGGTGACACGCTGGATATTTCGCTGGATGAACTCAGTGAAAACTATACCTTTTTCCTGCCGTGGGCGGGGATGGAAAAAACCCAGATTGAAAGCCTACAACTTGCCGATAGAAAAGCGGCGGAAAGTTTGGCACAGCTTTACGATATTATCATCCATGAAAATCAGATAGAAACCGAGCAAGAACGCCACGGGCTGAATATCTTTCTATCACGCTTATTATTTTGCTTTTTTGCCGAAGACACAGGCATCTTTGAGGATGACCAGTTCACCAATGCCATCGCTTCACACACCAACGATGATGGCAGTGACTTGCAGGATTATTTGATTGCGCTGTTTAAGGTGATGAATGTTGAAAAACGCACCACTGAACCCCAGCACGTTAAAGACTTTCCCTATGTCAACGGAGGCTTGTTTGCCACCGACTACCCCGCGCCCAAGTTAAATGCCAAAGCACGTAAAATGATTATTGATGCAGGGTCGTTAAACTGGAAGCAGATTAACCCCGATATTTTTGGCTCAATGATGCAGGCGGTGGTGCATAGCGACCAGCGTGGTAGCTTAGGGATGCACTACACCTCGGTTGCCAATATTATGAAGGTGATTGAACCGCTGTTTTTAAATGACTTAAAAGAACAGTTGGACAAAGCAGGTGATAGTAAACCGAAACTATCCAAGCTACGCGATAGACTGTATCAATTGCGCTTGTTTGACCCTGCCTGTGGCTCAGGTAATTTTTTAATTATTGCTTATAAAGAGTTATGTAAGCTTGAAATTGAAATTCTAAAACGGCTCGATGATGGGCAAATGTCTTTATCAGAAGAATTTGTAGGGCGCATACAACTCACCCAGTTTTACGGCATCGAGCTGGATGACTTCGCCCATGAAACCGCCAAACTCTCCCTCTGGCTGGCAGAACATCAAATGAACCTCGCCTTTAAAGCGGTATTTGGCACGGCTAAACCGACACTGCCCTTGCAGGATGGTGGGCATATTGTTTGTGGCAATGCCACACGGGTGAATTGGGAGGATGTTTGCCCGAAGGATGAAGGGGTGGAGATTGTTATTATGGGGAATCCGCCTTATTTGGGTTCGAGTATGCAATCCAAAGAACAAAAAGAAGATATGGCTGTAGTTTTTGAAGGTATCAAGGGCTATAAAAATTTGGATTATATTGCTTGTTGGTTTTTGATTGGCTCACGATATATTCAAGGAATTAATGCTCAACTAGCTTTTGTTTCAACCAACTCTATTTGTCAGGGACAACAAGTAGCCATGTTATGGCCTCACATATTTACTTTGAATATTGAAATTGGATTTGCTCACCAATCTTTCAAGTGGACTAATAATGCAAAAGGGAATGCAGGTGTTACTTGTATTGTGGTTGGGTTAAGAAATGAATCCAATTATCAAAGATATTTATTTAAAGAGGGGGTAAATCAGGCAGTCAAAAATATTAATGCTTACCTTGCTAATGCCAGTAGTTTGGTTATTGATAAGCAATCAATACCATTATCTAATCTACCTGTGATGGAGAACGGAAATAAGGCAGTTGATGGAGGAAATCTAATATTTTCATCACCAACTGAAAAGAATATATTTGTTGAGAAAAATCCAGCCTCTGAAAAATATATATATAAACTAATAGGCGCTAGAGAGTTTATTCAGGGTTCATTGAGGTGGTGTCTTTGGTTGAATCAGAACAATTATGAACAAGCCATTAGAATAGCAAGTATTCAAGATAGAATTAATCAAGTAGAAAAAGTACGTCTAGATAGCAGGGATTCAGGTGCAAATAAATTGGCAGGCACACCATATAGATTTAGGGATCAACGTATGCCTGTCAAAGGTTCGTTGTTTGTTCCAGCAGTATCATCAGAGAGAAGAAGCTATATTCCTATTGGGTTTATGGATAATGAAACTGTTATTGTTGCTCCAAACTTTGGCATTTACGACCCAGAACCGTGGATATTCGCCATAATCTCCTCTCGCATCCACATGACATGGGTACGCGCTGTAGCAGGTCGCCTTGAAACCCGAATACGTTATTCATCCGCCCTGTGCTACAACACCTTCCCCTTCCCAGAAATAAGCGAGGCCCAAAAAACCACCCTCGAAGACCATGTATTCAACGTACTGGATGAACGCGAAAAGCACCCCGAAAAAACCATGGCAGAACTCTATGACCCCGATAAAATGCCCGATGGTTTACGCAAAGCGCATCACGAAATGGATGTAGCCGTAGAACAATGCTACCGCAAACAAGCCTTTAACAGCGATGAAGAACGCCTTGAGTATTTGTTTAAGTTGTATGAAGCCATGATAGAAGCTGAATAATGCCACAGAGTATTTATCTTTTGTCACATCTCATCGTTGCATTCGTACTCGAATGGTCACGTATTAGCATACGCTCACATTCTGCGTGCGAATGCGCCTTGATCTGTAACAAAACCTAAACACTCTGAGGCATTATTGAGTAGAAAAGATATTTTTTAAAGCCACCCCCCCTGTTTTTCGATGTTTTGTATTGGCTTTATCGGTACAAAACCACGAAAAAGAGGGGGGGGTGGCTTTATCTAACTAGATGAAAGAGATAATTATTAATGGATGAAGCCAGTCAAATAGTCATTTATGAGAATATGCAAGGCGGTGTACAATTAGATGTGCGCCTTGTGGATGAAACTGTGTGGCTTACGCAAACACAGATGAGTCATTTATTTGGTAAAGCCGTTTCAACTATTAATGAGCATATAAAAAACATCTACACTGAAAATGAATTATCTGAAGAAGGTACTTTGAGAAAATTCGGAAATTCCGAATTTTCTACCAAGCCTACAAATTTCTATAATTTGGATGTCATCATATCCGTTGGTTATCGGGTAAAATCCCAACAAGGCACGCAGTTTCGTATTTGGGCAACTCAGCGTTTAAAAGAGTTTATTGTTAAAGGCTTTGTTTTAAATGATGACCGTTTTAAAACAGGGCAATCCATGCAGTATTTTGATGAACTGCAACAGCGTATTCGTGAGATACGCTTGTCTGAAAAATTCTTTTATCAAAAAGTACGGGACTTATTTGCACTATGTAGTGATTACGACCGTCAAGTATTAAGGTTGATGGAGTAAATGGGCATTGGTTTTTAGTTATGCTATCATAATGCTATCAATAAGAGAGGTGTCACATGTCACAACTGCTGGTAAGAAATTTACAGAAAGAGGTTGTTGAAAGCTTGAAGAATCGGGCTAAAGCGAATCATCGCTCCTTACAGGCTGAAGTTGCGTTAATTCTTGAAAACGCAGCTAAAGTTCAGCCAAGAGATTTTTGGCAAGATGCTAATGCGGTGCGTGAGCAACTTGCTGAATATAAGAATCAACATAATCATTCGTTTTCTGATAGCGCAGAACTTATTCGTGAGGACAGGGATAAATGAATGATGATGTTAATCACTATGTGCTTGATGCGAGCATAGTGATTAAATGGTTTATTCCTGAGATTCATTGGGAGCAAGCTTCTTTGTTGCAACGGTGTTTAGGATCACAGCTGCATATCCCAGACTTCGCTCAATTAGAATGTAGCAGTATATTGAGTAAAAAAGTGCGTCGTAAAGAATTAAATCTTGATCAAGCCAATCAAATTCAAGCGTTATTGTTGCACATGCCTGTGCAAATGCATCCCTGGCAAGATTTATTGTTGGAGGCAGGACAAGTCGCGCATGAAACCTATCGTAGTGTTTATGATTGCCTATATTTGGTGTTAGCTAAACAGCTTAATGGAAAAATGATAACCGCAGATAAAAAGTTTTATTTGGCATTAAAAAATTCAAAACAATGGGGTGATTATTTACTTTGGATTGAGGATATAGAAATAAATAACGGTTTAAAGAACAAATAGAGTTGAGATACTAATTTATTTCTTTTTGTTCTTTTTGCTATGATGAGGTCTCATTATGTATATATAGATACCTTTAGGATGATTAATAATGATTGATTATAAAAAGATAATTACTATCAATGCTGGAAAAAGATCAGGTAAGCCTTGTATTAGAGACTTGAGAATTACCGTTTATGATGTTTTAAAAATGCTAGCTAACGGCATGAAAAACAGTGAAATAATGGATGATTTTCCAGAGCTTACAGAAGATGATATTTATGCCAGTTTAGCATTTGCGGCTGATAAAGAAAGGCAGGTAGCAGTCTTATAATGAAGTTGCTTTTTGATGAGAATCTATCTTTTAAGCTATGTAAACGGCTGGAAGATATTTACCCTGATTCAACCCATGTTAGCTTTGTGGGTTTGCAAAATGTTAATGATTTTGTAATCTGGCAATATGCGAAAGATGAGGGCTTTGTCATTGTTTCGCAAGATTCTGACTTTAATGACTTATCTGTTTTAAAGGGTTTTCCACCTTATGTCGTGTGGGTTAAGTCTGGAAATACACGCGTATCAGATATTGAAAGACTACTAAGAACACATTCAATTCGATTGAGAGAGTTTTTAGATAATGAATCTTTAGGCTTGATTGAATTAGAATAATAAAAAATCATTTCCGCCCCTAATATTCAATTTTTAGCTTTTAATAAAAGGAACAATAATGCCCAATTTTGTAGACGTAACCTACGCGCAAACAGGTGACAGCCTAAGCACTAATCCGCTAGGGATGCGCGATATGCAAGCTAAAGCCTTTGAAGCTAGGGATGCACAGTATTTATTATTAAAAGCGCCACCTGCATCGGGTAAATCACGCGCTTTAATGTTTTTGGCATTGGATAAACTCTATGAGCAGGGTGTTAAAAAAGTGATTGTGGCAGTGCCAGAACGCTCGATTGGTGCATCCTTTGCTTCTACCGATTTAATGAGTCATGGCTTTTCTGCTAATTGGGAGGTGGAGAATCAATATAACCTGTGTGTGGCGGGTGGTGATAAAAGCAAGGTGAGTGCGTTTGTTTCTTTTATGGAGGACTCAAGCGCAACTATTTTGGTGTGTACACATGCGACGTTACGTTTTGCCTTCGATGCGGTGGATGAAAGTCAGTTTGATAACTGCCTGATTGCAATTGATGAATTTCATCATGTGTCGGCTGATGCTGAAAACCGTTTAGGTGAAGTATTGCGCTCACTTATGAAAAATACCAGCGCGCATATTATCGCCATGACAGGTTCTTATTTCAGGGGCGATAGCGTACCTGTGTTATTGCCAGAAGAAGAGGAAAAATTCACCAAGGTTATTTATAACTATTATCAACAGTTAAATGGCTATAAATATTTAAAAACGCTGGGGATAGGCTATAAGTTTTATCAGCGTAGTTATTTAACCGCAATTGATGATGCGCTGGATACCAATTTAAAAACGATTTTGCATATCCCCAATGTGAATGCGGGTGAATCGACTAAGCAGAAATATAAGGAGGTTGATACGATTCTCGATATTATCGGTAATGTTGAGTTTCAGGATGAAGAAACAGGCATCCTTCATGTAAAGCGTAAAAGTGATGGAAAAATTATTAAGGTCGCTGATTTAGTCAATGATAACCCCAAAGACAGGGACAAAGTCGCGGCTTATTTGCGTGATATGGATGATGTTGATGATTTGGATTTAATCATCGCGCTAGGCATGGCGAAAGAGGGTTTTGATTGGCCTTATTGTGAGCACGCTTTAACGGTGGGTTATCGGGGTTCTTTGACTGAAATTATTCAAATTATCGGGCGTGCGACCCGTGATAGCTCAAATAAAACCCATTCACAGTTTACTAATTTAATTGCCCAACCTGATGCACAAGATGATGCAGTAAAGTTATCGGTTAATAACATGTTAAAGGCGATTAGTGCATCGTTATTGATGGAGCAGGTGTTAGCCCCTAACTTTGTCTTTAAAACGCGTAAATTCCCTGATGAAGAGAATGAAGCAGGTACAATTAAAATAGGTGGGTTCAAAGAGCCAAAGACCGACCGAGTAAAGCAAATTGTTGAAAATGATCTAAATGATTTGAAAGCTAGAATTTTGCAGGATGAACAGTTATTAAAAGCTTTACCGAGTGATGTAATTGACCCTGAAGTGATTAATAAAGTGCTAATCCCTAAAATCATTCAAAAAGCTTACCCTGACCTAAATGAAGAAGAACTAGAAATTATAAGACAGCATGTTGTAGTTGATTCTGCGATTAAAAATGGCGAGGTCAAAGAAGTTTGGGACAAAAAGTTTATTAGAATGGCGGGTAAGTTTGTCAATATTGATGATTTGCATATTGATCTTATCGACAAGGTAAATCCTTTTCAAAAAGCCTTTGAGGTATTGTCTAAAAGTGTCACGGCGAACCTGCTTAAAACCATTCAAGATACGATTGATGCAGGGCGTATTGAAATGACGGATGAAGAAGCGGTTATTCTTTATCGTGATAAAATTCCTGAATTTATGAAAGAGTTTGGGCGTGAACCTAATATTAATGCTAGTGATCCGCAAGAAAAGCGACTGGCTGAATCTATTGTCTATCTTAGAAATAAGCGTAGAAAACAGCAGTAATGGTTATTGATAAACACTGATGATTGATTTTGAAAAAGAGCTTAAAGAAATACTTGAGAATGACCCTTTGGATATTCTAAAGGCGCAGTCTAAAGTATCGTCTGTTATTAGCCCTGATAACCGCTTGAAATCTTCTTTCGAAGAGATCAATGTGTTTATAGACAAGGTAGGGCATAAACCGACGAAAAGCCGTGATATTAAAGAGAGAAGGCTTTTTAGCCGTTTAGAAAGTTTGAGAGAAAACCCCGAAAAAACCGCCATGTTATTAGACCTTGATAAACATAATCTGTTAGCTGATGTTGAAGTGCCTGAACCGTATGTCGCAATAGAAGAGATTGAAACGGTTGATGATGTGCTGGATGCTGACCCGCTGGGTTTGCTTGGTTTAGGGGATAGATGAAGGTAATAAAGAATCAGATATTTTTGATTTAACCAATCTACCTTCACAATCAAGGGTGCTAACGGATTTTGTTGCAAAGCGTAAACCTTGCAGGGACTTTGCGAACTATGAAGAACAATTTATTCAGGTTCAAAATGATCTGAAAGAGAACAAAAGAAAGCTGATTCACTTTACTGATAAAGGTGAATCACTGGTTCAGGGGAATTACTATATTTTAGGCGGTGTACTTTTATATTTAGAAAGTATTGATATTAGTTCACCTGAAAAAACCATTGAGGGTAAACGCTTTAGAAAAGATGGTAGAACTCGCTGTATATTTGAGAATGGTACAGAATCTAATATGCTCTATCGCTCATTAGCTAAGTCACTTTATCATGGCGGTAAAATTATCACCCAAACAGAAGGTCAAATTAATTCAGCGTTTAAAAAGAATCTAGGTGTTATCAAAGAAGAAGATGAATTAGCAGGCACTATCTATATCCTACAATCATTAAGCAAAAATGCAGAAATCCAAAGCTTTGATAATTTGTATAAGGTAGGGTTTTCTACAACGGCTGTTGAAAAACGAATAGCCAATGCTGAGAATGAGCCAACTTATTTAATGTCACCTGTCAAAGTTGTGGCTGAATATGAAGCTTACAATATGAATACTCAAAAGTTTGAAAGCTTACTTCATCGTTTTTTAGCCGATGTTTGTTTAGATTTAAAAGTAGCTGATAACAAAGGCAGGATGCACCAGCCCCGTGAATGGTTTATAGCACCGCTTGATGTGATTAACAGAGCTATTGAGTTAATTGTGGCGGGGCAGATTCAGCATTATAGTTATGATAGTCAGTTGAAAGAGATTGTGGCTGTTTAGATTGAATTTAACTAAAAAGGGGCATATTTACTTCGATAAGTGATTAAAGTATCTCTTATCAATGTGTGTAAATCTATCAACCTAGAACAGTTCGTGAAAAGGTCTTATTCTATGTGGTTTGGCTTTTTTTAATAAAAATGACCAATATCAATGTTAGTGATTTTTTTATTAGTAATACTTACCACGCAGCTTATTACTAATGAAGGAACTATTAATGAAAAACGAAACAGAGCAAAACATTATTAATTTAAAACGTAGAAGTATGCTTAAAAATAGCATTTTCGGTTTAACGGCTATAGCAGCAGCATCAGTTATTGTACCCAATGCAGTTTATGCCGATGATATTCCTGTTTTAACTGAAGATGATCCTATGGCGATGGGTTTGGGCTATAAATTAGACACAGCAACGGTAGATGCTACTAAACAGCCTAAGCATACAGCTGATCAAAGTTGTTCTAACTGCGCGCTATTTACGGCTACTACGGGTGGTGCCGGTACTTGTACTATTTTTACGGGTAAATTGGTCAATGAAAAAGCATGGTGTAGTGCCTATGCTAAAAAAGGCTAATTCAACTTGAAACCTTTGTACGAGTTGGTGGCGAAAGAAAAATTGGCGGAAAATAAAGCTAATAATGAGTTATTAGCAAATTTTTTAACGAAAAACAGTGGAATTTCAGTCATTTTTACTCGGTATCCGAGTCATGCAAAGGTCTCAACTTATTGAAATAACTAGGTTGTTTATTCGTTTATCCGTAAATAAATAACCGCAGAAAAAGCCGAAATACAGCTCTGTATTTCGGCTTTTTTATGTCTGTTAAAAGTAGTTGCTGTGCTACAATTTTTCATACCTTCTTAATTTATACGTGATTTTATGCCATCAGCCTTTCAGAAAGCCAAAGATATTCTACAAACAACGTTTGGTTATGATGATTTTCGGCATAACCAAAAAGATATTATTGAGCAGGTTTTAGAGGGTGGTGATGCTTTCGTTTTAATGCCTACCGGTGGGGGGAAGTCCTTGTGTTACCAGATACCAGCAATGGTGCTTGGTGGGGTCGGTGTGATTGTTTCGCCGTTGATTGCCTTGATGCAAGATCAAGTAGATGCCTTACAACAGCTGGGTATTAAGTCCGCATTTTTAAATTCAACCATGACAGGTGCTGAACAATATAAAGTGGAACAGGCTTTATTAAATGGTGAGCTTGAAATGCTCTATGTTGCGCCAGAACGCATACTTAGCCCGCAAACGTTAGCGCTATTAAAGCAATGTAAAATTGCACTATTTGCCATAGATGAGGCACATTGTGTATCACAGTGGGGGCATGACTTTCGCCCAGAATATCAACGCCTTTCCGCCTTGCCAGAGCAGTTTCCTAATGTGCCACGCATCGCACTTACGGCAACGGCAGATAACAGAACCCGTTCTGAAATTATTCAACAGCTACGGCTTGATGATGCGGGCGTTTATGTTAATAGTTTTGACCGACCCAATATCACTTACACCATTTCAGAAGGCCAAAATGCGCGTGATAAATTACTAAGTTTTATTAAAGGCAAGCACCATGGCGAAGCAGGAATTGTGTATTGCTTATCACGTAAAAAGGTAGAAGCAACAGCTGAATGGTTGAGTAACAAAGGCTTAAATGCTTTGCCATATCATGCGGGTTTAGGTACAGAGGTACGTGCAAAGAATCAAAAACGATTTTTACGAGAAGAAGGTATTATCATTGTTGCTACTATCGCCTTTGGTATGGGAATTGATAAACCGAATGTACGCTTTGTGGCGCATTTAAGTTTACCCAAAAACATCGAAGCGTATTATCAAGAAACCGGTAGAGCAGGGCGTGACGGCGATGTTGCTGATGCGTGGATGAGTTATGGCTTACAAGATGTTATTTTTCTTCGTCAAATGATGAATGACGGCAATGGTAGTGAAGAATACAAACGCCTAACCAATCAAAAGCTGGATGCCATGCTTGGACTTTGTGAGATGGCAACGTGTCGTCGTCAGGCGATTCTTGGGTATTTTGATGAGCAAATGAGCGAGCCATGCGGCAACTGCGATAATTGCTTAAACCCGCCCGAAACATGGGATGCGACTGTGGATGCACAAAAAGCTTTATCCACTGTGTACCGTACCGGTCAACGCTTTGGCGTAGCCTATCTGATTAAAGTATTGCTGGGTAAAAGCGATGACCGTATTGTTCAATTCGGTCATGATAAAGTCAGTACATGGGGGATTGGCGAAAACCTAAAAAATCATGAGTGGAGTAGTTTATATCGACAACTTATTTCGCAAGGCTACCTCAATACTAACTCAGAATACGGCGGTGTTGAACTCACTGAAAAATCTCGTGCATTATTAAAAGGTGAAGAAAGTTTAATCGCACGCAAACAGCGTAAACCAGAGAAATCAGCTTCAGGCAGTAAAGGCTCAAAAGCAAAATCAGAATTACGCAGTATGGATGAAGAGTTATTTGAGGCACTACGCGAGTGCAGAGCAGAACTTGCTAACGAGCAAGGCGTACCTGCGTTTGTTATCTTCAGTGATGCCTCATTGGTAGAAATGGCACGTAAACGCCCCAATACGGATGAAACTTTTCGTTATATCAGCGGTGTCGGTGATATGAAGTTACAGCGTTACGGTGAAGCCTTTATGGCTGTGATTCGTCAGTTTCCTGTGCCTGAGCTGTTAAATAATAACTTCTCCGATACAATTAATGAAACACTGGCGTTGTATAATGAAACGTTAACGATTGAAGACATTGCCGAAAAACGGCAGCTATCTCTTGGAACAATCTACAGCCATTTAGCTGATGTGATTGAGGCAGGAATACTATCAGCGCCTGATGTGCTTGAGATTGAAGCGGATGATTTTGCAATAATTGAGGGTATGGCAGAGCAACTTAATAGCAAGCAAGAGAATGCGCTAAAACCATTATTTGATGCGTTGGATGGTGAGTTTGAGTATGGGGTTTTAAGGTGTGTGGTTAGTGGTATGGCGGGTTAATCAGTATTTTTTATTTTTTGATAATCACAATCACCAAACAGGGAAAGCTCTCAAATTAATCATCCTACTTTTAATCAAGGTTCTCCACCGACTCGTGCAAAGGTCTCATTTAGTTTTGTTTATGAGCAAGATTTAGTTTTTATGCATTACCGTTTTAAGACCCCATAAACTAATAAAGCCAAGCCAACAACAGCCAAGCTAACGGCCATTGGCGATAAACTGAGTAGTGCTATTTGTGGTGAGCTGATAAGTACCCCTGTAATTAACAGCGTTGCGCCTGCCAATGTAAGCGTCGTTTTACGATTCGATTTTTTAATTTCTCGTCGAAGTAACTCTAGTTGTCTTGATTCTGCTTGTTGGGTGTTTCTCTGTTTTTCATGCAGATTTTTGATGACTTCATTAATCATTACCGGCATATGGGGCATTTGCTCAATAAACTTAGGTAGGTTTTCTTTGGCACCTTTGAATAAATGGCGGATACCGCCTTGTTCGTCCATCCAGCGCTGGAGAAAAGGTTTTGCGGTTACCCATAAATCTAAATCAGGGTAAAGCTCGCGCCCCATGCCTTCAATATTAAGTAGCGTTTTTTGTAATAAAACTAACTGCGGTTGTACTTCCATATTAAAGCGTCGCGCGGTTTGGAATAAGCGCAATAATAACTTACCGTAGGATATTTCTTTAATCGGTAATTGGAAGATGGGTTCACACACAGTACGAATAGCCGCTTCAAATTCGCTGGCTTTGGTTTCACTTGGAACCCAGCCAGATTCGATATGCACTTCTGCGACGCGTTTATAATCACGGTTAAAAAATGCGTGTAAGTTTTCGGCTAAATAACGCTGGTCTTGTGGTTCTAACGTACCGATGATACCAAAATCAACCGCGATGTACTTAGGGTCGCTAGGGTTAGTTTTATCAATGAAAATATTGCCAGGATGCATGTCAGCATGGAAGAAGTTGTAGGTAAATACCTGAGTGAAAAATATTTCAACACCGCGCTCCCCAAGCACTTTCATATTAATGCCGTTGTCGATAAGCTCTTGTGTGTTGCCGACAGGGATGCCGTAGATGCGTTCCATCGTCATGACTTTATCGGTACAATAATCCCAGTAAATTTCAGGCACATAGAGATCAGGTGAATGCTCATGGTTACGGCGTAGCTGGCTGGCATTGGCAGCTTCACGGCCTAAATCTAGTTCGTCAAAAATCACTCTTTCGTAGTCTTCTATCACTTCAACAGGGCGTAATCGTTTACCTGTTGCACTGACTCTCTTAATCATTTTGGCGATTAAGTGCATTAAGTCGATATCATGGCGTATGGTTTTTTCAATACCAGGGCGCACCACTTTTACGATGGCATCTTTTCCATCTTGCAAGGTCGCGGTATGTACCTGTGCGATAGAGGCAGATGCAAGCGGCGTTTCATCAAATTTTTTGTATAACGAACTAATGGGTTTCCCCAGTGATTTTTCAATAATGGTGCGTGCTTCTAAGCCAGAAAAAGGCGGCACATTGTCTTGTAGTTTTGCGAGTTCATTGGCCAGATCATCAGGCAGCATATCGCGGCGCGTCGATAAAATCTGACCGAATTTAACGAACACAGGGCCAAGGTCTTCTAATGCTCTACGAATCCGTACTGCTTGTGGTGCACGATTTTCACGTTTTTGTTTATTCCAGTTCCACGGTGATGCGTGGTAAATAAAACGTAACGGGCGAAAGGCAGGAATAGCGTAAATTAATTCATCAAGGTTATGACGTATCAGTACGCGGTTAATTTCAAACAGTCGAGGAAGTTGGGATAAAAAATTCATACAGATTATCTGTTAAGCCTTATTTTTGTCATTTTGAAGGAATTTAATACGTGCTTCGAGGCGATCAATGGTCATGCGAACTTGATCGACACCTTCCATGAACTCATTCACTTCCGCATCAGCAGGAGATAAGCCGGATTCTTCACTGATGTACTCGCCAGCATTTAATCTCATTGCTTCGGTGCTGTCTTTTAACCAGCCAGTAGCGCTGCGGACGGCCTCACCGGTTCGATAGGCAAAAAGATCACCCACGAGTTTTGACAATAACTCTTCCCAATCAATATCGACTTCACGCAGGATTTCACTGAATTTTTCCGCGACACGCAGTTCACCATCAATCTCAACATCACTTTCAAGCAGAGTTGCACCTGTATTTTTAGCGGTGCTGAGTTGGATTAATGCCATCGGTGAACCATGTATTGTGGCATCTACCTTTGTTGTGGTTTCACTATCATCATATTCGCTGTTATCAACGGTAAGGGGGTAATTTCCCATCACCTGAATACCTGAGGTGCTGGGCATGAAGTATAAATTAAGCTCTAGCCCTGTGATATGTAAACGAATAATTTTGCCTTCAAGTTCAGCAAATCGCGGTAACGATTCACCATCAAGTTTTAACCATGCGTTGATGGCGCTTTCAATGGCAGCGAGAAATGGAGTGGGAATGATCACGTTAAGAAGCGCCTAAAATTTATAGCCAATATGCAAGGCGACCACGCCGCCGGTCATATTATGGTAAGAACATTTTTCAAATCCTGCTTCCTCAAACATAGTTTTTAAGGATTCTTGATCAGGGTGCATACGAATAGATTCTGCAAGGTAGCGATAGCTGTCTTCATCATTAGCAACAACTTTACCAATCAGCGGTAACAGTTTGAATGAGTAGGCATCATAAATTGTGCTTAAACCAGGTAATACAGGTTTTGAAAACTCTAGCACCATCAGCTTTCCACCGGGTTTTAAACAACGGTAAATAGAGCGTAGTGCAGCTGCTTTATCCGTCACATTGCGCAAACCAAATGCCATGGTAACAATATTGTATTTATTATCTTCAAAGGGTAAGTCTTCAGCATTGGCTTGTACGTATTCGATATTACCTGCAATACCCATATTGGTGAGGCGGTGACGGCCATTTTCGAGCATCGACTCATTAATATCAGAGAGGGTTACTAAACCCTCTGAGCCTACAATACGGGTGAATTTAATAGCTAGGTCGCCCGTACCACCCGCAAGATCAAGAATCGTGTCGCCTTTTTTTGCACCAGAGGTTTCAATCGTATAACGCTTCCATAAGCGATGCACGCCTGCTGACATTAAGTCGTTCATTACGTCGTATTTATCTGCGACAGAGTGGAAGACTTCGGCAACTTTTTCCTCTTTATCAGCGACTGCTACATTTTCATAACCAAAATGAGTGGTGCTGCTATCGTTTGTTTCAGAGTGTGGTTGATTTTTTGGCATGAGATTTACCCATTAAAAGTAGTATCTACTAAGTTTACCTTATGCAAGGGTTATTGAATATTCGTTTATCAAGAAAACTATTATTAGCACAGTCTGTTGCTTGCTATACTCGCCTGCAACCTAAGTAAGTTTTAACGGATACGAACAATGAGCGCAGAAAAAACAGCACATGCAAGTAAAGTACAAGGTGTAAAATTAAGAGGTGCCGAGAAAGTTGCACGCATCCCCATTAAAGTCGTTCCGAGTACGGAAATTAAGCGTAAACCATCATGGATACGCGCTAAAGCCCCGACTACACCTGAGGTTAAAAGGCTTAAAAAGGTGCTAAGAGAACAGAAGCTGGTAACCGTTTGTGAAGAGGCTGCTTGCCCAAATTTAGGTGAATGTTTCACCAAAGGCACGGCAACTTTCATGATTATGGGGGATATTTGTACGCGTCGTTGCCCGTTTTGTGATGTCGGTCATGGACGGCCTAATCCGCTAGATGAAAACGAGCCGCAAAGTCTTGCTGAAACGATTCAGGCCATGTCACTTAACTATGTGGTAATCACCTCAGTAGATCGTGATGATTTACGCGATGGTGGGGCGCAGCATTTTGTGGATTGCATTCAAGCAGTACGTGCACAAAACCCTGATATCCGTATTGAAATATTAACACCAGATTTTCGTGGACGCATGGACATTGCGTTGACATTGATGGAACAAGCGCCGCCTGATGTGTTTAATCATAATTTAGAAACGGTGCCACGTTTATACAAACAATCACGCCCAGGTTCAGATTATCAATGGTCACTGGATTTACTCAAACGCTTTAAAAAGATGCACCCTAAAGTACCAACAAAATCAGGGCTAATGCTTGGCTTGGGTGAAGAAATTGATGAGGTTAAAGCAGTCATGCAAGACTTGCGTGATCATGATTGTGAGATGCTGACCCTTGGGCAATACCTACAACCGAGTTTAGATCATTTAGCGGTTGAGCGTTTTGTGACACCGGATGAATTTAAAATGCTCGAAAAAGTCGGCTATGAGATGGGTTTTTCGCATGTTGCCAGTGGACCCATGGTACGCTCCTCTTATTTTGCAGATGAACAGGCAGCTGGTGTTGTTTAGTTTCTTTTAAGAAAAGCCTGAAACATTAAAAAAGCCACCGCAAGGGTGGCTTTTTTAATGTTAGCGTGTTGTTAAATATCAACGACCAAATAAGCTCTTAGCAATATTTAAAGCGCCACCGATGCCACCGATAGAATCCAGCAATGATCCGCCACTACTGGCATTATCAACCATCTGTGGAAGTGCTTCACGTAATCCGCCTACTGCTTCTTCTTGGCTTACACCTAATTGAGAGGCAAATTCAGAGATTTTATCGGAACCAAACATACTCGTCACATGATCATCAGATAACTCAGCATTGTCGCCATCGCCTAGCCAAGACTGTGCAACATCACCCATGCCACCTTCTTGCATTTTTCCTAATAAGCTACCAATATCGAAACCACCATTGTCATCATTACCGCCTGTTAAGCCAGAAAGTGCTGAGGTTAATGAGCTAAGGTCTAAACCACTGCCTGCATCACCACTCATTTTGCTTTTCATAAATGCCGAAGCGCCCATTTTAATCAAGTCACCCATATCCATAGTATAATTTCCTTTGTGTTGGTAAGTTTTGGTTGATAGTTTTAACAACCCATGCCGTCAAATGGCGGTCATCTACCTATAATAAGGTTATTAGTAAAGTAATCAAGGGGATGGGGGTTATTAATATATCAAAACTGTGAGTGAGGCATTATAATGAGTGTTATGAAATACGCAGCATGCATTGAATATGACGGCACTAACTACCATGGTTGGCAGCGCCTAAAAGATACGCCTTCAGTACAAGAAGAAGTTGAGCAGGCATTATCGCGTGTGGCAAACCATCTTATTCAGGTAACCTGTGCTGGGCGTACTGATAGTGGTGTGCATGGAATAGGACAGGTAATTCATTTTGAATCAGATGCTAGTCGTGATGAAAAAGCGTGGTGCATGGGATGCAACACAAACTTGCCAGATAATATCGTGCTACGTTGGATTCAGCAGATGGATGATGACTTTCATGCGCGTTTCTCTGCAACCTCACGACGCTACCGCTATATCATATTAAATCATAAAATAAGACCTGCATTGCTGGATAATAAAGTCTGTTGGTTTCGCGAAAATTTAGATGAAAGCCTGATGCAAGATGCGGCAAATCGATTAATTGGTGAGCATGACTTTTCAAGTTTTAGAGCCTCTGGTTGTCAGGCAAAACATGCGATGCGAGAGCTTCAAGAAATCACTATTACTCGCGACGGTAAATATGTTTATGTTGATATTGTCGCGAATGCTTTTTTACATCATATGGTTAGAAATATTGTTGGGAGTCTATTTGAGGTGGGTACAAAGCGACATAGTCCTGCGTGGTTTAGTGAATTACTAACGGTAAAAGATAGATCCCAAGCTGGAATAACCGCCTCGGCATGTGGTTTATATTTTGTAAGTGTTGATTACCCTAAAAGATTTGAATTGCCAGACAAAGCTAGCCCACCAAGCTTTGGGATATAATGAGACCTTTGCACGAATCGGATGACGAGTAAAATGACTGAAATTCCACTGTTTTTCGTTGAAAAACTTGCTAATTAACTCGTTATTAGCTTCATCTTCCACAATTTCATCCGATTTTCCTTCCGCCACCGACTCGTGCAAAGGTCTCATAATGGTTCATTTTTCGACCAGTTGATGCGAAAAATCTATATTAATCTTTGCTAATATTATTTAAAATTAGTCTCTTTTAATAATCAGGATATATGTATGTCGCAGATGGGATTAATGGACTTTGTTATGGATGCTAAGTCACGTATTAAAGAAGTAGATGTAATTGAGGCAGAGGCTTTAATGAAAGACGGTTACAAAGTACTCGATGTACGTGAACCCGCTGAACATAATCAACTGGCTATTGATAATTCAATCAATGTTCCGCGTGGTGTTTTAGAACCAGCTGCTGATTTAAATTATCCAAAAGCTAACCCTGATTTACGTGACCATCGTGATGCTAAGTGGTTAGTCTTGTGTGCGACTGGTGGGCGTGCAGCTTTAGCGACAGATACTTTGCAGAAGATGGGGTTTAATGATGTGGTGAATATCAGTGGCGGAATGACAGCGTGGGTTGATGCTGGCAAGCCAACGGTTGCTCCTATTGAGAACCCTTATACATAATTACTAAGTTTCATTGTTTTTTACATTAGATAATCCCAGTCTTAGTAGGGCTGGGATTATTTTGATTTTTTATTTGCATTTTAGTGGCTTAGTTTCTCACTTCATTTAACAGAAGATGTGCCAACGATTGGATAGGTAAGTCTTTAATATTTGATGATTTTTTCTTACTTGAGCGCCAGATGAAGTAATCTGAATTAGGGTTATCGTATTCGTTTTCGCTGTAGATTTTCGGTAAGCTCGGTACATGATCGCCATAGAAACAGAACAAAGTATTTTGCTGAGCCTTTGAATATGCAGTTTTTAAGGATTTTATCATCTGGTCTGCATTGTTTAAATGGCGCAAATAAATACCTAGCTCATCATCTTGTTTGGCTGAAAGGGAGTTAGATTTAAAATAACTAGCCTGTTCTTGCGGGTCAATCTTTTCAAGATGCAAGGGCCCGTGATTTTCCATTGTAATGACAAAAATAAATAAAGGCTTATCTGTTTTTTGTTGGGTAACGTCTAGCACTTTTTGGGCGACCGCTTGGTCTGAAATATAAGGGCCGAATTTATCAGCCTTTGTATCAAAAGCACTGCCATCAATAAATTCATCAAAACCCATCTGCGGAAATATTTTGTCGCGCCCAAAGAAAGAGGCAGGGTGAGGGTGAATGCACACACAATAATATCCTTGTTGTTTTAAAGCCGATGCAATAGACGTGACGGGCATATCGCTCAAGTATTCATAAGGGTAATAACGATAAAACCCTAGGTCTTCATAGGCCAAGCCCGTTAAAAATGAAAACTCGGTACGCATGGTGTTTGCGCCCCATGCGGGAACGTTTAACTCGCCACATTGAACGGACTCTTGTTTGCAGTGATCAAAGTTTTTTAATATATCAGTCTTAATAGAAGGATGTAAACGTCGTGCATCGAAAAATGATTCACTTTGAATAACGGTAATATTGGGTGGCTTTCTCTGAATTGTTTTTTTGTGCGCTGACAGAGAATAAAACGGTGCAGTTCTCAGTGTTTGTTTGATTTTTTCTTTGTGGGAAACGGTTCGAGATTGAAATAGGTAGGCAGCTACCGTATTGATTAAACCTAATTCAGTATTATCAATTACAGGCTCTAAACTTAGCGGTGATGATAAAGCATTGCGTTTAATGGCAAAATACAAAGCAGTAATCGCTAGCGGGGTTGCTAAAAATCGCTGCCATGTAAAGGCAAGGGCAGGTTCTAACAACAGGACGAGAATGATTAAGCCAATAATGAGTAAAGGCATAATAATAACAGGAGCTAAACCTAGAAATGGAAAATACAGACGTGGATGTTTAAAGGCTTGGGAGAACATCATGAAGTCAGAGAATACCATGGGTTCGCGCAGTGTACTAAATTTGGTATTGCTTACACCGAGCATAATCACTAAAAAAACAAAGATCGCAATACCAGAAAAAATTGGGCGCTGTACGATTAAAGTTAGGCATAGAAAAATCAATGTAATAATGGGCCCTTGCTGGAAAATATTTTTAAAGGTAATTTTAGGTGCATGGGGTTTTAGTAATCTTTCTGGTAAGAACGAGAATCCAATGGTGCTAAATAAAATGACTATAAAATCAATCATTAACGTGTAGCACCGTATGAAAATTGCTTCATTAACCAGTTTGAAATGCCTGCAGGAAGTACCGCTAGAAACCACATGCCTAAGTTAAGCGGAAACGGAAAAGAGATATTTGCGGTATTTTTATTTAAGCCTTTAATAATCAATCTGGCCGCTTTATCAGCACTCATCATCATCGGTTTATCACCATGAAATTGTGCGCTTAACTCTGATTCAACAAACCCAGGGCAGATTACGCTGACTTTTATATTATCTTCTATCAGCCAGCCACGTAGGGCTTCTCCGTATGATTTAACCGCCGCTTTACTGGCGCAATAGGAGGGTGTGATGGGCATGCCACGGTACGCACCTAAGGAACTGACGATACCTATTTGACCTTGTTGGCGTTGTTGCATACGACTAATTAAGGGGTTTAAACTAGCCAGTACGCCATAAAGATTTGTATCAATAATGCGGCAAATATCACCCCATGTTTCAGCCTCGCCATTTTTACCAATACTGTTGGTAGTGCCAGCGTTACAAATAATGAGGTCAATAGGGTAATCATGGTCAAGCTGGCTGATTGTCTTTTGTATCGCGCTGGCATCCGTTATATCAAGGCTTTTATAAATAACTTTACTGCCTAGTTTTTCACAGGTGTGAGCGACCTTATCCAGTCGTTGTTGGTTGCGAGCTATTAACAATAACCGTGTAGAATCACTCGCATAGTGTTGTGCCAATGCGGCGCCAATGCCGGAACTAGCTCCTGTGATTAGAATGTTTTTGCGCGTATTCAGTCTCTTATCTCCGTTGCGAATCTTTGTTGAACCAATGCGTTAAGGTGTTTTTAACGGCCAAATTCATGCCTGTTTCATTGTAGAAGTTACCATTAATCTGCGTCAATTCAACTAAGGTTGCGCGAAACGCATTAAACAGTGTGGAGTTTGGTGGTGCAGCAGACCGCCAAAAATCATCTAATTCTCCTTGAAAGGTAAGCCCTTGCATATCGTAAATGGCTGTACCTAAGGCAATTACAGGGCAGTTATGCGCTAGCGCTAATGTGCCTACCGTACTATTTACAATAATAGTTCCTTCGGCTTTATCAAGCAATGGGACGAGGTTTCCAGCTTCAAGGTAAAGAATGCGGCTTTCATCAATATCGTAGGCTTTAGCGGTTTCTCTTATTACTGCAGGGTAGTCGATAAACCACGGGTCAAAGGGGTGTAACTTTATAACGAGTACCGAATCAGTTTTGGCATGTTCTGCAAAAGACTTTAGGGTCGTTAGAATGACATCGGTAACACTTTTAATTGGTGAATGGACTCTAATTTGTGAATCTGCATCGAGTTGTAAGGGTAAAACATAAAAAGGTTTTTGACTGTTAAGCAGGTTTGTAATGAGTTGTTCTGATTTTTTATTAAAATAAAATTTAAGCGCAGGCATGCGCTGAATCCAGCCCCAATATTCTTTTGACGCGTTTTCAGGGCGATGTGTTACATAGTGCGGGTACTTCAGTTTAAGGAATAAGTTAGCTAAATGGTAACGAATATCATGCCAAGCACGTACAGATAAACTAACCGGAGATGTTTCATTTGTTTTAGGCTTATGCAGTACATCAGGGTGTTTTTCGACATACTCTAAGAACCATTCTGGGTCTTTGGATAAGCTTGAGTTAGCATTAACTCCTTCTTTGTCTAAGGTCACCCAATTAGGTCTAAAGTAACCCTCCTCAAATACATGTATATTTAAGTTACGTTCCTTCGCAAGCTGAATAGCACTTTGATGTAATGGACGGGTATCACCAAAAAGGACAATGTCCGTTATCAAATAATCATCGAATATCTTCTGGTAAAACTCCGGTAAATCGTTTGCTTTTCCTTGGTAATCAATATGCCGATGTAAGTCGCTAAAATGATTTCTAAATAACCAATCACCGCCGCAAAAATTAATGCGTAGTACAGAGTGCGCAGTGTTTGCTAAAGCCTCTTCAAGCTTTGCAAAAAAAGGCGTGGCGACACCTTGTAAAAGCAGGAAAGACTGGTGGCTCATTGTTTAGTGTTAGTGTGAAAAAACATGAATAAAGCCCATAGAGGATTTTTCGAGTTGTTCTAACTCGGGTTGAAATTCCATGGCTAAACTAGCAAAAAAGTTCATCATCATGTGCATGGCAATAGGCACGTAGAGCGAACCTGTTTTTAAACGAGCGATGGCAAACGCAATGCCGATGATAAAAATACTGAAAATTTCTAGCCAACCGTATTGCATGTGAATCACAGCCCAGATCCCTGATGTGATCAGCACTGTGAGTGTCGTGCCAACTGCACTGTTGGTGATTTTAGAAAAAGAATGACGTAAGCCCTCAAACAGAAAACCACGAAATAAAAACTCTTCAAAAAAGGGTGCACCAATAATAACGGCTACCCACAGTACCCATTTATGTTCTGTACTATTGTACACATCGGTCATAAAACTGGGTGTTTCAGCGCCCAGTGATACCATCACAACTTGCATACCAATCATGACTAAAAACATAATACCCAGCCACTTTAAAAGACTACCAATTCGCGGCCAGTAAAGATGAAGATATTGCCTTACTGTGATGGATTTTCGCATCGAGGTAAACCACAAAATTAATAACACACCGATGGTAGCAGCAGGAATTTGTGCGAGGCCGAGTAAGTCACCATCCAGCGCATATTGGTTGATTGATTCCGTAAAATTTTTATCGTTAAGATCAAAGTTAGTGCCTTGTTGTACTGCATAGATAACTAAGACGACCCCTTGGATTAATGACAGCACGATAAAGGCGATAAGGCTAAAGGCAATCGTTGCCCAAAACCCCCACGGCTTAGCGGTATTGTCGGGTTCTTTTAAAAGTGTTGTCATAAGTTTTAGTCTACTTTAATCAATCGGGTTTTACTGATGCGGTCTTGCAGAGGCAAATTGTCTTTATCAATGACCATCCATAAATAACCTAGGCCAAATAAAGAAAAAGTGAAGCGAATAGCTGACTGTAACCAAGTAATAGCGAGTTGATTACTTGATACGGCTTTTATTTTCCATACCTTCATGCCCAGTGTTCTATCTTGTTTAGTCCAATAATAGACGAAATATAAAAAAGGAATAGTAAGCCATAAACTTTTTAGAAAAGAATTTATGGCACTATCACTGGGAATGGCTGAAATACTTTCAGTTTTACTGATTTGTACGGTTTCTAGTTCCACGAAGTTTAGTTGAATAATAAGTGTTTGAACAATTAGCGTAATAATGAAAGAGAGAAAAAGAACGATTAATAGGTCGTAAAATATCGCTAAAATGCGCTTTCCTAATGAGGCTCGAGCTAATTCAGTCATGATTATGTTTGTTCCATTTTCAGAAAGTTAGCGAGCATTTCATGGCCAAACTCACTGAGTATAGATTCTGGGTGAAATTGTACTCCTTCAATGGCAAATTCTTTATGCCGAACACCCATAATTTCATCGACTTCGCCAGCTTCGGTTTCCGTCCATGCTGTTATTTCTAAACATTCGGGTAGTGTTTTTTGATCAATCACCAGAGAATGATAGCGCGTCGCTGTAAACGGGTTGTTCAGTTGACTAAAAACGCCCGTGTCGTGATGGTAAATAGGGGAGGTTTTGCCATGCATAATTTCTTTGGCACGAATAATATCCCCTCCAAATGCTTGGCCAATTGCTTGATGACCTAAACACACGCCAAAAATAGGTAATTTTCCTTTAAAGTGATTAATGACATCCAGTGAGATGCCTGCCTCACTTGGCGTACACGGTCCAGGGGATAGCATAATGCGCTCTGGTGCGAGTGCTTCAATTTCTTCAAGGCTGATTTGGTCATTACGTTCTACGACTACATCAGCACCGAGTTCTCCTAAATATTGCACCAAATTAAAGGTAAAGGAGTCATAATTATCGATCATTAAAATCATTTGTTTCTCCTTTTCTTATCGGTGTGAGCCATCAAGGCCAGCTGCCGCTTGACTGACTGCTTTGAAAATAGCACGGGCTTTGTTCATGGTTTCTTTCCATTCTAGCTCGGGTTGAGAATCATAAACGATACCAGCCCCTGCTTGAATATGTAAGGTTTGATCTTTAATAACCGCGGTGCGGATGGCTATAGCGGTATCCATATTACCATTCCATGCTAAGTAACCGATTGCACCAGAATAGATGCCACGTTTGACAGGCTCTAGTTCATCTATAATTTCCATGGCGCGAATCTTGGGTGCGCCGCTGACTGTGCCAGCGGGGAAGGTCGCGCGTATTACATCAATGGCACTTAAGTTAGGGAGTAATTTACCGATGACATTTGATACGATATGCATTACATGAGAATAACGCTCAATGGACATTTTGTCGGTGAGTTTAACGCTACCTATTTGACTGACTCGTCCTGCATCATTTCGACCGAGGTCAATTAGCATTAAGTGCTCCGCAAGCTCTTTTGGGTCATTGAGCAATTCTTTTTCCATGGCTAAATCTTTGGCTTTATCAAGACCCCGTTTGCGTGTGCCAGCGATGGGGCGAACCGTGACTTCGCCTTCTTCAAGGCGTACTAAGATCTCAGGTGATGAGCCAACAATATGAAAATTATCCAAGTTCATAAAGTGCATATACGGAGAGGGGTTGAGTGAGCGTAAGGCGCGGTATAAATCTAATGGAGGTGCTTTAAATGGCACGCTTAAACGCTGCGATAAAACTACTTGCATAATATCGCCGGCCTTAATGTAATCACGGGCCTTTTCGACTGCAGCTTTAAAACCCTCTTCAGTAAACCCTGATACAAAGTCATCTTCGTTAATAATTTGTGAGGTCTTTGCGGGTTGGTACAGTGTGAGAGGTTCGCGTAGACGTTTCGTCAGATAATCGAGCCTGTCTTGTGCTTGCTCGAACTCTCCTTCGCCTGCATGAACAATAATAGAGAGTATGCCGTTGAGCGTATCAAAAACGACAATTTCTTCTGAGAGCATTAATAATATATCGGGTGTTTGTAAAGGATCACTCTTGTTCTTGTCATTCGTTTTTGCTAATTTTGGCTCAATTGTGTGAATAGTTTCATAGCCAAAATAACCCACTAAACCACCATTAAAACGTGGCATGCCTTCAATTTCTGGTACTTTTATTTGTGCCTTATAGTTTTCTATCCAAGCAAGTGGATCATCAACAGTTTCTGTGAACTGTACTTGGTAGTCCTTACTAACTTCAACTTGCTTTCCTGTGACTTTGATAATCGTACGTGTGGGTAAGCCAATTATCGAGTAACGACCCCACTTTTCGCCCCCTTGAACTGATTCAAATAAATAGGAGTAAGGGCCATTGGCAAGTTTAAGGTAAGTACTAAGCGGGGTATCTAAATCAGCAAGTACCTCACGAACTAATGGTATACGTTGGTAGCCTTGAGCAAGGTATTTATTAAATTGTTGTTTATTGGGTGAAGCTGAAACGGTGTTATTCATTTTTTGTAACCTGTTAAAAACGCTTGGAGTGTTTGATTTTTTGGGTAAAGAACCACGACCTTTTTTTCAAAAGGTGCTATATCCAAAGCATCCAAGCCCGTGATGTGTTTTTAAACAGAATAATCATGTGCCTATATTAACGTGTTTTGTGGTTTTTCAGCAAGTAATAACGATAGGAGTACTAGGAATTGGTGATGGTTTTGGAGTTGCCACAAGTTGTTTGGGTTTAAATACCATGCTTGATGATTTTGTTCGGATTATAGACGATGAGTGGATAGATTTACGGTTGCTGTAAATGTTGTATTAACATAGGTTCCTTGGTATTATAATCCATGGTATATATTGTATGTGCCCCCCCCCCATCTTTCACATGATAGAGACTTAATTTTGCACAAAGAAATTGCTATTGATTTTTTAAAAACCGCGCAGTGGTTAAACGGTGAAATATCACATCAATTAGAACCTCTTGATATTACTGCACAGCAGTTAAAGATCTTATCGATTGTCGCTCAATCACCTAATTCTCAAGCAACTGTAAATGAGATTAAAGCTGAAATGTTTGATCCTATGTCAAATGTATCTAGGCTATTGAATAAGCTCATGATTAAAAAATTAATTATTAAGATAAGAAATCAAGAAGATCAACGAATAGTCCATATACAAATTACAAAAGCAGGGGTTAAGTTAATGTGTTTAGGAAAAGAAGCAATGGATAAGGGTTTATCTTCATTTGGAAAGTTGGAAGCTGAAGACTTAGAACACTTTAGTAAAATACTTAAAAAAGTAAGGAAATGATATTTTTTAATAATAATAGTCCATGGCATATAAGATCATGAACTAGACTTGGGGTTAGTAGAATGAAAAGCAACAAAATTGCATTAGTAACAGGATCAACATCTGATATTGGTTTCGAACTGTGCAGAATACTCTTAGCTCATGGCTATGAATTAGTTAATATAGATCGGAATAAGCAAGGAGCTATAAAAGTTAAAGAACAGTTATTGACTGAGTTCCCCAAGGGGATGATAAACAATTACACGGCTGATCTATCTGATTTTCAGCGAGTAAAGATAACTACTCACGCGATTATAGATAAATATAATCAGATAGATTTGTTATTTCTAAATGCAGGGGTGCTTCTCAATGAAAAGACCTTTAATAAAGATCAAATTGAACAACACCTTGCAACAAATAGCTTAGCGCCATATTTTCTTACTTTAAGCTTGATGCCAGTTTTAAAACAATCGAAGAAGGCAAAAATTGTGGTTTCTGGGTCAGGAATAAGTCGGATGGTGAAAAATATAGAGGTAAGTCAGTTAGTTAATCCTACTAACTTTAAACCTATGTCAGGAGCTTATGCACAAAGCAAAGCTACTGTTAAAGTGTTATTTTCATACTTACAAGAACAGTATAGAGATATTGATTTTTCAGTGGTGGAGTTGCCTCCTACTAAAACTAAGATGGCTACGTCTGAGGCGATGCCAACACTATTGAAATGGTTTTTATTCTTATTTTCTTCAGCAGAAAAGTCAGCGAATAAGCTCTATCAAGCAACAATTGTACACAAAGGAATAAAAACTGAAAAGAAACATGATGAAATTACTGAGCAACTAATATCCTTAGCAGGTAAATATTATCATGAAAATTAATATTTTAGGAGGAGGAGTAGCGGGTATAAGCAGTGCAATAGCATTAAAGAAAAAAGGCTTTGATGTTACTGTTTATGAGCGTCATGAATCAGAAACTAATATTGGTGCGGGTATTGTTTTATGGCCAAATGCATCATTTATCCTCGATAAGCTCGGCATCCTAAAGGAATGACTGATCAAGCCACTAATTTTAAGAATATTAGTTTTCAGATTAATTTTTAAAAAATCACACATAATGTGTCCTGTTTCTATCTATTTTTATATTTTCTTACCCATCAAACCGCCTTTTTGCGGTTAATAGACGGTTTTACCCCAGTAGCTGTTTTCGTTGCATGTATAA
>JALSJN010000017.1 GCA_026989335.1 Thiotrichaceae bacterium
ATATAAAGAATCAGACACCACCAGAGCCTGATGATAATTTTGACGTGACTTAATCGTCTGGATAGACGATCACTTGGCTTTAGCCGAAAATACGAAGCCACCGGCTTGAGCCGGTGGTCGTTGACAGTTGTTGGAAATAAACAATCCTTTGATGATAAAGCCACATTCAGTTTTGGCAATTCACCATGAAGCTCGGAGAGATACGTAACTATATTAAAAAACGGGGTGATTCATCGTTGGATGATATTGCCAATCATTTTGATATTAGTAAAGAAGCCGCTAAACTCGCCGTCGAGTATTGGATAAAAAAAGGCAAGATACAAGAACGTGGAGTCGCTTGCGGTAGCAGTTGTGAGGGTTGCGGAAGTGCGAGTGAGAGTTATCTGTGGGTGAATGATGAGCAACTTATTCATTGGTTGAATTAGTCATTTATAAGTCACGAAAGGTTACGTAGCGGCTTAAACAAAAACTCTAGACCGTTAACTTTGATGGTATAAACAATTCCTAGCAGTTTACCCAACTCTCCCTTGGGTAGACCTTCGCCATGAAACCAGACCACATAGCGCTCAGGTAAATCGATCAGCAAAGAGCCCTTATGTTTACCAAAAGGCATTCGGTAATTGGCTAGTTTAATGAGTTCTTCTGGGTCTGGTGGTATGAAGTCAGTCGGTACTTTCTCCATTACCTAAAAGTACTCATAACTGTAATAAGAAAGCATCGGCTTGGCGTTGTAACTTGCCACGCTCTAATAACAGCTTCCAACGATTTCCACCCGCTTGTCGCCACAATAGGGCAGCACGGATACCTGCGAGTAATAAGGCCCTGATTTTGGCTGCATTTTTTGGATTAGCTAAATGTGTTTGATCACCTTGAATCATAATTTTAGGGCCAATATTACTAATTGTATTGGCATAAAGTTCAGCCAGTGACGCGGTTATGTTTTCATGACCAATATCGAAATGCTCTAGTTTTTCTTGAGTGGCTTTGATGCCGTTAATCAATTGTTCGAAGATGGCATTGTTGCTTTTTAGTTTGTTCTCAAGGTGAATTAAACCTAACGCATAACGTGTGAATTCTAACTCTTTGGGTTTTCCGTCGGGTGTCATTTGACCAGAACCCAGTTGGTACATCATAGTTTTCAAACCCACTTTTAGATTATTCAGCGAGCCATATAAATCTTCGGCACTTTTAGGGTCATCTTTTAAAATACTCGCTAAGCAGGTTTTATAAAGATCCGCATCAACATTACCGGTATTAGCAATTTGATTAACCCCTGTCACACATTGAAATAGTGCAGCGAGTGCTATTGTTCTATTTTGAGTATTGGATTCCACTTCTTAACCTAATTACCTTATAAATACTTCGTTAATACGCTAATCATCACATAAGGTGCTCATAGTGTCTATAACGCCGCCGCCGAGACACACATTTTTTTGATAAAAAACAATTGATTGACCGGGTGTGATTGCTCGTTGAGGTTCATCAAAACAAACCGTGCACTGACCCCCATTGACAGTTACTCTACAGATTTGATCAGCTTGGCGATAACGAATTTTAGCGTTGCAGCTAAAGTTTTCTGCAGGCGCTTGCCCTGATACCCAATGTAGTTGAGAAGCACTCAACTGCTGTTTTAGCAGGCGAGGGTGGTTATGCCCTTGTGCAACAACCAATTGATTCGTTTTGAGGTTTTTATCAACCACAAACCAAGGTTCTTCAGAGGCGGTTTTAAGCCCACCAATGCCTAAGCCTTGACGTTGTCCTAAGGTATAATACATCAAGCCTTGATGCTGCCCGATAACTTCGTTGTTACCATCTATTGTAATAATATCACCCGGTTGGGCAGGTAAAAATCGTTGTAAAAATTCAGTAAATTTACGTTCTCCGATAAAGCAGATACCGGTGCTGTCCTTTTTGTTCGCCGTATCAAAACCTGCTTTTTCAGCCAGTTCTCGTACGTCTGGTTTTTCTAAATCGCCGATAGGGAAAAGACTTTTTTCTAGTTGATGTTGTTGTAAGGTATATAAAAAATAGCTTTGGTCTTTGTTTTGATCTAAGCCTTTTAACAAAGAGAGTTTGTCAGCTGTACGCCCAAGTTGAACATAATGTCCCGTGGCAATAAAATCAGCCCCTAGATTAATAGCGTAATCTAAAAAGGCTTTAAACTTAATCTCTTTATTGCACATAATATCGGGATTTGGGGTGCGCCCAGAGCGGTATTCGGCTAAAAAATATTCAAATACTTGATCCCAGTATTCGCTAGAAAAATTAACCGTATGAAGTTTAATGCCCAGTAAATCACTAACTGACTGCGCATCTGCTAAATCTTCGGTAGCTGTACAATATTCTGCTGAATCATCTTCTTCCCAGTTCTTCATAAATAAGCCTTCGACCTGATAGCCTTGTTCGATCAGGCGTAAAGCCGCGACGGAGGAATCAACACCTCCTGACATACCGACGATGACTTTTTGTTTATGCATGGGAATAACTAACCAACTTGGGTACTTAGCTTTTTAGTAAATGTTGTCATTAGAACACCATAAACCGGTACAAAAATTGCTAAGCTGATTAAGAGTTTAAAGACATAATCCACCGTTGCTATTTCAGGCCAATTGGCTGCCATAAACGCATCGGAGCTTTGATAAAATGCCACGACAAAGAAAATAAGTGTATCAATGAAAGTACCAATAATGGATGAGAAAGCCGGTGGCATCCACCAGTTTTCAGTATTTTGAGATTGACGCAAGCGACTAAATACATAAATATCTAAAATTTGCCCGACCACATAGGCAAGAAAGCTGGCAATTGCAATACGTGCAATAAAGGTATTTAACTCTGCTAATGGTGCTGTGCCCTGAAAGTTACCTTCAAAAAATAATACTGAAAAAACATAGGAGATAATAATCGCTGGAACCATTGCCAGAAAAATAATTCGCCTAGCATGTGATGCCCCATAAAGCCTGATGGTTAAATCAGTCGCTAAAAATATTAAAGGAAAAGTAAAAGCCCCCCAAGTCGTTTGAAAGCCAAACACCGTCACCGGGATTTGTACGAGATAGTTACTTGCAGCAATCACTAACAAGTGAAACAGCACAAGCGGAAAAAGTAATTTCTTGGTGGTTAAAACAGGGGCAGAGGTATTCATTATATATCCTTTTTGTCTATGGGGTTGAGGGAACCCATGGTTTAATGTGTGAAAATATTTCACAGTGAGCTGCAGATTATACGCATTTTTTTGTTCTGGGGTCACTGGTTATGACAACAATCCCCCTCCACGCAGTAAAAAACAATGGATTTAAAAATCATTCAGTTATAATAAATCCTATAATGCGATTGAGAGATTTGTGTTCTCGTCTACTGAACTTTCTTTGTGCCTTACTTGTCTTTGATAATGGCTTATTAGCAGAAAGTTATTCGACAGGTCACTAGAAAAACTATCAAGCAATAACAATAGGTTAATAACAACAGTAAGGGGAAACAATGAAAACTAGGTTAACACGTTCAAAATATAAAATTAGCATATCGTTTGTCTTGCTGTTCTTGTTTCTTATAACTGATTATGGACATGCTGAGGAGTTTGTTAGTTATTCACAAAATAACTCTCAATTTAAAATTTCTATGCCAGATATGTTTCCTGAAAATCTTAATAAAATTAATAATAATGAGGTTCTAAACAATAACACCATACAGAATGTTTCGAGTTTTGAGGAGTTATCTGCTGCATTAGATAAAGCAAAGGGAGGAGAAATAATAGTTGTAAGAAGGAATCTTCGCGGTAAACGTTTTCATTACAGGCAAAAACACCCTTTTAAGAAAACCGTGCTAGTGCTTGGTATGCTAGAGAACAATAAAGCACCTTACCTAGATAATATTACTTGGGAAAATCTACACAATGTAACGTTAAGCCATTTTAAGATAAATAATCGTAAAGCTGAGTCTCGTTACACTTATTCGTGGCAGCTAAGAAATTCAGGTAATATTCGTTTAACTAACCTGCACTTTATGGGTAATTACAATAATTTAACGGCTTTAAAGTCCAATAATATTGGTGCGATTCTACATAACCCATCAGGGCTGCTTATCAAAAATAGTACTGATATTTTAATTGATAGAACACTTTTTACCGACTTATTTCATTGCGTTGAGTTTACTGGAATTGATTCTTTTTATGCGGTTGCCAATAAATCAGTGAGGATTTCTAGCGATATGTTCTCTGGCGGAGGCCTTACAAATTCATTGTTTGATTCAAACCTAAGTCTTGAAAGAATCCCTGTGTATTATAAGCGTTGGAATAAAATGAATTATGTCCACAGCGATATGATTCAATTGTATACAACTAAAACTGGAATTAGTAATTCGAATATTACCATTCGTAATAATATTTCGCTGCCTGGAAATGTACCATTAACGCATCCACAATTAGCTGGTTGGCAGTGTTTTTTCACCCGTGATGAAAGAGGTGATAGTCCTAGATATCGTTCTTTACCTTACACAAATATTAATATTATCAATAATATATGCGCGTTAAATCAGCATCATGGCGTTACTATGGCAAGAGGTCACAATAGTGTGGTTGCGGGTAATTTAATCTTGTTGCTAGACAAGGGCAAAACGAAAAGAGAAGCAACAGGTGCAATAAAAGTATTCCAAAATAGTAATTGTCGAATTTTGGGTAACGTTGCAAAAGTATTTGATCTTCGAGGTCTGTCTAATTGTAAAGTTGTAAATAATATTTATGACTATAAGCCGAATTTCCAAAAGACTTTGAGTGAAATCAAGCAGGGGATAAGTTCAGCAGGTAAGCGAGATATAATACCCCCGCTTGGAACTACTATTGACCTCAGTCGTTACTACGGAAAGAAAGACCTCGTAAATAACCCTTTGCAATTTCTTGATTATTCAAGTTTCACCTTTGTTCCATCTTTTTAGGATGACTTTAATAAAAGGTCTCAAAGGGAATTAAGCTCCTTTAATAACCTGCTCACGTAATTGACTAATCTCATCGCGGGTCTGCGCAGCCTCTTCAAATTCTAAGTCCTTGGCATGTTGGAACATCTTTTTCTCAAGTTTGCTGATTTCTTTTAAGGCTTTATCCGGTGTCATGGATGAATAGTCTGCAGCATTTTCGGCAACCTTATCCAACTTTTTATTACCACGTCCTCGCATGGAGCTACCGTAGGCCCCTTCCATAATATCAGTAATTTTTTTATTGATGCTGGTAGGGGTAATATTATTTTTTTCGTTGTGTGCGATTTGTTTTGCGCGTCGACGTTTGGTTTCATCAATCGCGGCTTGCATGGATTTTGTAATTTTGTCTGCATAAAGAATCGCTCTACCTTCTACGTTTCTAGCAGCTCGTCCGATGGTTTGGATGAGCGAGCGTTCGGAGCGTAAAAAGCCTTCTTTGTCTGCATCTAAAATCGCCACGAGGGAAACTTCTGGCATATCTAAGCCTTCGCGCAATAAGTTAATTCCTACCAATGCATCAAATTCACCAAGGCGTAAATCACGAATAATCTCAACTCGTTCAACAGTATCAATGTCCGAATGTAAATAGCGTACGCGCTTGCCATGTTCTAATAAATAATCGGTGAGATCTTCAGCCATGCGTTTGGTTAGTGTGGTTATAAGTACGCGTTCATTACGGCTGGCTCGGTCGGTAATTTCTGACATCACATCATCTACTTGGCTAGCTACGGGTCTAATCTCTATAGTTGGGTCAAGTAATCCTGTAGGGCGCACGACTTGCTCGGCGATATTATCGCAATGTTCTGTCTCATAATTTCCTGGGGTAGCTGAAACATGAATAACTTGTGGAATGAGTTTTTCAAACTCTTCAAAGCGCAAAGGGCGGTTATCTAATGCTGAGGGTAGCCTAAAACCATAATCAACCAAGTTAGTTTTACGCGAAAAATCACCTTTATACATAGCGCCGATCTGTGGCACGGTGGCATGTGATTCATCAATAATAACTAAGGCGCGTTCAGGTAAATAATCAAATAAACAAGGTGGAGGAGCACCTATCGGGCGACCGGATAAATATCGCGAGTAGTTTTCTATTCCTGAGCAATAGCCGACTTCAACAATCATCTCAATATCGTATTGAGTGCGCTCCTTTAAGCGTTGTGCTTCAACCAGCCGATTATTTTCATGCAGCTCTTCTAAACGATCTTTTAATTCAATTTTGATTTTATCGACCGCATCTAGCATCACTTGTCGTGGCGTAACGTAATGAGTTTTAGGGTAAATCGTTAGGCGTGGAACTTTGCGTAAGATTTCTCCTGTGAGTGGATCAAAATAGCTTAATTGCTCAACCTCATCGTCAAATAATTCAATACGCACGGCCTCGATATCTGAATCAGCAGGGTGAACATCAATCACATCACCCCTCACTCGATAAGTACCACGAGAAAGCTCAATGTCATTGCGGGTGTATTGTAATTCTACGAGCCGATGAATAATGGCTCGCTGATCTATTTTTTCACCGCGGTCTAAATGCAGCATCATTTTCAAATACGATTTGGGATCACCTAAACCGTAGATAGCTGATACGGTGGCTACAATAATGGTATCGGCACTTTCCATTAAGGCTTTGGTCGCTGATAAGCGCATTTGTTCGATATGCTCATTGATCGAGGCATCTTTTTCAATATAAACACCCGAGGCAGGTACAAATGCTTCAGGTTGGTAGTAGTCATAATAAGAGACAAAATATTCCACCGAGTTATTGGGGAAAAATTCTTTCATTTCACCATAAAGCTGAGCAGCTAAGGTTTTATTATGCGCCATGATAATCGTCGGGCGCTGTGTTTGGGCAATGATGTTTGCCATCGTGAAGGTTTTACCCGAACCGGTAACCCCTAATAAGGTTTGATGCATCAAGCCATCGTTTAAGCCATCAACTAAGGATTTTATGGCGGTTGGTTGATCGCCAGCGGGTTCAAACTCCGTATGTAGGTCAAAAACGTGTTTCATATTTTAAGCTTTACTCAGGGTGTGGATGGAGTATATTCCATGCTTTCTTGAAGAGATAATTATATTAGGATTTTTCATGGCTATTCAGCTTTCAGATCGTGTTCAACGTGTAAAACCTTCACCTACATTAGCGATTAGTGCTTTGGCACAACAACTTGCGGCAGAAGGTAGAGATATTATTAATTTAGGTGTGGGTCAGCCTGATTTTCCTACCCCGGCACATATCAAAGACGCAGGTATTGCTGCGATTACGAATAATAATACGGGCTATACGGCGGTGGATGGAATCCCAGAGCTTAAAGATGCAATTATTAAAAAGTTTAAACGAGATAATCAATTAAACTATGAGCCTGATCAAATTTTAGTTTCATGTGGCGGCAAACAAAGTTTCTCTAATCTATGTCAGGCATTGCTTAATGACGGAGATGAGGTAATTATTCCTGCGCCATATTGGGTGTCTTACCCTGATATGGTGTTATTAGCGGGTGGTGTGCCAGTAATTGTAGAAGCAGGGCAGTCAAGTAATTTTAAATTAACAGCGGATATGCTGGAAAATGCCATCACTGATAAATCTCGTTTGTTTGTGATTAATAGTCCTTCAAACCCGACGGGTGTTTCTTATTCAAAATCAGAATTAGCGGCTTTGGGCGAGGTATTAATGAAATATCCCGATATTATCGTCGCAACGGATGATATGTACGAGCTGATTTTATTTGGCAACCTTGATATTACAGAGGGCGAGCAGAAGGTTTTCTCAAATATACTTAATGAAACACCTGGGTTAGTTGATCGTTGTGTTGTGCTGAATGGTGTTTCAAAGGCTTATGCAATGACAGGCTGGCGAATTGGCTATGCGGGTGGCCCGGTTGAGCTCATAAAAGGCATGAAAAAAATACAGGGGCAGAGTACCTCTAATCCAACATCTATATCACAATATGCCGCAGTTGATGCCTTAAATGGTGATCAAACTTGCTTGCGCCCCATGTTAAAAGCTTTTAAAGAACGCCATGATTTTGTGGTAAAAGCATTAAATGCGATTGACGGGGTGGATTGTTTACCATCAGATGGGACTTTTTATAGCTTCCCTAATGTTGAGGGTTTGATTGCACGAGTTGATGGTGTTTCAACTGATACTGAGCTTGCTGAGCATTTATTGGATAAAACAGGTGTAGCCTTAGTGCCTGGTAGTGCTTTTGGGTTGTCAGGTCATATACGTTTATCGTTTGCAACCAGTATGGAAAACCTTGAAAAGTCTATTGAACGTATTGCGTCATTATAACTAAAGCCGTGCTATAACAACTTTGCATTAAGTTAGCTCACGCCATATTGATCGCGGTATGCGCTAATCCTTTCTAATAGTTCAGGGTCATTGGCTGTAGTTTCTATATGTTGAATGACATGATTTAGACCAATGATATTAATCACTGAAAGTTCAAAAGTATCTTCGACTTCTTGAACCGCAGATTTTTCTCCAGTTCCTTTTTCTTGTCGGTCTAATGAAATCGCTATACCTGCCATGGTAGCGTTATTACTTTGAACAATCTCTGCAGCTTCACGAATTGCTGTGCCAGCACTAATGACATCGTCGACGACTAGAACTTTTCCAGCTAACGGTGCGCCAACAATATTGCCACCTTCTCCATGATTCTTCACTTCTTTACGGTTATAGGCATAAGGGTAATCTAAGCCATGCTTTTCAAATAAGGTGGCAGCAATGACAGCGACTAAGGGTATACCTTTATAGGCTGGTCCAAATAACATATCAAACTTTACACCTGAATCAACAATGGCTTGTGCGTAATAATCTCCCAGCCTTGCTAGTGATGATCCTGTCTGAAATAAGCCAAAGTTAAAAAAGTAAGGACTGATTCTGCCCGACTTGAGTATGAATTCTCCAAAACTGAGTACATTATTGTGCAAAGCAAAATCTAGAAATTCTTGTTGATAGGGTTTCATAGTAAATCAGTTACTCAATGAGTCATTTAAGTCAATAATACGTGAAATAAGTTAATTTTAAAAAGGTTCGTTCGTCGGGAATTTGTTACCTCTAATTTGAAATGTGATAATATCAGATCATAATCAAAATAAATTGGAAAACTGTGGTAATGAAGATTAAAACACAAACCCTAATAACAACAGCTCTAATTTTAGCTTCAAGTATAGCTTCTGCAGGCTTATATCGCTGGGTGGATGATAATGGCGAAGTTCATTTCTCTGATAAAGTACCTGTTGCTGCATCAAAGAAGGCGCATACAAAAATAGATAAAAGTGGTATCACGCAAAAAGAACTTGATCCTGCAGCGAAAATAGCTCTTCAAAATGAACTTGAACTTTTAGCTCAAGAGGAAGAAGCTCAAGATAAAATTGATAAAGCACTTCGCGAAAAGCGAGCTGAAAAATATAAGCAAGATCAGCATTTATTGACAACTTATGAAAATAAACAAGAAATAATGCATTATTTTGAAAACAAAATTAAGATGTTGAAGGGTAATTCAGAAATATTATCGGCACATAAAAAACGCTTACAAAAAAGGATTGAAAGGTTACAGGTTCAAAATTCTGTAAAAAAAGAAAATGAACTCAAAGTTGTAAATATAAGACAATCGATAGATCAGTATGAAAAAGCTTTAAGTGATAATAATAAAGAGTTGCTAAGTTTAAAATCTGATTTTGAAACTAATTTACTCCGTTATATTGAACTTACCCAGTAATTAAAATGATACTTAAAAATAATAAAAATATATTTATTGGATTACTTGCTTGTTGGAGCTTGTCAGCTAATGCTGCGTTATATCGCTGGACGGATGATAATGGCAAAGTTAATTATTCGGGCCTCATTCCTGCTTCCGATGCACAGTTAGGTCATACCGAATTAGATAGAAATGGTATTAAAAAGAAAGTCGTAATATCAAGTAAAGAACAAAAAAAGCTATATCAACTTAAGCTTATTGAAGATGAACGTAAAAGAGCGCATGCCAAAGATTCTAAAAGCCAAGAGCTTCGTGACTTAGAAGATAGTCGCCTATTAACGGTTTATAATACAGAAAAAGAATTAGTAAGAGCCTACGAAGCTAAATTTCGTCTTGCTCAGTTGACGATTGACTTATTAAAAGCACGTCATAAAAAACAATCTCAAAAGCTTGAAAAGCTTGAAAATAGTCACGAGCGTATGAAAGACCTTAAATATAAAGATGCTGTTGCAAAAGAAATTGAAGATGTGCTCGATAACTTAAAGATTTATCAACAGGCTATTACCGAAAACCATGTTGAGAAAGACAAAATTCATAAAGAATTTGAAACTACCTTAAGCTATTATAAACAACTATCTGCAAAGAATAATACCAAGTATTAAATACATACTGTATTTGAAGAACTACCAAGGGGTAACCTAATTATAGCCGTATTTTTTCTTTAATTGTTCTAGAAACAACTTAAATGGCCGTATCTTCGAATGTGAATCTAGGAGTTATTATAATCGTATCAGACGACATTCAGGCATAGACTACATGAGCCGAACGATTTGAGAAAAAGGCATTGAAAAATGCTTAATTTATTGTCCGTTAAACCTAAGGCACATCAGTCCTAGGCTAGTTTAATTAGTGAAATTAATTCTCTGTTAAAATGGGGGTTCTCCAGAGTGGATTTAATTCAGGCGATGCAATTTTAATTTTGTTTTTAGAATTCTAAATTTTTGCTTGGGTATGCTGTCTTTCGTGATTAGAATGCTATGGTTTTTGTAAAAACGATGTGCATTGTCATCCTTATAGATTAATATAATAAGACGATTACTGACATAACTTGAGGGCATAAAGGAAACTGTTTTCATCTCATTTTTATGGGCCAGTATAAGCGTCCAATTATCCGCAGAATCTTGTTGTATGGAAATAACAGAGTGATCTGAAGAGCAAAAATAGTGTAAGCGTAAGAAATGAACAAGAGAGAGTAAAACAGTAATTACTAAAATAAATAAGAATAAAAGGGAGAGTTTAGTGATGGAAATTAATAGAATTAGCGCAAAAATATGAGGGGTAGAAATAATAAAGTATTTTTGTAGTGAAGGTTTTATTTCTAGAGAAAGTGGTGCATTGAAAGGGTTATATGGCATAGTCTATTTTGAGTTGTTCGTAGTCACCTATATAAAACCTTGATTTTACAGGGTGCACTGATCAATTAATCAGTGGCTATTAATTAGGGAAATGTATATTGCTAGCAACTTGTAAATATTCTCTAATCGCCATTTGTTGCTTAAGTTGCTTATTAAAAATAAGTTCTACTTCAGTATCCCATTTCTTTTCCCAGTAACCAAGAAACTTTTTCGCAGCGAGCTTACTACCCATACTTTTTAAGTTTTCATAAGAATATGATGAGTTATTTGCCATATTTTTAATCAAAGTTTTACTCAGTTCGTAACGATCTTCTTGAGCTTTAAAAATCTGGGAAATACCTGTAGCGCCTTGCTGGTGAATTAAATATTTTTGATAATCTGGAAGATGATTATAACCCTTTCTTGCAAGACGTTCTAGGTTAATATTTTCTAGTTTCTTACTCATTAGCAATGACTTATGAGAGTCTTCACGGTCTATTTTACATTTATCAGTTTTACATCCAATATCTTTAAGAGCTTGTACGGAAATTTGGTAATGCCCACATGGTGCTGAAGTGTTCACGCAAGACTTTTCTTTATTGCGTGGGCGATAGAGTATTTGGCCTTGCTTAGATTCAATTGAATGAACCACTTCCCAGTATTTAGGTGATACCAAAACAATTTTATCTTCACTTTCTGCTGTTGAATATTTCTTCTTATCTGGAAGGTCTAAAATAAGAAACTGCTTGAGGTTTTTAATGAAAAACTCATTGTTATTATGGGTGAACTTTGATTCGGTTTCATCTAGCCAAGATAAAATCATTTCAGGAGATATGGATGGACGGCTTTGAAAAGTGACTATTTGATCTTTTTTTTCTTGCTGTACATTTGCCGGTAAAAAGTAGCTAATAATACCTGCGAGTAAAATACTTACAAAAAGTGTGTGTAGATGTTCCATTATGTGTGCCTTTAAATAAAGTATTTACAATAATTTTTATTATTTATTTGATGTCGGAAATGATACGATTGAAGAAGTTTAATTACTGCTACCGTAAAGCGCATAAAATAATCATATGGTGATTCTCTTCGTGTTTTTTCTACCAGTTATTTTTTGAACTGTTTAAAAATTAAGCAAACTTAGTTTTTAAAATCATATTGTTTGTTGTAGTAAAGCCAATAAGTATGTGAAAATATGTAGAACTATGTTGAAAATAAAAAGGAGTATTTAAGATGGATATCGGAGCTTTTATATTAGGCATTCTATTTGGCTGGTTAGCTGAGTGGTTGTACGTTACTTTTTTTAGTAGTAAAGGGACACCTACAGGTGATTGCACTGCTTTTGAACGAGAGTTAAAAACAAGAAATGAAGAAATAAAATCCTTAAAATCGCAGTTAGTCGGTGCTGATAAAGGGGCGGCTTCGTTGTTGTCGGCTTCAAATAAGTCGAAAGCTACGGTTTCATCAGCGTCTAGTCAGTCTCAAACGAATAAAAAGATAGCCAGGCCCGCGACTAAAAGCAGTGCAGAAAATAAAACGCCAACGAAAGAATTGCCTGCTAAAAAGACTGACAGTAAGCAATCAGCTGGAACAGCTAAGGCCGCTACAACGAAGAAGAAAGTAGTATCCGCTAAAAAGAATCCTTCAATGAAGAAGAGCTCTGCTGTAAAAAAGACGACAACAGCAAAAAGTAAGACTAAAACGGTCAAACCCAAAGCGTCAACTAAGAAAAATACGGCCACGGCAGCTAATGCAGGAAAGACCACGGAAAAAAAATCAGTCGCAGCTAAACCAGTAACGAAAGAGACTAAAACTGTCAAACCAACTGCAATAAAAAAGAAACCAGCAGCTAATAAAATCACACTCAAAAAAGATATTAAGTTAAATAACCCTACAGGTGATGATCTAACTAAGCTATCAGGTATAGGGCCAAGTATGGCGGAAACTTTGGGTGAACTGGGTATAACTAGTTATAAGAAACTTGCAGCGATGGATGATGATATTTTAAGAGATATGCTTGAGGCTTCTGGCGCACGCCTAAATAATAATAAAGATGCTATGGATTCTTGGAATGAGCAAGCAACAATGGCTGATAAGGGTGACTTTGTAGGATTGAAAAAGCTGCAAGACAGTTTGAAGAGTTAGTTTAGTGTTGGATTGAACGAGGTGAAATGACTCTATGGAATATTTCACTAAAGCGGTAAAAGAAATATGGATGATATACTACTGTTTTTACTCGTGCCATCTTCGTTGGTGAATTAACCAATATATGTATTCACAAAAAAGGCGATGCTAAATGCATCGCCTTTTTTGTGAGTTTTGAAAGCACTACTTGCTGCGGTAGGTAATGCGTCCTTTGCTTAGATCATAAGGTGTTAATTGAACAGTCACCTGATCCCCTGTTAAGATGCGGATATAATTTTTACGCATACGGCCTGATATGTGTGCATTCACAACGTGCCCATTTTCAAGCTCTACTTTAAATGTGGTATTAGGAAGTGTTTCAATCACTGTTCCTTCCATTTCTATACTTTCTTCTTTAGCCATACTATTTTACTACTTCCTTTAAGTGCGCCGTATTATCCATTACTCCTGCGATAGTACAAGTGTTATTAATAATATTGCGGATTTTACTATACATATTTACTGAATTGCTAATATGATATGGACGATATGGATTAAAACAAGGATGTAATATGCAGTTTGCAGGAGTATTTCCAGGTCAAGGGTCTCAAACTCTTGGTATGTTGGCGGAGTTGTCGAGTGATAACAATGAAATTAAAGATACCTTTGAGGAAGCTTCCGACTTGCTTGGCAAGGACTTCTGGGCGATGGTCAATGCCGAGGATGCAAGCGACTTGAATCAAACCCTTAATACCCAGCCCGTTATGCTGGCGGCTGGTATTGCTGTTTGGCGAATTTGGCTTGCAAAAGGGGGGGGTAAACCTGCTGCACTGGCTGGGCATAGTTTAGGCGAGTATTCTGCGCTAGTGGCAAGTGGTATGTTGGGTTTTAAGGATGCAGTAACGTTAGTTGATCAGCGTGCTAGCTTTATGCAACAAGCCGTACCTGAGGGAGTAGGGGGAATGGCTGCAATCTTAGGTTTGGATGATGACGTTATTGTTAAAATCTGTGCAGAGCTTAGTACAGAAAAGGGTGTGGTAGAGGCGGTAAACTTTAACTCCCCAGGGCAGGTAGTGATCGCAGGGGGTGCTAATGCAGTTGATCAAGCTATGGCATTAATGACAGAGGCTGGTGCTAAAAGGGTGATAAAACTCCCTGTGAGCGTGCCTTCTCATTGTAGTCTCATGAAGCCTGCTGCAGTGCAATTAGAAGTAGCTCTGAATAATGTAAAAATAGTTTCAGCCCGAACACCCGTCGTCCAAAATGTAGCAGCAAAGACATTTAAAGACGAAAAAGGTATACGTGAGGCTTTAGCGCAACAACTCTATAAGCCAGTACTGTGGGTAGATACGATTAACGCTTTAGAAGAAAAATATGAGGTCGATACAATCATAGAATTTGGTCCAGGAAAAATCCTCTTTGGCTTAAATCGGCGTATAAACAGAAAGTTGGGTAATATTTGTATTAGTGATAATGCATCACTCGAAAAAGCACTGAAAATGTGTAATCTATAAATTGTAAGGAATAAAATAAGGAAGCAGGTATGATTAATTTGGATGGGCAAGTGACCTTAGTAACAGGGGCAAGCAGAGGTATCGGACAAGCAATAGCAGTGTCTTTAGGTAGTGCCGGCGCGACAGTTATTGGAACAGCCACCTCTGAAAAGGGTGCGCGGGCTATTTCAGATTACTTTTCAAGCAAAGGCATTAGTGGTAAAGGCATGGTACTCAATGTTACTGATCAAGACTCAATAGCAGCATTGATTTCAGAGGTAAGCAAAGAGTACGGAGCCATTACTACGCTGGTCAATAATGCGGGTATTACCCGTGATAACTTAATGCTACGCATGAAAGAAGAAGAGTGGGGCGATATACTATCGACCAACTTGACATCTGTATTTAGGTTAAGTAAGGCTTGTTTGAAAGGTATGATGAAAGCACGGAAAGGGCGAATTATATCAATTTCATCTGTGGTTGGTGCAACGGGTAATGCGGGGCAAGCGAACTATGCGGCGGCCAAGGCGGGGGTTGTGGGCTTTTCAAAATCATTGGCGCAAGAGATTGGCTCTCGCGGAATTACAGTCAATGTAGTAGCGCCAGGCTTTATTGATACCGATATGACCAAAGAGTTATCGGATGATCAACGGTCTAAATTGTTGCAAAATATACCGCTTAAAGCTCTCGGTCAGCCAGAAGATATTGCAAATGCGGTATTATTTTTAGCCTCTGATATGGGTGCTTATATTTCAGGGGAGACATTACACGTAAATGGTGGCATGTATATGTCATAAGGACTTTAGATTAAATAAACAGTCTTATTTTATTGTGTAGTGCCTTTATTTTCTCTACAATAGCCCCATCTTTATTTTGACCGTTTGTCGGTCTTTTAAACCATTTTATATTTAAAAGGAATAAATTATCATGAGTGATATTGAAGCACGCGTTAAAAGTGTTGTTGTTGAGCAGTTAGGTGTTGAAGAGTCAGAAGTAAGCAATACCTCTTCATTTATTGATGACCTTGGCGCGGACTCACTTGATACTGTTGAATTAGTTATGGCATTGGAAGAAGAGTTTGGAACTGAGATTCCTGATGAAGAAGCTGAAAAGATAACAACCGTTCAATTGGCAGTAGACTACATTAACAGCAATAAAGGTTAAAACACCTTAAGGAGCCCCTGATTAGTCGATTATGATTTGGCTTAGAAAAAACGCTCATTTTTTTTACGAAATGAGGCGAGATGGTCATTCCCTTACGCTAATTTTCGTGGGAAATATCGGTAGTTTTAGTACGCTAAAAATAATTAGACTTGATCAGATTCTCCCTTAAAATTTGTAAAACCGCAGGCTGTTATTTTGAGTAGGGTTATTCATAATGGTACTGCGGTTTTTTTATTTAAATGAGTGTTTGTATTGTTTATCGAACCTCTGTATTAAAAGGAAGTCTAGGTGTCTAAACGTCGCGTTGTAGTTACAGGTCTTGGTATCGTCTCTCCCGTAGGGTCTACGATCGAGAAAGCATGGAAGAGTATAACCGAAGGGGTTAGCGGTATTGCTAAAATTCCTGCTGAACTATTTGATAGCTCAGATTTTTCTGTGCAGATTGCGGGAAATGTAAAAGACTTTGAAGTTGAAAAATACATTTCAAAGAAAGACCAACGCAAGATGGATCCATTTATTCATTATGGTATAGGTGCTGCGACTGATGCGCTTAATGACTCCGGTATTATTGTTACTGATAAGAATGCGCCTCGCTTCGGGGCTATTATTGGCTCAGGTATTGGTGGCATTGGAACTATTGAAAAAAATACCCAGCTTTACTTAGAGAAAGGCCCACGTAAGATATCGCCTTTCTTTGTGCCAAGTGCAATCGTCAATATGGTTGCGGGTAATGTTTCAATCATGCTGGGATTGAAAGGTCATAATATGTCGCCTGTTTCTGCCTGTGCGACGGCAACACACAGTATTGGAGATGCGGCTCGTATGATTAGCTACGGTGACGCTGATATTATGTTAGGTGGTGGTGCAGAAATGTGTTCGACGCCTTTAGGTATTGGCGGTTTTGCGGCTATGCGTGCTTTATCAACACGTAATGATGATCCAGAAGCGGCGAGTCGTCCGTGGGATAAAGACCGTGATGGTTTCGTACTGGGTGATGGTGCTGGTGTTCTTGTGCTTGAAGAGTATGAAGCAGCAAAAGCCCGTGGTGCAGAAATCTACTGCGAGTTAGTTGGCTTTGGTATGAGCAGTGATGCTTACCATATGACTTCACCTTCTACCGACGGTGAAGGTGCGGCGCGTTGTATTAATCATGCATTAGCGGATGCAGGCTTGAATCCAGAAGATATTGACTATGTTAATGCTCATGGTACATCTACCCCAGCAGGCGACGTGGCGGAAACGGTTGCTATCAAACGTGCATTGGGCGATCACGCTTATAACGTTGCAGTAAGCTCTACAAAATCAATGACAGGTCACTTATTAGGTGCCGCAGGTGGAATTGAAGCAGTCTTTAGCGTGTTGGCTATTCGCGATCAAATTTTACCGCCAACCATCAATATTGATAATCAAGATCCAGACTGTGACCTTGATTATGTTGCCAATACGGCTAGAGATGCAAAAATTGAAGTTGCTATGAGTAATTCTTTCGGCTTTGGTGGAACCAATGGTACCTTGATATTTAAGAAGATTTAATTAGAGGCCATTACACGATTTAGGTGACGAGTAAAAATGACTAAAATTCTACTGATTTTCGTTGAAAAGCTTGCTAATAACCCCTTATTAGCTTCATTTTTCGCCTCAGTTAGTGATATTTTAGCTCATTTTTCTGTCACCACTTACTCGTGCAAAGGTCTCATTAGATTATTTCCTAATAATTAATCGTATGAGATTTTTTTTTAAAGTTTTTCTTCCTGTATTGATGCTCACTATTAGTGTTGCTGGGTATTATGCTTTTCAACAATTTACGGCCTTTAAACAAATGCCGTTAGAAAGAGATATAGCCAGCTTTGAAATCGTAAAAGGGAGTAATATATCCAAGGTTTCAAAGCACTTAAAACAACAAGGTTTAATCAGTTCATCATTTCTTTTTAAATTATTAGCAAAAGTTAAGCAGCAAGATACAGCAATAAAAGCGGGGGAATATTCACTAAAAAAAGGTATGACGCCAGAATCAATCCTCGATCTTTTCACGCAAGGAAAAACACTACAGTATCAAACGCGTTTACCAGAAGGTTTGAGGTTTAAAGATTGGATCAAACTAATAAAAACTGATAAAAATTTAAAACAAACCTTATCGGATGATGGTTACCAAAACATCATGTCTAAGCTGAAAACTAAGTATGCTAATAAGCAGCCGGAGGGTTTGTTTTACCCTGATACTTATAACTACCCTCGTGGAACTACCGATATAGAATTGTTACAGCGTAGCCATAATGCGTTGATGAAATTAATGGATGAACAGTGGGAGAAACGCACCCCTTTTAAAGGTATCAATACTCCCTACGATGCTTTAATACTAGCTTCCATTGTCGAAAAAGAAACCGGTCACCCTGATGATCGTGAAAAAGTCGCCCGTGTTTTTCTTAACCGCTTAGAAAAAAATATGTTATTGCAGACAGATCCTACGGTAATTTATGGCATGGGAGAGAATTATAAAGGTAATATACGAAAGAAAGATCTAAAAAAAGACACACCTTACAATACCTACACTCGAAAAGGTTTAACACCTACCCCCATTTCAATACCTAGTGGGGCTTCAATTAAATCTGTGTTTAGCCCAGCAGAGGGCGATATATTGTTTTTTGTAGCGAAAGGTAGTAATGGCAGATCGTACTTTTCTAAAACGTATTCTGAGCATAAAAAAGCAGTCATCAAATATTTATTAAATGGTAAGGCTAATCGTTACCAAGGTGAAAAATAATCGCTCTTACTAAAAATATCTTGTCTGACCAGAAAGGTTTGTTTATAACCTTTGAAGGGGTTGAGGGTGCTGGAAAAACCACTAATATTGATTATATCGCTGATAAGATAAAAAAGTCAGGGCAGTCGTTCGTGCTAACCCGTGAGCCTGGAGGTACAACGTTAGGGGAAGAGATTAGAGCACTGTTAATTTCAAAAGAATTACCCGAAATGCACTCAGATACAGAATTATTATTAATGTTTGCAGCACGTGCTGAGCACCTGCAAAAAGTGATTTTACCCGCTTTGAATGAAGGCAAGTGGGTGCTATGTGATCGTTTTACAGATGCAAGTTATGCCTATCAAGGGGCTGGTAGGGGTATTGATACAAAAAAAATAGCACTATTGGAAAACCTGGTGCAGGGTGTATTGCGTCCAGATATTACATTTCTATTTGACCTTGATGCGGATATTGGCCTAGCGCGTGCGCAAAGTAGAGGGGAAACTGACCGTTTTGAACAACAACATATTGATTTTTTCAATCGTGTTAGAGAAAAATATTTATCAATGGCTAACGTTGAGCCAGAAAGGTACTTTATAATAAACGCGCAATATGACTTGAGCGTTGTACAGCAACAAATCGATGAGCTTCTAATAGAGTTCATAAAATGAGATATTTGCATGGTAGATATGATAGATTAAAGACGGAAACTCTAATAATTAAGTTATTCGTTCTTAACAAAACCGGAGGAATTCACGCTGTTTTTACTTCCGTCATACTCACATGCAAGGGTCTCAAAGTAAGGTGTTTCTGTTGATGGCGTTTTCTGATTTTCCTTGGCATCAAAAGGCGTGGGATAAATTCTCTGAAGCGCGTACGCGAAAGCATCTTCCACATGCTCTCTTAGTGACAGGCGCAGAAGGTATTGGAAAAAGAGCGTTTGCTGAAAAGCTTGTCCAATCATTGTTGTGCCATCAGCCTATAGATAACCAACCCTGCGAGCAGTGTAACGGCTGCAAAACGTACTCTGCTGGTTCCAATCCAGACTTTATGAAAATTCAAGTAAATGAGGACAAAAAGCAAATTAGTGTTGATCAAATTCGTGCGCTTACAAGATTTATTACGTTAAGTCGAAGCTTTGAATCTTATCGGGTTATTTTATTGCATCCAGTAGAAGCAATGAACGCAAATGCAGCCAATAGCTTATTAAAGTCATTAGAAGAGCCTGCCGAAAATACGATTATTATTCTATTGGTGACAACTTTAAATCAAATAATACCAACGATAAAGAGTCGCTGTCAGTTATTGTCACTCCCTAAGCCCTCGAGACAGCAGGCCTTAGATTGGTTGCAAGTCAATGCTCCAGACTTGGAAGATGTACAGGTAAGGTTAGATTTGAGTTTCGGACGCCCGTTAGTTGTGCTTAAGGCTCCGGGTTCTGATGTTAACCAAGTCGCTGATTTTGCAAAAGATATTTTACAGATATTAGAAGAGACAAAATCAATCGCAGAGGTGGCTAAAACATGGGAAAAAATATCGCATAAGGACTTGATAGACTGGCAGGTTAGTTGGTTGCAAGCCTTTATTAAAGAGGAGTTAACAGGTGTTAAAAAAAATATCGACGTGAACTCTCTAGTAGAGCAGCATTTAAGTAAAATTAAGATGCTGATTAAGGTTAAGCCTTGCTGGGATCTCTATCAACAAATATTAGAGCAGCAAAAATACATCCATACGTCTGTTAATCCATTAATGTTTTTAGAAAACATGTTAATCTTATGGTTTAAAGCAAGTCATCAGTGTCGTTAAATTAATGAGCTGATTTAAATAGAGATCTCAGCTACTGATTCGAGCAAGGTCTTAAAATAATAATAACTAGCAAAGAATGATTACTTTATGAATTCAATGATAACACCTACTGAAAATACCCAGAAGCCAGAGTTTTTACCGTTACCGCTTAAAGATGATGCTGCATTGCACTCAAGTTTTATGCCTTTTATTCGTGGTGGTGGAATATTCGTTCCTACAAAGCAGTCAGCTGTTTATAAATTTGGTGATGAGGTTGTTATATCAATGCACTTACAATCAACCAATAAAAAATTAGCGATACCAGGTTCTGTTGTGTGGATTGCACCGGAGTCTTGTGAGAGAGGGACGGAAGGAATAGGTGTGCAATTTTCTGGTGCAACCAAGGCCAAAGTGAAATTGATTATTGAGACAATGTTAGGAAATCGAGCGACGGTCCCACCGCTGGTGCGTTTTTATTAACACCATTAGATTAATGAAAGTTTATCCGTGCTTTTTAAGCCATTCGGGTAATTGTTGAATCTTGTCAATAAAACCGACGGGTTCTTGTTTCAGTAAACGAATTAAATCATGTACACCATAACTGACGGCAAGCCCATCTACTTTAGCATTGTTAGCCAATTGCAGATCATACTCACTATCACCGATCATTAAGGCTTTCGAAGCAAGCGTGTCAAAATCTACCAAAATCTCTTCCAGCATTTGTGGATGAGGTTTTGAGCGTGTCTCATCAGCGCAACGTGTAATCGGAAAATAGTCGTGCATATTTGTTTCTTGCAAACCTTTTTCTAAACCTCGTCGCGACTTTCCTGTTGCAACAGCAAGATCATAGTCTCTGTCGCGTAGATTTGAAATTACCGCTTCAGCCCCGTTAAATAACGGGCTGGGTGTTTTGTCTTTATACAAATAAAAGTCTCTATAGGTTTGTGCGGTCAATTTCACCATTTTATGGTTGAGCGATGGATATAACTGTATAATGGCTTCCTCTAGACCGAGTCCAATAATGTTGCTAATTTGCTGGTCGGTGCGAGCTTCCAGTTCTAAGTCGTGAATTGTAGATTGCATACAGTTAATAATTTGGCCCTGCGAATCCATCAGAGTGCCATCCCAGTCGAAAATTAGCAGTGTGTACTTTTTAGTCATTCAATTCTCTTTTTGAAGTTTACTTATTATATCGCGTAAGTCATTTGCTAAAGGGATCTCACAGTCGTATTGTACTTCTTTTTGATTCGTATCAGAGAGGCGAAACTTTAAATGATAAGAATGTAAAAATAAGCGTTTTAGTCCCAGTGATTTCTTTGCTTCTCTATTTAAAGAAAAATCACCGTACTGCGAGTCACCTAAAATAGGATGCCCAAGGTCGGCTAATTGTGTTCTAATTTGATGCATGCGGCCTGTTAGTAGCTCTACTTTTAGCAAAGTTGTATCGGCGTAAGTGGCAATTGGCGTGAAAATACTAATGGCCTGTTTACCTTGCTCACCATTATTTTGTTGTTGTTGGTCTAGCACGCGTACTTTTTGCTGTTTACCCTGGCGGCGTTGCAGTGTGCTTTTAATTTCACGCCTGCCGCCTCGCCAATGCCCTTTTACCAGTGTTTGGTAGTTTTTTTGTAGTGCGTGTTGACCTGTTTTAATTTTGAGTAAGTCGTGCAAACCTAATAAGGTTTGACGGTTTTTAGCGAGCATGATGATGCCACTGGTCTCCTTATCGAGGCGATGCACTAATTCGATGAATTTTAAGTCAGGGCGTAATTGTCTAAAGCTTTCGATCAATCCGTAACGAATACCAGAGCCACCGTGAACAGCCATACCTGAAGGTTTGTTGATAAAAATCAGATTATTATCTTCAAGAATAATGGCTGCTTTAATCTTGTTTAATAATGATTCAGGTGCTTTATTTGCATCAGGTTTTTCAGGGAGAAAGACAGGAGGAATTCTTACCGTGTCATTGCTGATTAGCTTGTACGTTTGTTTGATGCGTTTTTTATTAACCCGTACTTCACCTTTGCGTAAAATTCGATAAATATAAGAGCGTGGTACGTCTTTTAGCTCGCGCATTAAAAAATTATCAATACGCTGCCCCGCATGGGCATCCGTCACGGTAACAAATCTAGCAATCTGTTTTGTGGATGAGTTATCTGATGAGTAGGACTTCTTCTGCATCGGCAAAGTTTACTTTATTTTATGTTAATGCGTTATATTTTTGTTAGGACGCCTTGAAAAAAAATCTTGAAATTGTTATCATAAGAGACTGTTTTTGAGGTTTTTTTCTTAAAAACACCTAATTTACACTTTCCAAGTTATTTGGCTTTTTTAAAAAAACTTGGAACCATAATTATATTAAACTGCTTACTGACCTGGTCGAAATGACAAACAGAGAAAGTAAGCTATAAAAAGGATAGCTCCTTTACTAAATCTGAAGAAACTACGTTTGACAAACGTGTACAAAAACATCTCAGAACTAATTTAATTGATCTTAATTAGAAAGACAAAGCTAATGAAATCAAAAATGAATACAGACTAAGAACTAAAATAAAATCAAGCATACTTTCAATTATTAACTGCTTCTTGAAATAGAGTGCAGTCGGGCTTGTGAAAGAAATTATTGTTTTTCAAGTTATTGCTTGAAAAGTATCTGATTTTTAAAAATAGTTAATCTGTGTTGAGCTGCAGCCGCCTTATTTAATAGGTTCTGGCAGCGATTAGATTCTGTATGCTTGAATAGAGTGTACTCAGGTTTGGTAACGTAGCTGAAACAACAGGAAACGTTAACCGATGAAAAGAATTCTAATAAATGCAACTCAACCAGAAGAAATCCGCGTTGCAATGGTCGATGGCCAAAACCTCTATGACCTCGATATCGAACACCCGTTCAGGGCTCAAAAGAAAGCTAATATTTATAAAGGAAAAATCACCCGTGTTGAGCAAAGCTTAGAAGCAGCTTTTGTCGACTATGGCGCAGAGCGTCATGGCTTTTTACCTTTTAAAGAAATAGCTAAAGAATATTACCAAAAGTCGAATAAGAAAAAATCAGACAAAGGTCGTCCTTCAATCTCCGATGTAATCAAAGAAGGTCAAGAAGTACTTGTTCAAGTCGATAAAGAAGAGCGCGGCAATAAAGGTGCTGCGCTAACCACGCAAATTAGTCTTGCGGGACGTTACCTGGTATTAATGCCGAATAACCCCCGTGCTGGTGGCGTGTCTCGTCGCATTGAAGGCGAAGATCGTCATAAAATCAAAGAGATTCTAGATCAACTTGAGCTGGATACAGGTATGGGCGCTATTGTGCGCACTGCGGGTGTGGGGCGTGAGTTAGAAGAGCTAACTTGGGATATGGATTATCTTAAAACCTTGTGGGCCGCCATTAGCGAAGCAGGTGATAAAAGCAGGCCAGGCACGCTACTTTACCAAGAAAGCAATGTCATTATTCGTACTTTGCGTGATTACTTTCGCCAGGATATTGGTGAAATTATTATTGATAGTGACCGGGTTTACCAACAGGCACACGATTTCATCAATGCAGTTATGCCTCATAACCTTAAAAAGCTTAAACATTATACAGATACAGTTCCATTATTTAGCCGTTATCAAGTTGAGCATCAAATTGAATCTGCTTTTCATCGTGAAGTAACCCTACCATCGGGTGGTTCTATTGTTATTGATCACACCGAGGCGATGACAGCCATCGATGTGAACTCTGCGCGTGCTACCAAAGGCCGTAGCATTGAAGAAACCGCACTAAACAATAATCTTGAGGCGGCCGATGAGGTTGCTCGTCAACTCCGTTTACGTGATTTGGGTGGATTAGTTGTGATTGACTTTATTGACATGCAGCCCAATAAAAATCAGCGTGCCGTAGAGCGTCGTTTGCGTGATGCCTTGAAGGTGGATCGTGCTCGTGTTCAGATCGGTCGAATTTCACGTTTTGGCTTATTAGAAATGTCACGCCAACGTTTACGCCCTTCATTGGGTGAGTCCAGTCAAATTGTTTGCCCACGTTGTAGTGGTCAAGGTACGATTCGTGGTGTTGAGTCGATGGCACTTTCTATTCTTCGTTTAATGGAAGAAGAGGCAATGAAGGATGGTACCAATGAAGTTGTCGCACAAACTCCAGTTAAAGTCGCGACCTTTATTTTAAATGAAAAGCGCAAGACGCTTGCGGAAATTCAGGCGCGTCATAATTTACAAATGACAGTATTGCCGAATATCGATTTAGATACACCACATTATGAAATCATTCGATATAAAGATGGCGAGCTTGATTCGCCTCAGAATAGTTATAAACGTGTCACTAAACCCGAGGTGATTGCTGAAAGTACCAAAGAAACCACGGATCAAGTCGTTCAACAAGCGGTTGTGGGCAATGTAACACCTGCAACTCCAGCACCTTCGCCACAGTCTTTACAAGACACAAAAAAACCAGGCATTATTAGTCGGGTTTTTGGTGCTTTATTTGGCGCTACTAAAGAAGATCCTAAAGAAACGCAGAAGACGCGAGCTCGTCCACAAAACCGTAGTAAACAGGGCAGTAATAACAGAAATAGAAATAACCAAAACTCAACAAATTCTAGTAATAGAAACAATAATCAAAGTACCACTCGACGTAATAACAGTAATAATAAAAATACCAGCAAAAATAATAACAACTCGAATAAGAACCAGAACCGTAGTCAAAATCCACGAAATAAAAACCAGCGGAATCAAAATAACAAAGGACAACAGAATCAGAATAGACAACAAAAAAATCTAAACCAAGAAGAAAAAGGTAACCATAAAACTCAACAGTCTCAACAGAAAAGACAACAGGCTAATGGTAATAAAAACCCACAGAATCAGTCATCAGGCTCAAACAAGCCTGTAGATAATAATGTTGATGCGCAAAAGAAGAATATGCCACAACAAAAGCGTCAGAATCATGAAACTAAGCCGGCTGCGGTAAAACAGGCTGCGCTGGATCAAACCCCATTTGAGGTTAAAATACCTGCTATACCAACGCCAAATAGAGCAAAATCAGATAAGATGACACCTAAAAGTGGTGAGAAAAAGTCTGAGGTGGTGTCTTTTACTGTTGAGCCAATTGCTGCACCAAAGCCAGTATCAGCTGCCGCTGAAAAAACAACTAAGCCAGAAAGTAAAACAAGCGAGACTCCAAAAGCAAAGTCTGCGGTTAGTAAAAAAACTACTGCAAATAAAGATACTGCTGCTAAGAAAGAGCCATCAACAAGTAAGGAGCCATCAGCAAGTAAGGAGCCATCAGCAAGTAAGGAGCCATCAACAAGTACAGAGTCCTCAGCGAGTAAGAAATCTGTCACAAAAACAAAAGCAGGCTCAACGGCAAAAAAACCAGCGGCAAAAAAGAAACCAGCTAAATCGACAACAACGCGTCGTAAAAAAACCACATCAGAAATTGATACAGTGAAAGCTGAAAAGAAAGTGGAAACACCAAAAAAGAAAGCATTAACGCGTAAGACGACTGCTAAGAAAGTGGTAACTACAGCAGAGAGTAAACCCGCTAAAAAAACTACTGCTGCAAAGAAAGCTGCCACGAGTACAACACGACGTAAATCTCCGGTTAAAAAAGTGACTAAAGCTACCGATAAGCCGGTAACTGAGAAAAAGCCAGTGGTTAAAACAGCGAAGAGTACTACTAGCACCGCAACGAAAGTTAAGAAGAGTCCTGATAGCCCCACTAAGGATACAACGATTAAGGCTAACTCAGATGCGGTGAATAAGGATGAGAGTGGTACGACGTAGTTTTGAGCCTGTAGTTAAATTGTGTAACTAACCAAGTGATGAAGCCGCCATGAAAGTAGTCTTTCTTGCCGTGCAAGCAGCGTCCAAAAAATGGACGATGCCGATCCAAAACTGGAAACTGGCAATGAATCGCTTTATGATTGAATTTGAAGAGCAATTAACACTGTATCTTTAATTGGTAGTTACACAGAATTATTTACAGGCTCAATGTGTTTGCGGAATTGCGGTAGGTTTTTAGCTCACACACTCAAGCCCTAGTGCATTAAAATAAAGTTTTAGCCATCACAACGGCATCTTCCCGGCCTTTTATTGCTGGGTAATAGTTTTTACGTAGGCCAATTTCATTGTAACCTGCTGTTTGGTAAAGCTGAATACCTGCAATGTTTGAGGGTCTTACTTCCAAGAAACATGTTTCTGCTTGATGTTTTTTTGCTATCTGTTCCGCTTCTGCTAGCAGTTTTCTACCCCAACCTTTACCTTGCTCTTTAGGGTAAATACAGAGGTTGAGAATATGTGCTTCACCGACAGAGGTTGATAAGACTAAATGCCCTGCAAATTGTTCTGATTTCTCAAATACCCAGCAGCTATAGTTAATGTTTTGCAAACAGTCTTCGAAATTTTTTTGCGTCCAAGGATGTGGGTAAGAGGCTAACTCGCCTTGCATTATTGTTGGTAGGTCACCTTCTGTCATTTTTCGAAGATGTTTTAGCCGGTGTTTATCTTTCATGGGCTACAGGGTAAGTTGTTTTGTAATGAGACAATGCTAACTTTAAATCATTCCAAGCTTTTCTCTTATCAGCGGGTTTGCTTAATAAGTAGGATGGGTAATAGGTTACGATAACGGGAATATTTGTTTGAGGTAAGGTGTGTGTTTTTGAGCGAAGCCGAACCAGTGGTTCAGTACTCTGTAATAAGTTCTGAGCTGAAACCTGACCTACAATTAAGATAACTTTCGGCTTAATAGCGACTATTTTTTCATGCAGTAGCTTATTTAAGCTAAGGTTGCTTTGAGCTAAATTGGCAGGTGAAGAAGCATCCTTGATAACATTGATCAAATAGGCATCCTCTCGAGGGTTGTGTACCTCAATACTTCTAAGCATATTATTTAACAGAGCACCTGAATCAGTTGTAAAAGGTTGATTTTGTAACGCTTCGCTAGTTGCTGGTGACTCACCTACGATTAGCCATTCTGCGTTCAAGTTTCCGCAGGCATAGAGTATATGTTGTTCTGTGCGCCCAATTTCATTGGTGTGTGTTGCTGAAGGTTTAAGGTTATTGGTCGTTGTTCTGAGAGAGGCTTTCCCTGCGGGGTTTTCACTGGTAGGAGTAAATTTATTCTCACTGTGAGGAGATACTGCTATATTTTCCTTATTAGTATCATCTAAATCATGCAGAATATCATCGACAGAGCCAAAACAGTCTGAATCTGAGGTTTGTTTTTCATCGCGCGGCTGCAATGCTGTAACTTGCATAACACGATCACGAGAAACCCAAACGGGTATTCCGATGGCTTTAAGATATTCTAATTGTTTTGGGTTTGTCATCGCGACTATTTATATCCATCATGCTACGGCTGCTAATACTTATCAGTTAAGGCTAGTATATCTGTATTTGAATATTATTTTTTATTCTTCGGGTACTACGATGCGCCAAAGGCTTTTGCCTGTTACTGATTTTATAAATGGCTTAAGTTTTTGCATTTTTTCTATCTCGAAGCCAATAAAATGGACCCGATAATGCGTAAACAAAAAACACTGCAAATAAAACTTTTGGTGGGTCGACTTGTACCAGTGCAAAAGCTAATACAATACCAAGAATAGCTATTTGCGGTACTTTACTTTTTAAATCAAAGTCTTTAAAACTGTTATATTTAATAGGGCTGACCATAAGTAAGCCTGCACCGATTATCATGATAAGAGCGGGTATTTGAATAGCTGTTCTGGATACTTCTAAATCATGTAACATCCAAATCATACCAACGACAATCCCCGCGGAGGCAGGGCTAGGAAGGCCAATAAAATAGCGTTTATCTACCTCATCAATCTGGGCATTAAAACGGGCTAATCGTAATGCCGCACATGCAACATAAATAAAAGCTGCCATCCAGCCAATTTTTCCCCATGTTGGGCTTACATCTCGCATTGAAATTAGTGCCCATTGGTACATAATCAAAGCAGGTGCTAAACCGAATGAAACTAAATCTGAAAGGCTATCATATTGTTCGCCAAATGATGACTGAGTATTAGTCCAGCGTGCTACACGACCATCCAAACCATCTAAAATCATTGCAATAAACACAGCAATTGCGGCTTTTTCAAACTGCCCATTAATACCGGCCAAAATACCGTAAAACCCACTGAATAAGGCTGCTGTAGTAACTAAATTCGGTAATAAGTAAATCCCTTTGGATTTAAGTTTTTCTGTATTTTTATCCATAGTGAGACCTTACCTAGAATTATTAAGGCTGACAATAGAGATGCCTATATTTTTTAAACAAAAAAAACGGGCACAAGGCCCGTTGAATTGCTGATCGCTTAGGCGATTCTTATTGTTGTTAGCGTAGTCTATATTACAGGTAAGGAGCTTACTGCAAGCTGAACCAGCGATATATATTGACGCGTTTCTATCTGGGGTTAAGGGGTGACTAAAATACTTGCTATAATAAATTTATAGCTCATACTCTTAAGCTATGAAAAATCCCTCTAGCTTTGATAATAATAAGGTTAAATGTGACTCATGTAGCTTGGTCAATGTCTGCTTACCTTCTGGTTTATCATCTCATGAAATGTCGTTATTAGAAGGGTCTATTGATAAAACGACTAAAATTAATAAAAAAGAAACACTCTTTAAAGCCAATCAAGTAATTAATGGAATATATGCCGTTAAATCAGGTGCGCTAAAAACTTCCATAAGTAATCGTGATGGGCAAGAACAAATACTAGAATTTCATTTGCCTGGTGATATGCTAGGCTTTGATGCGTTTAATCAAGGCATCCACACCTGTAATGCAACCGCACTGGAAGATACCTTGTTATGCAAGATTCCTATGGATACCTTTGATAACCTTTGCGGACAACTGCCTGGGTTACGCCGAGAGCTAAGGCACCAAGTCGGTAAAGAAATTGCTCATAACCAAAGCTTACTTTTATCATTGGGTCAGCAGCAGACAGATGAGCGTCTAGCGACATTTTTATTGAAAATGTCAGATCATTATAAGTTGAGAGGCTTCTCAAGTAATGAGTTTGTAATCCCAATGCCCCGTCAAGATTTATCCAACTACCTTGGGATGGCTGTTGAAACGCTCAGTCGAATAATCTCTCGTATGACAGAAGCTGGGTTGATTAAAATTGATCGTCGTGTGGTAACTATTATGGACCTCGAAAAATTACAATCCCTGGCTCATTCTTCTTGCTGATACAATAAAATAGCTTTGATGTGCTATAAGCTATGCTTGTGGTGGCTTAAATTCACACAGCCCAAAGCTTGCTTTATTGCCACAAGTATCTATTATCCCAGCCTCCCCACATCAATCAAAGTCAGCACCTATGCCTAAGCAATCAAAAGTATCTTCTAGCCCATCACCTAAAAATATTGATACCTTACAAAATCAAGTGCGTATTGTTGGTCACTTATTAGGAGAGGTACTTAAAGAGCAAGAAGGCGAGGATGTCCTTAATGCGGTTGAGCATCTACGTCAAGGTTATATTAGTCTGCGTCACAAAGATGATGATACAACACGTCAAGAGCTGATGGCCTTTATTGAGGATTTATCAAGCCATAAATTAAAACAAGTCACCCGTGCCTTTAATGTTTTTTATGTTTTATCCAATATTGTAGAAGAAGACTTTTTACACCGTGAACGTCGTAAAATGTACCGCTCTGGTGACAGTAAACTTTGGAAAGGCTCATTTTTAAGAACCGTTCAAGAGCTCGCCGATGCGGGAATGTCATCCGAGGAAGCACAAAAGGTTATCAACGAGCTTTGTTATACGCCAGTATTCACTGCACACCCCACAGAAGCTAGACGACGTTCAATGATGACTTTGCAGCGCCGTATATTTTTGGTGATTGATGAGCTTAATAACGCCGATACAACAAGTGAAGAACACGAAGCAGTACTAAGAAGGCTTAAGGCGCAAATTCAATTACTGTGGCGCACCAGCGAAGTTAGGCATAACAAGCCTAGTGTTGAAGATGAAGTGCGTTATGGTTTATTTTATTTTCATGCGAGTTTATTTGAAGCAATCCCGATGATTTATCGCTATTTCGAGCGTGCTACTCGAAAAGTTTACGGACGCAATCAAATTACAATTCCGACCGTTTTAAAGTTTGGTTCGTGGATTGGTGGTGACCGAGACGGTAACCCTTTCGTAACCCCTGCAGTTACTCGAAATGCGATACGCTTGCATATGCAAGAAGCACTTGTAGAATACAAACGTCGTATTATCAATTTACGCAGTATTTTAACGCATGACCTTGAGTTTGTAGCACCGAGTCCTTCTTTTTTAGAATCACTTTCCAGTGATGAAGCAGAGTTAAAAGAGTTGGCCTTTAAGAAGCAACCTGAACTGTTTGCGACTGAGCCTTATCGTCGTAAATTACAGTTTATGGCCTACCGTCTAAAGACTAACTTAAAGTCTGTGCAAGGACGTATCAGTGGGAAGCTAGTAGCTGATTCTCCCGTTGCCTACAATAATATTGATAATTTTTTGAATGATTTATATTCAATACGTGATTCTTTAATTAGTCACAACGATGAGGATATTTCAAAGCGTGAACTTAAAGATTTAATTCGTCTAGCAGAGACCTGTGGTTTTTCTTTATATGAATTGGATGTAAGGCAAGAGTCAACTGTGCATACCAAGGCGGTTAATGAAGTTTTACAACAGTTTATTCCTGATGTGGGTTACAACAACTTAAGTGAAGAGAAACGAATTTCATTACTTTCGGAATTAATTCGTCGTGATAGTTTACCAAAAGCCAACCCTGAATCACTCTCTGAGCAATCAATTGAAACACTTGAATTGTTTGATACGATGGTAACGATGCGTAAAGAGACCGGCGATACGATCTTTGGTACTTATGTTATTTCTATGACGCATACAGCCAGCCATGTGATGGAAGTCATGTTTTTAGCAAGGCTTGCAGGCTTAGTAGGCAAAGACAAAGATGGCGGTATTTTCTGTAATATTAAAATATCACCCTTGTTTGAAACAATTGAAGATTTACAACATATCAGTAGTGTGCTTACCCACTTGTTTGAAAATCCAGACTATATGAGCTTGCTTAAGGCTTCGGGTAATTTACAAGAAGTCATGTTGGGTTACTCTGATTCATGTAAAGATGGTGGAATCTTAGCGTCTCAGTGGAATCTTTATAATGCACAGAGAGAAGTCATTGCGTTAACCGATAAATACGGCGTTAAGTGTCGTATGTTCCACGGTCGTGGAGGAACTGTTGGGCGTGGCGGCGGGCCTACACATGAAGCGATTATTTCGCAGCCACCTGATACCGTACATGGTCAAATTAAATTCACTGAGCAAGGAGAAGTGTTATCCAATAAATACAGTAATATTGAAACTGCTGTGTATGAGCTGGGTGTTGGAATAACAGGTTTACTTAAAGCCAGCCAGTCTGTGGTTAAAAAGCAAGGTCAATATGGGGATAATTATCACAAAGCTATGCGCTCAATAGCAACCTACGGTGAAAAAAGTTATCGAGACCTTACTGATCATACAGAAGGTTTCCAAGATTATTTTTATGAAAATACGCCAGTAACAGAAATAGGTCAGCTAAATATCGGTTCGCGACCTTCGCACCGAAAGGTTGATCGTTCTAAAGCTTCTATCCGTGCTATTCCGTGGGTGTTTGGCTGGGCACAAGCGAGGCATACTTTACCAGCTTGGTTTGGCATTGGTTCTGCGTTGGAACAAATTCGAACTGAAAATGGCGATGAGTTACTGCGTGAAATGTATCAAAACTGGCCATTTTTCCGTGCATTACTGAGTAATGTCCAAATGGCATTATTTAAAGCACAAATGGATACAGCAAAAGAGTATGCAGGACTTTGGGCTAATAAAGAACGTTCAATGACAATTTACCAAAAAATTGCTGATGAGTATTACCGTACCGTTCAAGAAGTGTTAAATATTGCGCAAATCGACACCTTAATGGGGGAGACACCGCTGTTGCAATATTCGCTTGAAAGACGCGAGCCATACTTAGACCCATTAAATCATATTCAAATTACGGTATTGGGTAGACATCGTGAATTTTTAGCACAAAACCCTGAGGAAGAGTCACCCTGGTTGGATGAGTTATTATTAACGATTAATGCAATAGCAGCAGGTATGCGTAATACGGGTTAATATTATCTCCCAAGTATTTCATGTGTGCGGTAATAACTTGACCTTTGAAACACAATATTTTGTACTTATAGGTTGAGACCTTTACACGACTCCTGTACCCTTTTTGTATTAGACTTTCCTGCTAAGTAGAGCCAAAACGAAAGGCTTAGTTCAGTTCAACTTTCACTTATAGAATGTGTTATTGCTTTTCACTCGATTACCAATGCTCGGCAATAAAAAAACCATGCATTGCATGCCTTATATGAGCTGCGTGAATATCATAAAGTCATGTATTTCAAGCACATTAAGTGAGCCGAATTAAGCTCTACCGCCAATTTTCTGTGGGGTTACTTTTAGCCATCTTTAAGGAAAGTCCCACTTCATTTTGTACCAGCCTTTATGGTATTGCAAGGGTTCAAACTCATAGCACCACCAAGTACCGTCAGCTTCTTATGCCACCCAATTAGTCCAGCTGCTGCCTTTTTATTAGCCAAGCTTGTCATCAGCTACATGATAAGTTGGGTCTTCAACCACATTAACTTCAACTAACGGGCCTGCTTTCTTTAACAGCAAGCGACACTCTTCGCTCACATGTTTTAGGTGTAAACGTTTTCCTGCACGGTCATAGCGGATTGCTAATTTATCAATCGCCTCAATCGCTGAATGATCAGCGACACGTGAATTTTTAAAATCTACCACAACATCATCTGTATCATTTTTAGGGGTGAATAACTCTTGAAAATTTTGTGTTGAAGCAAAGAATAAAGGGCCATTTATTTCATAGACTTTATTGCCCATGCGGTCGGTGCGAGTGCTCGCGCTTATGTGACTGGCATGCTCCCAAGCAAAAACTAGCGCAGATAAAATCACGCCCACAATAACTGCCAACGCTAAGTTATCTGAAATTACAGTTATAGCGGTCACAGCAACGATAATAAACCAGTCTGCTAAGGGGATTTTACCGAACATGCGTAAGCTTCCCCATTCGAAGGTGCCGATTACAACCATAAACATAACACCCACTAAAACAGCGATTGGGATTACTTCAATTAAGGGTGAGGCGTAGAGAATAAATATTAGCAAGAATATAGCGGCTGAAATACCCGATAGTCTGCCTCGACCACCTGACTTTATATTAATAATGCTTTGCCCAACCATTGCACAACCACCCATGCCGCTGAACATACCCGTAACGGTATTAGCAACACCTTGACCGATACATTCGCGATTCGGGTGTCCTGTGGTTTCGGTGAGTTCGTCAACTAAGTTTAGGGTTAATAAGCTTTCGATTAATCCAACCGCTGCCATCACTATGGCATAGGGAAATACAATTTTGAAGGCCTCCCAACTCAGTTCTATTTCAGGTAAATGAAACGGAGGGAATACACCTTTGATCGATGCCATATCTGAGACAGTACGAGTATCTAAACCTAAACCCAGTACAATTAATGTGCCGACCACAATGGCAGCAAGCGTAGAGGGAATTGCCTTGGTAAAGCGTGGTAGGTATTGGATAATGGCCATAGTAAGCAGGATTAGGCCGATCATAATATAAAGGGCATTGCCCGTAATCCAGCTATGAGCACCTTCTGCCCCTGGGATTTTAAAATGCTCAAATTGCGCGATTAAGATAACTAACGCCAAGCCATTAACGAAGCCAAGAAAAACAGGGTGCGGTACAAGGCGAATAAATTTACCCAGTTTGAATACGCCGAAGGTGATTTGAATTATTCCCATCATAATCACAGCCGCAAATAAATATTCTTGTCCGTGTTGTAAAACCAATGTACCAATGACTACCGCAATTGCACCCGTAGCACCAGAAATCATCCCTGGTCTGCCGCCTACAATAGCTGCGATTAAACCGATAGTGAAAGCAGCATATAAACCAGTCAAAGGGTGTAAGTGTGCGAGCAGGGAAAAAGCAACAGCCTCAGGAACTAGCGCCAATGCGACTGTTAAGCCTGAAAGTAAATCGTTTTTTATAGATTCTTGTCTTTGAGAAATAATGCTAAACATGATTGTCGCTAGCCTTTAATTTTGGATGGTCTGAAAAGCCGCAAGTATACCGATTTTTTAACAAGATAGAATGTAAACTTAAGCTGTGTACCTATGACTAGCTCTCATGAATGAAAGATTGTTAAAGCACTTTCACAAAAGGCTAAGCTAGGGGATAATAGCGATCCCAAAATTGATTAATAAAGCTTACGAATAATGTTTACAGGTATCATTCAATCTATTGGTAGTATTACGGAGCTACAGCCTAAAGGTGGTGATATCGCGCTTGTCATAAATACGGGCAAGTTGGATATGAGTGATGTTGAGCTAGGTGACAGTATCGCAGTTAATGGTGTGTGTTTAACGGCTATCGCATTAACGGATCAAAGTTTTATCGCCGATGTATCAAGAGAAACACTTTCATTAACCTCGCTAGGTGCTTTAAATAAAGGCACTAAAGTAAACCTTGAAAAAGCATTAACACTGCAAACACGATTAGGCGGTCATATGGTGAGTGGTCATGTGGATGGTTTAGGTTTCGTAGAATCCCGTCATAATGATGGAAGATCAGAACATTTTGTAATTAATGCACCAAATAATATCGCTAAGTATATTGCAGAAAAAGGTTCAATTACGATTGATGGTGTCAGTTTAACGGTTAATAAAATTGATCTAAATAATGCGTCGTTTGAAATAAATATTGTGCCACACACCTTGCAAGAAACGATTATGAGTGGCTATCAAGTGGGTGTTAAGGTTAATTTAGAAGTTGATTTAGTTGCGCGTTACTTAGAAAGACTTATCCAGGGTGGGGCATTAGGTGAATCAAAGGATTTAGCGAATAATATTACAGCATCATTTTTAGCAAATAATGGGTTCACAAAATAGTGTTTACGAAAGGAAGTCCTGATTAAGTCCAGTTGCTTTTAGGCTGAGATAGAATTGTTCTTATTTTTCAGGAAGTGAACGAGAGAAAATCAGGGTGATTCTAGCCAGTATAAAATAATTGGACTTAATCAGTCTCTCCTTATGTATAACGAAAATTTAGGAAAATAATGAAATTTAATAGTATAGAAGAAATCATCGATGACATTTCCTTAGGAAAAATGGTCATTATCGTTGACGATGAAGATCGTGAAAATGAAGGCGACTTTTTAATGGCGGCTTCTAAAGTGCGCCCTGAAGATATTAACTTCATGGCAACCCATGGACGCGGACTGGTCTGTATGCCAATTACTGTAGAGCGCTGTAAGCAGCTTGCGTTACCGCTGATGGTATCAGAAAAAGACAATCAAGAAGAATTGGCGACTAACTTTACCATTTCTATCGAAGCCTCATCGGGGGTAACTACGGGTATTTCTGCTTATGATCGTTCATTAACGATTCGGGCAGCGGTTGCACCTGATGCAGACAAACACAGTATTGTGCAACCTGGGCATATATTTCCTTTAATGGCGCAGCCGGGTGGTGTATTAACACGAGCAGGGCATACCGAAGCAGGTTGTGATTTAGCACGTTTGGCAGGGTTTGAACCCGCAGCAGCGATTGTTGAAATTTTAAATGAAGACGGGTCAATGGCGCGCCGTGATGATTTGTTTAAAATCGCAGAGCAACATGATTTAAAAATTGGCACCATCGAAGACTTAATTCGTTACCGCGTTAAAAATGAAAAAACCATCCAGCGCGAACATGAAGTTATCATGAATACAGAGTTTGGCGAGTTTAACGTCATCGCGTATTCTGATACATCTAACAACCCCAGTAACCCCACACACCTTGCATTAGTCAAAGCTGTGGTAAAGCCAAATACGCCAACCTTGGTGCGGGTGCACCTTGAAGATGCCTTATGCGACATATTGTCACTAAATGAAGAGGGATGTGGCTGGCCATTGCGGGATGTGATGAAAACAATGGATGATGCGAATGAGGGTGTGATAGTTATATTACGTGGCAACGCACAAGCAAATACCTTAGATCGTTTAAAAGAACTGGATACAAACCATGAGCAGCAACCTTCGGATAATGATATGCCAGCCAACCTTAAGACATTTGGTATCGGTGCACAGATTTTAAGTGATGTTGGTGTTAGTAAGATGAAGGTAATGAGTGCGCCTGTAAATCTACATGGTTTAGCGGGATTTGATCTTGAAATTACAGAATACGTAAGAAAGTAAGTAAGCATAGAGAAATAGGAATGAACATTATGAGTAATATTACAGAATTATCAGGTGATTTTAATGCGGGTAAAGCAAAGTTCGGTATTGCCGTAGCACGTTTTAACTCCTTTATTGTAGAAAGTTTATTAGATGGAGCGGTAGATGCGCTACAACGCCACGGCGTGGATGATAAATCAATAGAAATTATTCGTGTACCAGGAGCATTTGAGTTGCCTGTGATGGTGCAAGCCATGGCAAACAGTGGTAAATATGAATCGGTGATTGCACTGGGTGCGGTAATTCGTGGCAGTACGCCACATTTTGATATAGTCGCAGATGCATCGGCAAAAGGTTTAGCTAGCATTGCCTTAGATACGGGAATGCCGATTATTAATGGGATTCTAACAACAGATTCAATTGAACAAGCGATTGAGCGTGCAGGCACAAAAGCGGGTAATAAAGGTGCGGAAGCGGCAGTAACTGCCATAGAAATGGTTTCTTTATTAGCGAAGTTCAATAAGTAAAGCCTTTATGCGGGCTCTCTAAATATTGTCAGAGTCTAGATTAAAAGTATTTTTTGTAAAAACCGGTTGTAAAAAATGGCAGTAGATCCTAAAAAACAGTATATATCCGAGCACCGTGTGGCGCGTAAACTAGCTTTAGTTGCCATTTACCAATGGCAGATGACCGATAATTCCTACCAAGAAATTTATCAGGGGTTACAAGAGGATAGTGCTTTATCAAAAGATATGGCGAAAGCAGATATGGCTTTTTTTCAAGCGTTGGTTAAATGTGTCATGCAGAAAACTTCTGACATTGATGCTTTACTAAATCCTTTCTTAGACAGGGAAGCTGCCCATTTAGATCAAATAGAACGTGCGGTGCTACGCATGTCTACCTGTGAATTACAGAATCACCCTGAAGTTCCGTATAAAGTAATTATCAATGAGTCTGTAAACCTCACAAAAAAGTTTGGCGCCGATCAAGCGCATAAATTTGTTAATGGCGTGCTTGATAAGGTTGGTTCTAGTTTGAGAAAAGATCAAAAATAAAAATAATCATTGGTGCTAAGTTTTTCCATGAATTGCAATAAATCAGTTGATGACTTAACATGAAATATTGTAATTCCTGCGGGAAGTGCTGCGTAAAATATGGCGGGAATGATCTTTCTGCCTCTCAACATGAGATCGAATATTGGGAGGTGTTTCGACCCGATATAGCCAAATATGTCAATAATGGAAAAATATGGGTAGACCCTAAAACGGGGAAGAATCCTGAACTTTGTCCGTGGCTTACGGTAGTCTCTGATGATGAATTAGGTCATCATCGTGTCTCATGCGATATTTACCTTGATCGGCCCGACGACTGTATTATCTACCCCGTAAGCATTGCTGAAATGATTAAAGATGGTTGCGAAATGCTGGAAGCTAAAGATTTTAAAAATCCTCAACAGGCACAAAAAGACCTTGATGTTTTAATGGTGGGTAGTCGCCCTGAATAGACGGTTATTTAGTGTTCAACTAAACACTAGCATATTCCTCGGCATGTTTTATCCAACGATTAATCAGTGGTTCTACTTTTTCGGGATAATTTTTTAACACTTCTTCTGCAACCTCTTGTATATCGGGCAGTAGATGTTGATCTTCCATCAGGTTGGCGATTCTAAATTGTAGCTCACCCGTTTGTCGGGTACCAAAAACTTCACCTGGACCGCGAATTTCTAGATCTATTTTGGCGATTTCAAAGCCATCGTTACTGTTGCGAAGCGCCTCTAAACGCCGCTTACCATTTTGTGAAAGTGGGCTTTGGTACATCAGCACACAGCTACTGGCTTTAGTGCCACGGCCCACGCGCCCACGCAGTTGATGCAGTTGCGCCAAGCCAAGGCGTTCAGAATTTTCGATAATCATTAAGGTGGCATTGGGTACATCGACACCGACTTCAATCACAGTCGTTGCAACTAAGAGATGGGTTTTACCTGATTTAAAGTCAGCCATAATTGCTTCTTTTTCATCAGGTTTCATGCGCCCGTGAATTAAACCAATATTAAGATCTGGTAGGGCTTCTTTTAACAGCTCCCATGTTTCTTCGGCATTTTGGCATTGCAGTGCTTCAGATTCTTCAATTAAGGTACAGACCCAATAAACCTGTGCATTTTCTTCGACACATATTTTTTCTATACGCTCGATGACTTGATCACGGCGGGTATTATTAATGACTACCGTTTTAATTGGGGTACGACCAGGTGGAAGTTCATCAATCACTGAATAGTCCATGTCGGCGCAGGTAGTCATGGCTAATGTGCGCGGAATCGGAGTTGCCGTCATGACTAATTGGTGTGGATAGAAGTCAGCTTGTTTGCCTTTCTCACGCAGCGATAAGCGTTGATGAACACCAAAACGGTGCTGCTCATCAATGATGATTAAGCCTAAACGCTGAAAATGAACGTCGTTTTGAAATAGGGCGTGTGTACCCACAGCAAGGTGTGCATGCCCTTCGATTAATGCCTCACGCGAGACACGTTTTTCAGCAACTTTTTGTTTCCCGGAAATAAGGGTGACTTGCAACTTTTGGGGTTTAAGCCATTCCGTAAAGCTCTTAAAATGTTGCTCGGCTAAAATCTCAGTAGGTGCCATCAATGCCACTTGGTAACCTGCCTCAATAGCACTTAACGCGGCGGCGGCGGCAACCAGCGTTTTGCCTGAGCCGACATCGCCTTGTACTAAGCGACTCATTGGCCATGCTTGCATTAAATCGGCTTTAATCTCTGCAATAACTTTGTTCTGTGCATTGGTTAAATCAAAGCTTAGTAACTGTTTAAGAGAATCAAAAAAGCTATTTTTTGGGGGCAAAGGTATGCCTTTTACTTGTTTTTGCTGTTCGCGTAGTTTTCGTAGGCTGAGTTGATGCGCTAATAATTCTTCAAAAATTAAACGTTGTTGGGCGGGATGATCGCGTTGTAATAATTGACTAACCGATAAGTCTGAAGTGGGTTTATGCAACGTGTGTAATGCCTCTGGAAGGCTGAATAGGTTTTGCTTGTGGTTAATGCTTTGAGGAATTAAATCTTCAAGTGTGGCAAGTTCTTTTAACGCCTCACCGACCAAACGTAATAAGCTTCGCTGTTGTAAACCTTTGGTGGTGGGGTAGATAGGTGTGAGTGTATCACTAAGTTGAAGCGTTTGACCTTCAGTGAGGATTTTATATTCTGGGTGTACCATTTCCCGTGTGCTTGGGCCTACACGAACCTCCCCAAAACAGCGTACTTTTGTTCCCTGACTTAAGGCCTCTTTTTGCACATTAGCAAAGTGAAAAAAGCGTAGGGTAATCATAGCTGTGCTGTCAGACACGGTGACTACCATCATCCGTCTTCGACGATAAACTATTTCGGCGTGTTCGACCTCCCCCTCAATAACCACTTCTTGTGCGTGTTGGGTGCTTCCTATGGGGTAGACCTGAGTACGGTCTTGATACCGCAAAGGTAGATGAAACAGCATATCTTGAACTTTTTCGATACCAATCTTACTCAGGTTTTCAGCCATTTTAGGGCCGACACCTTTGAGGCATGTTACTGGTTTTTGTAGGAGCTTAGACAAGATTTTATGGTCGCTATTTATATTCTTTAAAGTTTTCTAACAATACCATTAATTAGTGTTTATAAATAAAAAATGGAGCACAAAGGCTCCATTTTACTAAGTCTTTGATTTATCTTTATTTGGGTGGGGCTGTTTGACCCATTGTTGGGTAAAAAACAAGCTTAAATGTACCGTAGTCCTTATCAAAATATTTCCCAGCAAACATACCATCACGCAATGTTTCTATACTGTCCGCATTAAAGTAAATACGCTCTAAAAGATGTGTTTTATCCCCTTCTTTTTTATACAGATTATATTGGAATTGCACTAAACCATTGTCAATATCTTTAAGTGTGTAGTCGATTGAGAATGGGTGCGCATCTAAGTCGTAGGCTTGCTTTCTTATGCCATCTGACACTAAAGGTACAAGCATTGGGTGTATCATTTGAAAGCCTTTTTTAGGGATTAAAGTATCTGAAACGTATCTTTCACCCTTTAGGTCTTTAACGCGTAGTGCACCTTTATCATCTTTATCAAAAGTGAATTTTACATCCATAGGCTCTCCATCTACATCAACAATCATGCCTATAGTACCAAGGCGTTTTAATGCAACAGTGCCATTATTTGCCCAGAAGATATACCCAAGTTTGTTGCCCTTAGCATCTTTGATTGTAACATCGAGATTTGTTGGATAAGAACGATTAGCAGGTAGCACCTTATATTTAAGGTCAAAATTAAATTTTTTGCCCATTTTACTCGTAAAGTCAAAATTTATCTTTGTTTTATCTTTATCGGCTTCGCTGATTGTAAGATTTTTACTTAGGTCAAAATGCTTTCCAGTAATAGATAAGTTAAATGGTAGCTCAGCAAATAATGTGGACAGTGGAAATAATGCAAGCGATAGGGGTAAAAGTTTTGTAGTTAGTTTCATATCATCCTTGATAGAGTTAGTTGGACTCTACGTACGGTGAGATGAATATGCTAGATGCGTGAAGGATCAATCTTTTGTTGTCTTGCTATTTCTTTCAACAATTTTATCTTCAGTACCAGCGATAATCTCGGCGATATTGCTGCGATGACGCCAGTAAATAAACACGGTCATTAAGAGTAAAATTAATAATAACGGTGTCGAACCCGTTACCCAATAGAAGTAAAAAGGCGCGAGTAGTGTTGCGATGAGTGCGGAAAATGAAGATATATTAATCAGCAATGCGCTAATTAGCCAAGTAATTAACACAACCAAGCCAACGATAGGTTGTAAGCCGATATAAACACCGAGTGCGGTAGCCACGCCTTTGCCACCTTTAAAGCCATAGAATACTGGGTATAAGTGACCTAGAAATGCGGCAGTACCAATCATGCCTAACCAGCCCCAATCAAGTCCCTGTGTATGTCCGATTGCAACGGGAATAAGCCCTTTCAGTAAATCACCAAGTAGGGTGAAAATAGCGGCTTTTTTACCCGCATGACGAAGTACATTTGTCGCACCAGGGTTATGTGAGCCTACGGTTCGAGGGTCAACCTTCCCCATGATTTTACAGGTAATAATGGCTGCTGAAATAGAGCCAATAAAGTAGGCGAGAATAACTAAAAAGTAGGGCATGATAGCGATATCGTTTTTATATTATTGCCTAGTTTAACAAAGAACCCATGAAAGAGTCATCACTAAAAACAGTTACTCAAGGAAATCCTTATGGTGAGATATTGTTTGTTTTTCATGGTTGGGCGATGAATTCATCTGTCTGGCAAACAGTTAAGCCACGGTTAGAACAGGACTTTATGGTAACTTGGGTTGATCTACCAGGGCATGGTGAAAATAAAAACATTACCGCAAACACCCTTGATGAAATTGTCGATTTGATTCAACCTTTACTAAGCAAAACAAATAAACTAAAACAAAAGATTCATCTACTTGGTTGGTCTTTAGGCGGGTTAGTCGTTCAAGCATTAGCCCATCGATCACCACAATTATTTAGCTCATTAAGCTTGGTAGCATCAAGCCCCAAATTTTCTCAAGCAGATGACTGGCCGCATGCAATGAGTGTTGATGTGTTGGATAGCTTTGCTGAAAGTTTGCAAACAAACTCTGATTTAACCATGAAACGTTTTATTGCATTACAATTTTTGGGGCTTAAAGATTGTAAACAATTACAAGATGATTTGCTGGCATCAATTTTAGCTAACCCAGCTGATGCACATGCTTTAAAAGTAGGTTTAGCCATTCTAAAAAGTGCAGATTATCGAGCGATTAAGCATGAGCTTCCACAACATTGGATACTCGCTGGACATGATCGCTTAATTCCCCGAAATATGATAAATGATTTGAAATTAATTCAGCCAAATGCTCAAATCACTCTCCTAGAAAATGCAGGCCATGGCCCCTTTATAACGCATGCCGATGAATTTATATTGAGTTTTAAGCAGTTTATGTCAAACACAATCTTCTAGGTAAAACTGATTAAGTCCAATGACTTTTAGGCTTGTCATAGTTGCCGATATTATCCACGAAGATCGGAGTTTTTTATTTTTAGCAGATAGTTTGCCAAGAAAGTTCTGCTTTTAATGTAAAAATGCTTTCTCTGGATTCTTCCATTCGGTATAGTTAAGTTTCAGCAAAATCTCTCGCAGGAGAATTTTTTTAAATAAGTTTTGTTTGTTTAAAAAATGCCGAAGACGCAAAACCGTCCGGAAACGCTCAGGCAAAAGGACTGCGAAGAGAATGCTGGCTCTGGAGAGTGAAACAATACGTTTCCACCGAAGGGTTTAACCTGTTTTAATAAAACCAGGGAATCTCTCAGGTATCAAGGACAGAGGGGCGGCAAATGGCATCGTGTAACGGTGTGTTTGCCGCCCTTTTTTTTGGAAATTATTTGTTAACGGTATAGGAGCTTAACTCATGTCACAACAGCCACAACGTACGCCTTTATATGAAAAACACCTCGAAGCGGGCGGTAAAATGGTAGATTTTGCTGGTTGGGAAATGCCGATTAACTATGGCTCACAAGTTAAAGAGCATAAACAAGTGCGAGAAGATGCAGGCATGTTTGATGTGTCACATATGGTGGTGCTTGATTTTAAAGGCAGCGAGGTTAAAGTCTTTTTGCAAAAGTTATTGGCGAACGATGTTGCGCGTTTAAAAGATACAGGTAAGGCGCTCTATAGCGGAATGCTAAATGAGCAGGGTGGCGTAATCGATGATTTGATTGTGTATTACTTAGCAGATGATTTTTATCGTGTGGTGGTCAATGCAGCAACGCGTGAAAATGACTTGAAGTGGATTAATGCACAAATGGCATCGTATGATCTTACACTGACAGAGCGTGATGATTTATCAATGATTGCGGTGCAGGGACCGACAGCGCGTGACAAGGTGCTGTCTATATTATCGGAAGACGATGCTAAAACGGCATCCGGACTTAAAATATTTTTCGGCACGCAATTGGGTGATCTTTTTGTGGCTCGCACGGGCTACACAGGTGAAGATGGGTTTGAAATCATTCTGCCTAATGATCAGGCTGCAGATTTTTGGAGCCAGTTAATTGATGCGGGTGTTAAGCCGATTGGCTTAGGTGCAAGAGATACCTTGCGTCTTGAAGCCGGTATGAATTTATATGGCACTGATATGGATGAAAGTATTTCACCCTTGCAAGCAGGCATGGGTTGGACAATCGCATGGGAGCCAGCAGAGCGAGACTTTAATGGTCGCACAGCATTAGAGAAAGAAAAAGCCGAAGGTTCTGAAAGTAAGCTAGTTGGCCTTGTCTTGGAAGATAAAGGTGTATTACGTGGCCACCAAAAAATAATTACCTCGCACGGCGAAGGTGAAATCACCAGTGGATCATTTTCACCGACATTGGGCAAGTCTATTGCTCTGGCGCGTATTCCTTTTGCAACGCAAGATAATTGTTTTGTTGAGATTAGAAGGAATCAATTAGCCGTTAAAATTGTAAAACCACCTTTTGTTAGAAATGGCAAGGTCTTAATATGAGATATACCCCGCCCCCCTCTCCCACACACGAGTAGAGCCCCCAGAATAGAACCACAACACATCAATTAATCAACCATAGATGAACTTGGAGAAACACAATGAGTAATGAAAACCCGAACGATCTTAAATACACCAAAACTCACGAATGGGTACGTGACAATGGTGATGGAACAGTAACTGTTGGTATTACCGACCATGCGCAAGAGCTTTTGGGCGATGTGGTTTATGTCGAGCTACCGGAAGTTGAATCTGAGCTAAATGCAGAAGAGAACTGTGGCGTGATAGAGTCAGTCAAGGCTGCTTCTGATATGTACGCGCCACTTGAAGGTGAGGTAACTGAAGTCAACGAAGAGCTAGATAGTGAACCTGAACTAATCAACAGCGCTGCTTTTGGTGAAGGTTGGATTTTTAGTATGAAACTAAAATCAATGGATGACCTTAATGAGCTCATGGATGCAGATGCTTACGAATCTTTTTGCCAAGAATAATATGCATGCTGAAGTTTCCATTAACTCTAACCCAAAACCTTGCTAACAAACTCTAGATAGATTTAGTCCTATGAAAACAATGTCTTTAAATACCCTCATGCAACACGATGATTTTACTTCTCGCCACATCGGCCCACAGTCTGGCGACATCCAACCTATGTTAGATGTTATTGGCGTTAGCTCTTTGGATGAGTTAATTGATAAAACAGTGCCAGAGAGTATTCGTATTTCAGAAACCTTGAATTTAGATGAGGGGTGTTCTGAGCGTGAAGCGCTGACTGCGTTAAAGGCAATTTCGAAAAAGAACACCGTTAATAAATCCTTTATTGGTATGGGCTACTACGACACCATCGTGCCCTCGGTAATTCTTCGTAATGTGTTAGAAAACCCCGGTTGGTATACGGCTTATACGCCGTATCAGCCAGAGATTTCACAAGGGCGTTTGGAAGGCTTATTAAATTACCAGCAAATGGTGATGGATTTAACGGGGATGGCGGTTGCGAATGCATCGTTGCTGGATGAGGCCACGGCAGCAGCTGAGGCGATGGCGTTGTGTAAACGCTCAAACCGTTTGAAAACCAATAAGTTTTTTGTCGCTGAAGATATTTTCCCTCAAACCATGGCGGTACTTGAAACACGTGCAGAATACTTTGGTTTTGAATTGATAGTCGGTGATCCTGGAACAGAGTTAGCCAAACACGAAGTTTTTGGTGTGCTGTTGCAATACCCAAGTAATAACGGCTCTGTGACTAATATTGAGCCTATCATTGAACAAGCCCATGCGCAAAAAGCAATGGTCAGTGTGGGCGCTGATTTAATGTCATTGGTGATGCTGAAATCGCCGGGTGAAATGGGTGCGGATATTGTGTTTGGTAATTCACAGCGCTTTGGTGTGCCGATGGGCTTTGGTGGTCCGCATGCAGCTTTTTTTGCCGTCATTGATAAGCTTAAACGCTCAATGCCTGGGCGAGTGATTGGGGTATCCGTCGATACTCGTGGTAATCAGGCATTACGTATGGCAATGCAAACGCGCGAGCAACATATTCGTCGAGAGAAGGCGACCTCAAATATTTGTACGGCGCAAGCCTTACTGGCTAATATGGCCGGTTTTTATGCCGTATATCACGGTGCAAAAGGGTTAAAGAAAATTGCCGGTAGAATTAATCGCTTAACCAGTATTTTTGCAGCGGCAGTACGCCAGAGTGATTTATCTGATGGCGAGTTTTTAGTTAATACTTCTTGGTTTGATACTTTAACGGTTGCGGTAGGTTCGCGTCAAAAATGCATCTACGATGCCGCAATAGCCGAAGGAGTGAACTTGCGCTTAGTTGATAATGATAAGTTGGCGGTAAGCTTTGATGAGACTAAAACAGAGTCTGATATTGAGATGTTGTTTAATTTGTTTTTTGGTGTGCAGCATGGCTTTGATGTGGCTAAACTTGATGCGCAAATTATTAGCGAAAAGTGTGAGTCAGGTATCCCGCCAGCGAATGTGCGCACCTCAGATTTTTTAAGTCATGACGTTTTTAAGTTGCACCATACTGAAACAGAAATGATGCGCTACCTTAAGGCATTAGAAAATAAAGATTTCTCCTTAGTACATGGAATGATTCCTCTTGGCTCATGTACCATGAAGTTGAATGCGGCGAGTGAATTAATGCCAGTTAGCTGGCCAGAATTTTCATCATTGCACCCGTTCGCGCCAGCCGAGCAAACCACTGGCTATCAACAAATGACCGATGAGCTATCGGTGTGGCTTGCAGAGGTGACGGGTTATGATGCGGTTTCATTGCAACCAAACTCTGGGGCACAAGGTGAGTATGCCGGTTTAATTGCAATTAATCGCTATAACGACAGTATTGGTCAAGGGCATCGTAAAATATGTTTAATTCCAATCTCTGCGCACGGCACTAATCCTGCATCGGCAGTGATGGCGGGTATGAAAATTGTACTGGTTGATTGTGACGATAACGGCAATATTGATGTCGCTGATTTGCGTGAAAAAGCGCAACAGCATAAAGATGATCTTGCTTGTATTATGGTGACTTATCCTTCAACCCATGGTGTGTTTGAAGAAGCCATTGTTGAAGTATGCGATATTATTCATGATAACGGCGGGCAGGTGTACCTCGACGGCGCGAATATGAATGCGCAGGTGGGGTTATCTAAACCTGGTCAATTTGGCTCAGATGTGTCTCATCTAAATTTACACAAAACCTTTGCGATTCCACACGGTGGCGGTGGGCCGGGTATTGGTCCTATCGGTGTGCGTAGCCATCTTACACCTTTCTTACCGGGCCATATTGATGCTAAAACCAGTCATGCGGTATCAGCAGCACCGTTTGGTAGTGCGTCAATTTTACCAGTGTCGTGGATGTATATGAAACTACTCGGAGCAGGCGGCAATACGAAATCAACCAAAATAGCGATTTTAAGTGCAAACTATATAACAACACGTTTGGCTGAACATTATCCCGTGCTGTATCGTGGTGCTCAAGGTTACGTGGCACATGAATGTATTATTGATATTCGCCCATTAAAAGAAAGCTCTGGAATCAGCGAAGAAGATATTGCCAAACGCTTGATGGATTATGGCTTCCATGCGCCGACTATGTCGTTTCCTGTCGCAGGCACATTAATGATTGAGCCGACAGAGTCAGAATCAAAATACGAGCTTGATCGTTTTTGTGATGCGATGATCGCGATTCGTGAAGAAATTAACACAGTCGAGCAGGGCGACTGGCCATTAGATAATAATCCTTTAGTTAATGCGCCGCATACGCTGCCCGATATCACAGAAACTTGGGATCGACCGTATGATCAAAAAACAGCAGTTTTCCCTATGGGTGTGAATCCTTCGTCCAAGTATTGGCCAGTGGTGAATCGGGTCGATAATGTCTACGGTGATCGCAATCTGATATGCTCTTGTCCTTCAATAGAAAGTTATAGCTAAAGGTTTAACATGGCAGGTAGTGGTAATACAGGATTAACACGTTGGAAAAAAGCACTGGTTTTTACGTGGCAGGGCTTGCAAGCAACCTATAAGCACGAAGAGGCATTTCGCCAAGAAGTGCTGTTGCTAATAATATCAACACCTTTGGCGCTATGGCTGGGTGATACAGGTGTTGAAAAGGCCTTGTTGATTGGTAGCGTGTTATTGCTGATGATTGTTGAATTGTTAAATTCAGCGGTAGAAGCGGTGGTGGATCGCTTTGGTGGTGACATTCACGAGTTGTCAGGTCGGGCGAAAGATATGGGTTCGGCGGCGGTATTTGTTGCAATGATAAATGTAGCTTTATTTTGGTTCTTTATTGTTCTTTTTTAAATATTTTCTGTAAATATAAAGAGGCAATACGATACTAGTAAGTTTGCTTTTATTGATCTATATCAGTTTACTATTAATGGTTTTGCGTTTTTTGAACTATATCCCTTTTTTGCTGTAGAAGCCGTTTTATTTTTTCTTGTTTTCCTGTATTCTTGCGCTGCATTAGGAAATGCTAATAGAAATTTCTCGTCTTTTTCTTTTGGCACTGTTTAAATTCTTAGTTATTGAGGTCTTTAAAATGGCGCAGAGTATAGCGGCAAGCGATTCAACAGGAAGCATGGCAGGGGTAGAAGCGAGCTATGTTGAACAATATGATTACGATATCATAAAGAAATTTGCCGTCATGGCAATCTTGTGGGGTGTAGTAGGTATGACTGCTGGCACATGGATAGCGTCAGAGCTGGCATGGCCTTTCTTAAACTTTGATATTGCTCAAATCACATTTGGTCGCTTAAGACCTGTGCATACTAGCTCGGTAATCTTTGGTTTTGGTGGTAATGCTTTATTTGCTACTTCTTTCTACATCGTTCAACGTACGTGTCAGACGCGTTTATGGGGTTCTGGATTAGCTAACTTCACTCTCTGGGGGTGGAATATCGCGATTGCCGTTGCTGGCATTGGCTATATGATGGGTATTACCCAAGGCCGTGAATATGCTGAGCCAGAGTGGTATGTTGATCTACTAATCGCAGTGGTATGGGTGGTTTACTTCCTTATATACACCATGACTTTATTAAAGCGTAACCAGCCACATATCTATGTAGCAAACTGGTTTTTTATTAGCTTTATTTTAGCGGTAGCGTTGTTACATATCTTTAATAACTTGGCAGTTCCTGTCAGCTTCTTTGGGACTAAATCTTACAGCCTGTTCTCAGGTGCGCAAGATGCAATGACGCAATGGTGGTACGGGCATAACGCGGTAGGTTTCTTCTTGACTGCGGCCTTCCTTGGAATGATGTATTACTTCGTACCCAAGCAAGCGGGTCGCCCAGTTTATTCTTATCGTTTATCTATCGTACATTTCTGGGCGCTAAGCTTCATGTACATGTGGGTAGGTACGCATCATTTACATTGGACAGCAATCCCAGATTGGACTTCATCATTAGCAGCAGCCTTCTCAATCATGCTGCTCATGCCTTCTTGGGGTGGTATGATAAACGGAATAATGACGCTATCAGGTGCATGGGATAAGTTACGTTCTGATCCGATTATGATGTTCTTAATCACTTCATTATCGTTTTACGGCATGTCTACCTTTGAAGGCCCTATGATGGCACTTAAAAGTGTAAACGCACTCTCTCATTACACCGACTGGACCGTAGGTCATGTACATTCTGGTGCATTAGGTTGGGTGGCAATGGTAACATTTGGTTCGTTCTATCACATGATTCCTAAGCTTTGGAATACCTCTATTTACAGCATACGTCTTATCTACGTACATTTCTTCTTAGCGACTATCGGTATTTTGTTATACATCACTGCGTTATGGGTGTCAGGTATCGGTCAAGGTTTAATGCTTAGAGCCTTTGATGAGTATGGCAACTTAGCATACAGCTTTATCGAAACAGTAACCTTTATGCACGGTCCTTTGGTTGCAAGAGCGGTTGCAGGTATGTTCTTCGTTTCTGGAATGTTGGTGATGGCTTACAACGTATTTATGACGATTGCTAAGCGTGAGTCACTACGTACCACTGAACAGTCAGCAGCAATGGCTTAAGGAGAGAGATATGTTAAAACATGAAAGTATAGAAACAAATGCAGCTTTACTAATCGTTATGACATTAGCGGCAATTAGTATCGGTGGCTTGGTTGAAATTGTACCTCTTCACTTTATTGAGGGGACTGTTGAAGATGTAAGAATCACCGATGGCCCTAATAAAGGGAAACAAGCTGTTCGCCCTTACACGCCTTTAGAGCAATTGGGTCGCGACATTTATCAGCGCGAAGGTTGTTACACTTGTCACTCTCAAATGATTCGTCCCTTTCGTGATGAGGCACTACGTTACGGTCACTACTCTTTAGCGGCAGAGTCACAATATGATCATCCGTTTCAATGGGGCTCAATGCGTCGTGGTCCAGACCTCGCTCGTGTAGGTGGTAAATATTCAAGCGCATGGCATACCAAGCATTTGACTCAACCTACATCGGTTGTGCCTGAGTCAATTATGCCTAATTACCCTTGGTTAAGTGAGACGCCATTAGATGTTGTGGGTCTTGCTGATAAGATGTCTACATTGAAAATGGTGGGTGTGCCGTACTCTCATACTAAAATTGAGTTTGATGCAAATGTCGAAAAGTTTGGTGAGGATGTTGCTAAAAAACTAGATATTAATATGGCAGAGAAAAACCTAGAAGCACAAGCTAAACTAGGAAACTTCGACGGAAACCCTGATAAGTTATCGGAAATGGATGCCTTAGTCGCTTACTTACAAATCCTAGGCACAATGATTGATTTTAGTAAGCATGATGAAGCTGAGTTTGTTAAGTTTCGTTAATTATTTTATTTAAATGTAGCTACTGGAGATAATAATGATAGATGATTTAATGGCTTGGTTTATGGTGTTATCAAATGCCAAAATCGTTAGCATGCTTATCCTAATGAGTACTTTTACCGCTATCCTCATTTATGTCTACGGTAGTAAAAAGCGTGGCAAGCGCTTAGAGGAATATCGTAATATCCCTTTTCTTGATGATGATCAAGATCCGAGGATACCCACACCCACTTCACAGAAAGGTGAGAAATAATATGTCAGATCATAAGCACAAAATTACTAAAGACCCGCTAACAGGCGCAGAAACAACCGGCCATGTTTGGGATGATGACTTGCAAGAATTTAATAACCCTTTACCGACATGGTGGCTGTGGGCGTTTTATGCAACGATTATATTTTCGATTGTTTACTGGATAATTTACCCAAGTTGGCCGACTAACTTTGCAAAGCGTGGTTTTATTGAAGGCGCGACATCGATTTCTTTTAATGCAGACTCAATTAAAGATGGTAAAAAAACGGTAGCAGGTGGTGAAGAAGTAACTGTTCCGTGGAATACGCGCGCTCTACTTGCACATGAAATGCAAAATGATCCGAATGAATTAAAACGTAATGCAATGGTTAAGAAAGTGGCGGGTATGGCACTGGCTGATGTAGCAAAAGACCCTGATTCAAGTGCCTTTGTACGTGCTTACGGCAAAGGTATTTTTGGTGACTACTGTGCGGCTTGTCATCAGGCTGGTGGCCAGGGAGTTCGTGGTCACTATCCTAATTTGGTAGACGATGCCTGGCTATGGGGTGGAGAAACCGCAGATATCGAAACAACGATTCGTAAAGGTCGTAAAGGTAATATGCCCGCACACAAAGCGAGTTTATCTGATCAACAAATCACTGAAGCGGCAAACTATGTACTTAGCTTGTCTGGGGAAGCTGTTGATGCTGGTTTAGCGGCAAGTGGTAAAGAGATTTTTAATACTAAAGGCTGCTCAGGTTGTCACACGCCAGCAGCAACAGGTATGAAAGCATTAGGTGCTGCTAACCTTACGGATAAAATTTGGACACAAGCACATGTGCCAGAAGCAGAAACAGTTGAAGCTAAAGTTAAAGCGGTTAAAACCGTTATCTCAAATGGTATTCAACGTGAAATGCCGGCATGGGAAACTCGTTTATCTAATGATGAGATTAAAGTACTTGTTGCTTATATAAAATTATTAAGTTCAAACTAAGATACTTGCAACTTTCAAAAAAAACGGCCGGTTATCCGGCCGTTTTTTTTTGTTAGATTTATTGTTAACTCAGTTAATAATTTCTGGAAGTGTTTTTGTTAGTTTGATTCTTAAATCAAATACTGAGTATCAATCTCTGCTACAGTTTTTATCAATTGTGGAATCAGAGTAATTGCTTGATGCCTTAACTTTATGCTAAGAGCGTGTGTTGTTTTAGATAGAGCTTTGACATATCTTTGAGAGTTTAATTAGGAGAACTTTATTCTATTTCTTTAAATAACCGTTTAATCCATTGAACTCGTTGTTCGGTGGTTTCAAGAGTTTCATATTCAAAATAGAGTTTATCTTGGCCTTTGATAGACAGCTCCCAAGGGCGTTGTTGTACAAGGTTAAATATTTTCATTGGGTCAATATTAGGTTTTTCGTTGAATAATATTCTGCCTCCTTCTTCTCCCATATCGAGTTTTAAAATTCCAAGTTTTTGCGCGATTTGTTTCAGACGAGTCACTTCAAACAAGCTAACAACTGGCTCTGGTAGCAAACCGAAACGGTCAATCATCTCAACGCGTAAATCCCGTAAAGCTTCAGCATTTTTGGCGCTTGCAATTCGTTTGTACATAATTAAACGATTATGCACATCGGGTAAATAGTCATCAGGGATTAAGGCGGGTACGCCTAGGTCTACAGTAGTCCGTGTCTCAGACTTATCTAGCTCCGGTAGCTTACCTGCTTTAAGTGCTTTAACAGCACGTTCGAGTAGGTCGTTGTACATGCTAAAGCCAATTTCTTGAATTTGTCCACTTTGGCCATCACCTAATAATTCACCTGCGCCACGGATTTCCAAATCGTGTGAAGCCAGGGTAAAACCGACACCTAAATCTTCCAGTGATTCAATGGCTTCTAGGCGTTTTTTAGCATCAGCAGTAATGGTTTTTTTACTCGGGATAATTAAGTAAGCATACGCCTTATGATGAGAGCGACCCACACGCCCGCGAATTTGATGTAACTGAGCAAGCCCTAATTTATCAGCTCGGTTGATTATAATGGTATTGGCATTAGGCACGTCGATGCCGCTTTCGATAATTGTGGTGGCGACCAAAACTTGGAAGCGCTGGTGATAGAAATCGCTCATTATGGCTTCAAGTTCTTTCTCAGGCATTTGACCATGAGCAAAACGCACCTTGGTATTGGGTAAAATCTGTTCTAAATCTTCTGCCATTTTTTGAATGGTTTTGACTTCATTATGTAAAAAATAGACTTGCCCGCCACGGGCTAATTCACGCGCGCAGGCTTCTTGAATAAGTGCTTTATCCCACTCGCTTGCGAAGGTTTTAATTGCGTGACGGTTGCTTGGCGGGGTTGCAATGATGGATAAATCACGTAGCCCAGCCAATGACATATTTAAAGTGCGAGGAATGGGGGTGGCAGTTAAGGTGAGCATATCAACATTGGAGCGCATTTTTTTGAGTTGTTCTTTGTGGCGAACGCCAAAACGATGCTCTTCATCAATAATGACCAAACCTAGGTCTTTAAAAACGATGTCTTTTTGCAATAACTTGTGTGTGCCAATCACAATATCGACTTTCCCCGCAGCCATATCAGCAAGTGTTTGTCGGGTTTCTTTAGGTGTTTTAAAGCGCGATAATGAGGCAACTTTAAAGGGCCAATCGGCAAAGCGGTCCTCAAAGTTTTTGGCGTGTTGTTGGACTAACAACGTAGTTGGCGCAATGATGGCAACTTGTTTGCCTGAGTTAGCCGCAACAAAGGTGGCACGCATCGCGACTTCTGTTTTGCCAAAGCCTACATCTCCACAGGTAACACGGTCCATCGGTTGCTCTGACAGCATATCTTTAATAACTGTGCCAATAGCAGCCGCTTGATCGGGCGTTTCTTCAAATGGAAAGGTGTCTGCAAATGAGTGGTATTCAAGCTCGTTAAAAGGAAAGGCATGGCCTTTTTGAGCGGCACGGCGGGCATGAATTTCCAATAATTCAGCGGCGACATCATGTGCTTTTTGTGCGGCTTTTTTGCGCACTTTGTCCCAATATTCTGTACCCAAGGTATGTAAGGGAGCGTTCTCGGCGCTAGCGCCGGTGTAACGGCTAATCAAATGGAGTGAGGCTACAGGCACATAGAGCTTGTCTTTACGCGAATATTCAAGGGTAATGAACTCTTGCTCAATGCCGCCCGTAGTGAGTTTTTGCATACCCATATAACGACCGACACCGTGCTCTTCATGCACTACAGGGTCGCCTTCGCTGAGATCGGTGAGATTGCGAACAATAGTATCAGCATCACGGGTAGGTTTTTGTCGACGACGTTTTTGTTGAACTTGTTGGCCGAATAATAAGGTTTCAGGAATGATTGCTAGCGGTGCTTTATTTTTATCAGCATCCCAATTAATCCATAGGCCTTCTTCCATCGGGGCAATGATTAAGTTGAGTGGTTCATCGGTTTGTGTAAAGTCTTGCCAGTTTTCTAAGGTTTTTGGGGTGTAGCCATTATCGCGCATCAAACCAAGCAGGTTTTCTCGACGGCCCGCTGACTCTGCTGTAAACAATACTTGGCCATTGTGTTGTGACAGATTTGCCATAAATTGCTTGAGTAAAATTAGAGGATTTTCGGAGCGCCCTTGAATTAATAAGGAAGGTAAAATAGCGGTTGGGTAGTTGTGACAATCTTGCTCGGTTACAGAACTTTTTTTAAAATGGTGAGTATCTATATGCTTCAGCTCAGAAATCTTTGCGTGCAACTGTTGCGGGTTCAAGTAGAGTTTATCAGGGGAAAGAATGGGGCGCTCTACATCATGACTGCGTTGTTCGTGCCGTTCTAAAATACTATTGTGAAAGGCTTCGGCAGCTGGCCCTGTTCCATCAGTATTTATTAATAATACTTTTTCAGGCAAGTAGTCAAATAATGTGGCGGTTGACTCAAAGAAAAGTGGTAAATAATATTCAATTCCAGCAGGGGGTGTGCCATTGCTCACGTTGTCATAAATTTGACTTGCGGCAAGATCACCGCCTAACTGGGTGCTGTAATTCTCTCTAAAGCGATCAATACCCTCGGGTGTTAGTGGGAACTCATGTGCAGGCAATAGCTCAATTTGATCAATTTTTTCAATAGTGCGTTGATCTTCAGGATTAAAACTGCGGATTGTTTCTACCTCGTCATCAAAAAGATCAATGCGGTAGGGGGTATTTGAGCCCATAGGAAATAGGTCAACTAATGAGCCGCGAGTGCTGTACTCGCCGTGCTCCATCACTTGGGTAACATGCCGATAACCCGCTTCATTAAACTGAATACGCGTTTTTTCAATATTTAGAGTATCACCTACTTTAACGATTAAGGTATTAGAACGGATGTAATCAACGGGTGGTAGTTGCTGCATTAAGGTCGAAACAGGCACGATTAAAATACCTTGCTCGAGGCTTTCTAAAGTATATAGAGCCTTGAGTCGCTCTGATATTAAATCCTCATGCGGTGAGAAAACATCGTAAGGCAAGGTCTCCCAGTCTGGAAAAATGTGGATGTTTTGTTGCTGTTTTTGTCGTGCTGTCAGGGAAGAGAAAAACTTAATATTTGCTTCGGCAGTATAGGCTTGGTGAGTGTCTGGGGTCACTAAAATAATCAAACCTTTGTATTCGTTGGCAGTATTCGCGATTAGTAAATCTTGAGCACAGCCATGAAGCTGTCCCCAGCATGTGTGCTGGGTTGTTTTCGAAGGAAATAGCGGAGACAGATGGCTCTTTGACATAGTTGATAGCTGAGTAAAAGTACAATAAAAAGAGAGGCCAGATTGTACAGTAGCTAGACTTTAAAACACAGTTAGAAGTCTATGAAAAATACTTCAAAAAATAATATTTTGATAAATTTTATTATTTTGTATTTAAATCAGTATCATGCAAGATTAAGCTGATAACTTGACTTTATTTAAGCTATTAAAGTGGGATTCATTCGGTTTACTTTCTCGTATATCATGCGCGACATAATAATAACTTTATGAATGTTGCGATGGAGTAGGTAGATGATTCTAAAAGGTGAGATGTCAATGCTCAATGCCTTATATGTGAGTGATCTTGATATAAAAAAGCTCACTGCAGAATTAACGAAAAAAAGGGATGAAGCACCGCAGTTTTTTATGCAAAGCCCTATGATTGTTGATTGTATAGACTTGGGTGAAAAGGCGAAAGAGCTCGACTTTATCGCGCTTAGAAAGAGTTTGATAGAACTAGATTTTATCCCGATAGGTGTGAGAAATGCCCCTAAAGGTGTTAATAAAGAATTGATCAAAAATGGTTGGGCGATTATGCGAACCACTCAGGAAAAAGTGGAGAAACAGACTTCCTCTGATCCTGCGACTGATAAAAAAGAAACTCAGTCGGTTGAGAAAGGTACTGACGTTAATCAGGTAGAGCCTACTATTGATTCTGTCACGATTGATCGACCAGTGCGCTCAGGCCAGCAAATCTATGCGGCGTCTGCTGATATGACAGTGTTAGCGCCCACCAGTGCCGGCTCTGAGTTAATGGCAGATGGTTCGATACATGTTTATGGTGCAATAAGAGGTCGTGTGCTAGCAGGAGCAAAAGGTAATATTGCAGCACGAATATTTTGTCAATCATTAGATGCAGAGTTGATTGCAATAGCAGGACGGTATCAGCTATTAGATGAAAGTAAAACAGAATTAAAAGGTAAACCAGCTATGATTTATCTTGATGGTGAAAAGTTGGTTATAGAGCCATTGGCTAGTTAAAAGCCAGTGGCCGAGTAAAAACATTGAGATAATAGCCTAGAAAAGGTTAAAACTTTGAACAAAATAACAGTCATTATCACTAAGTAATGACTATTTAAAATTAGCGTATTATAGAGGAAAGCACCTTGAGTAAAGTAATTGTTGTCACATCAGGTAAGGGTGGCGTAGGTAAAACAACATCAAGCGCGGCATTTGCTGCAGGTCTAGCGGCAAAAGGGCATAAAACAGCTGTTATTGATTTTGATGTGGGGTTACGTAATCTTGATTTGATTATGGGTGTCGAGCGCCGTGTAGTTTATGATTTTGTTAATGTAATCAATGGTGAAGCCACCTTAAAGCAAGCCTTAATTAAAGATAAGCGAGTTGATAACCTTTATATTTTACCTGCCTCACAAACGCGTGATAAAGATGCCTTAAACAAAGAAGGTGTTGAAAGTGTGATTAATGAGCTTAAAGATGATGGCTTTGATTACATTGTTTGTGACTCGCCTGCAGGAATAGAGCGTGGCGCATTTATGGCACTATATTTTGCGGATGAAGCCATTATTGTTACCAACCCTGAAGTATCGTCGGTACGAGATTCTGATCGTATCTTAGGTATCTTACAAAGCCGTTCAAAAAAGGCAGAAGAGGGTGGAACAATAAAAGAGCATTTATTGATTACGCGTTATTCGCCTAATCGTGTTGAAGGTGGTGATATGCTCAGCATGGATGATATTGTTGAAATCTTATCAATACCTTTAATTGGTGTTATTCCAGAATCAGGCGCAGTATTACAGGCATCAAATAGTGGTAACCCTGTTATCTTAGATACAGAAAGTACTGCAGGTCAGGCATACAGTGATGTGGTTGATCGGTTCTTAGGGGAAGAGGTAGCACTACGTTTTATAGAGGCCGAAGTTGAGAAAAAAGGCTTCTTTAAGAAACTGTTCGGTTAGGGGATAACAATGGGTTTATTTAGTTTCTTTAAAACAGAAAAGAAAAAAGATACAGCATCGCTGGCTAAAGAGCGTTTGCAGATACTGATTGCGCATGAACATTCTGATAAAAATAAAAAGTCTCCTGATTACTTACCAAAGTTACAAGAAGAAATTTTAGAAGTTATCAGGAAATATGTTCACGTTGATGAAAAAGATGTAAATGTGAATGTCGAAAAAGGTGATGATTTTGATGTGCTTGAGTTAAATATTACCTTGCCGGATGAAGAAAAATAACAGTACAACTTACTTGTGTGATAACTCTAAAGCTATTTTTTATGTTGATCAGGGTCTCCTTAGGTCTTCAAATAGCTTTAAAACCATAAGACGTGATTTAGCAAGAAGGCGCGAAAAATCTACGAAGAACCCACGAAGAGAGATAATTTTGTCTTCGTGAGCTTCGTAGTGAGTTATTTTATTTCATGTACAGTATGACTTGCTACATGGCGGTCGTTACTTCTAGCTGAATCCGTGACTTCAATGCGGATATCAGGCGTAAGATATTGGTTTAGCACGGGACTTTAATAACTAGTTCCAAACCCTTGATCTGTTTGATGCCCTAAGTCGGGTAAGTTTGTTAATTCATGAATTTGGCTTAGCGGCCCTGCAGGAAAGAGCCGATAGAGGTATTTCTTACCACCTTTCTCTGCAAATTCTTGATCCATTACTTTCATTAGCTGACGAGCATTTCGGCAGTCTTCGCAGTGTGCGTAAAAGTCCAAAACGAAATCTATCGCCTCTAAGCGTTCGTCCGTTAACTCCAGCCCCATTGCATCTGCGCGTTGTTCAATACCTTGATAACGCTCATCTCGGTCGATATTGCGCGATTGGTGGTTTCTGGGTTGTTTACGTGGGAAAGCTTCTGATTGTTGTATGCTTAGCATGTTTTACTCTCCATTATTAATAATAATCTACAGATAAAATAACCTGTAAACTGAGTGTAGATTCTATTTGATAAAAATCAACTTAACCATTGAAGTTATAAGGGCATATCTGTTCTATACTCAATTAAAATCAAAAGAGGATTTATAATGTTTAAAGGTATAAAGAACAGTTTTTTATTTTCGTTTATATTGATCACTTGCAATGCGTTAATAATCAGTTCGGCAACTGCCGAAACACCTAAAAAAATAGGCAAAGTACTTGGAATTGCTGATGCTGTTATTCCAGACTATTTTAAAGATAGCTTTTTAGATTTTCGAGAAGAGTCAGCCGAGGCTGTGGATGCTGGTAAACATATGCTTGTTTTTGCTGATTTAAAAGGCTGCCCGTATTGCGCGCAAATGCTTAAAGATAACTTTGTGAAGTCAGAGAAGGACGGCGGTAACAAAGAATTTATTAAAACTAATTTTGATAGTATTCATATAAATATTAAAGGCAGTCGTGATGTTGCTTTCAATAAAAAAACCGATGTGACTGAAGCTGAGCTTGCCAAAGTGCTGCAAGTGTCGTTTACACCGACTCTGTTGTTTATGAATGCTAAAAATAAGGTGGTTGCACGGGTTAATGGCTATCGCTCACCACGTGAATTTCGTCAAGTATTGAATTATGTTAAAGAAAAAGCTTATGAAAAGACAGATTTTCCCAGTTACCGCTTAATGCATCTAAAAGATTCGGTTTATAAATTTCTGGATCATGAGTCGTTTAATGAAATCACTGACTTACAAAAGGCAATGAAATCTGATAAACCATTAATGATTTTATTCGAGGATACAACCTGTGATGAATGTAATAATTTTCATAAAGAAATTTTAGACTTGCCTGATACAAAGGGCTTACTGAAAGAACTGAATGTAGTGCGTTTAGATGCCTTGTCGGATAAACAAATTATTGATACAAGCGGCAATAAAATAACTGCAAGTGAGTGGTTAAAAAAAGAAGGTATTAGTTACCGACCGGCAGTACTATTCTTTGCCGAAGGGAAGGAGAGGGCGCGCTTAACAGGTTTGATTAAGTCTTTTCATTTTCAACAGCTGCTGAGTTATATGGGGCAAAAAAAGTATCATGAATACAATGACTTTATAGAATACGGTGAAGACTATTCTAAGAAAATTCTTGAGTCGGGTAAGGATATTGATATTTGGAAATAAGGCTTTGGAGTACTAGAATAAAGCGATAAATAAACGTATCATCCCAGCAAATTAATCAAATAGATAATGGGCTGTGACAATATTTTGTCAGATACATTTATAAAAATACGTGACTTGCATTTTTCAAGAGGAAATCGTGAGATATTTTCAGGGGTTTCTCTGGATATTCCTGCGGGAAAAATAACCGCCATTATGGGTCCGAGCGGTACGGGTAAAACGACTTTATTACGTATGCTGGGCGGCCAGTTACAGCCGAGTCAAGGCACTGTCGAAGTAGAAGGTCTAGATATTGCTTCGCTGAATCGAAAACATCTTTATAAAGCGCGTCGCCGGATGGGGATGCTATTCCAATCCGGTGCATTACTCACTGATTTGAGCGTGTTTGAAAATATTGCATTTCCTATTCGCGAACACTACCAGTTTCGTGAATCAATGATTCGTGACTTAGTGTTACTAAAACTTGAGTTAGTCGGTTTGCGTGGTGCGCATGCGCTTATGCCGGCAGAGCTTTCTGGTGGTATGCAGCGGCGCGTTTCACTGGCGCGTGCGATAATACTCGATCCTGTATTGATGATGTATGACGAGCCGTTTACCGGTTTGGACCCGGTAACTTTAGGGACTATCGTAACTTTAATTAAAGAGCTTAATCAATCCCTTGGTATTACCAGTGTGCTGGTCTCGCATGATATTCATGAGACTTTTTCTATTGCAGATTACGTTTGCATCTTATCCGAAGGCAAAGTCATGGCGGCAGGGTCACCGCAGGAACTGATGGAATCTGACTCTGAGTTTGTACAACAATTTGTACAAGGTAAGCCAGATGGACCTATGCCGTTTCATTTTCCTGCGGAATCTTTATCGAATGATTTATTGAGTTCTGATTTCAAAGCCGGACAACATCTCTCGTGAGTGCCGTTATTAATTTATTGCAAGTGATTGGTGTCTTTGTGATTAATACTGTCGCAAGCTTCGGTCGCGCTAGTATTTTTTTATCGCAGATTATTTTAGGCTTTAAAGATGTTATCTTACGTCCGAGTTTACTTATAAAAGAGCTGTACTCGGTCGGTGTTTTATCGTTGCTGATTATAGTTTTTTCGGCAACCTTTGTGGGTATGGTCTTAAGCTTATTAGGCTATGTCACCTTGGTCGATTTTGGTGCCGAGTCATCCTTAGGCGTGTTAGTAGCATTGTCATTAATTCGTGAGCTTGGTCCTGTATTAAGTGCTTTGTTATTTTCAGGTCGTGCAGGGTCGGCATTAACGGCTGAGATTGGTTTAATGAAAGCAACCGAGCAACTTGCCAGCATGGAAATGATGGCAGTTGATCCTATACGACGCATTATTGCACCACGTTTTTTTGCTGGGCTAATCTCGCTTCCACTGCTTACTATGTTGTTTATGGCAATTGGAATTTACTCTGGCTATTTAGTCGGTAGCGTGTGGTTAGGTGTTGATGAAGGCTCGTTCTGGTCGCAGATGCAGTCTAAAGTAGACTTTCAAGGCGATGTTATCAACGGTATGATTAAGAGTGCTGTGTTTGGCTTTGTGGTGACGTGGATTGCCTTGTACCAAGGGTATAATGCTTACCCTACTTCAGAGGGGGTTAGCCGTGCTACCACAAATTCAGTGGTTTATTCCGCTTTAGCAGTACTGGGTTTAGATTTTTTATTAACTGCCTTAATGTTCATGTAAGAGAAATAATTATGGTTTCTTCAAGAAAAACAGAAATTACCGTCGGAGCATTTGTGTTAATGGCTTTATTAGCCTTTATCTATCTGGCATTAAATGTAAGTAATCTTACAGGGTTGTCAGCGGATAAAGGCTACCACGTCAGTGCAAGTTTCGACAATATTGGGGGCTTGAGTAAACGCGCAAAGGTAACACTTTCAGGCGTGGCCGTGGGGCGCGTTACTGATATTAGGTACGATAAAGAAACCTTTCGTGCCAAAGTGACTATGCGCATAAACTCTGACGTGAATTATTTACCGACCGATACGCAAGCCAGTATTTATACCTCAGGCTTACTGGGTGAGCAGTATATTTCGTTAGAGCCTGGTGCGGAGGATGATGTTTTAACAGAGTCTAGCCAACTGGATATTACCCAATCTGCTGTTGTGTTAGAAGAGCTGATTGGGCAGTTTATGACGAATATGGCAACTAAAAAAGATTGATGCAAACTGTTTTTCAGCCACCCTATGTCTGAGCTACCTATCTTTCCTGGGTAAGTAGACAGTTGTAAGTCCTTTACTGCTTGCAACATAAGCAATCCAGCCGTCAGAAGCTAGATCAATGTGATAGGAAGGTCCAGTTTTGAGTGTATCAATCAGCTTAGGGTTTTCTTTATCTTTGATATCAATAACTGATATCCCATCAGAGGAAGCAAGATAGATTATATTTCCTGTTTTTGATACTGCAATATCCCTAATCGAACTTACGCTAGATTGTTTTAAGAAGCCAATATTGCGCGGGTTTGATGTATTTTTTATATCAATAATTCTTAACCCTTCATTTTCAACGCCAATAAAAGCATATTTTTCATCGGTGGAGAGTTCAACTGTTTCTGGGTAATTGTCAGGGTCAACTAATGAAACAACTGTTGTACTTAAAAATGTAATGGTTGAGGGGTTAGCAACGTCAAAGATTGTCAAATCACTTGAATGAAGTTTATTATTCCCAATAAAGATCTTCTTACCATCCTTGGATAAAGTAATGGAAAATCCAGATGCTTTCGTCGTGGAGTTGATGTAAGGAGTAGAGTGATAAGGGTCACTAACATCATAAAGTATTACGCCTCCTAAAAATCCGTAAGAAACGTACAGTGTTTTACTATCAGGGCTTAGAGCTGAGTCGTATACCAGTTTATAGGGTTCAACAATATTGCTGGGTACTCTAAAATACTGTATGACTATTGGTTTAGTAGCATCTCTTACATCAACGGCTGTTAAAGCCTGTTTAACTTGAAATATAAACTGTCTTTCCATTAGGGGCTAATGTAATAGAGCGTATTTCCCCGGGAGCAATTTGCCCACCTAACACAACTTTTCCAAGTAACACTGGCTTCTTTGGGTTTATTAAGCTTACAATTTTTAACCCTCCAAAATCTCTTATCGCTAAATAAGCTTTGCTACCATCTTTAGATACAACGACATCCCTTACTTCACCAAAATCTGAGAACCAAATATTAGTTTGACCGTTAGGATTGTTTTCACGGTCGTTATTAATGTCAGAGCTTGGTTGATTAGGTGACGCACCCCCACAAGCTGTAAGGGTTGTAATAAAAAATATAAAAAGAAATAACTTTATATTGTCGTATGATTTAATAGTTTTCATATTTATAACTCGTTGTATTGTAGGTTGAAATTATTCGCAATTTTTCAAAATGAGTAGTAGTAAAACGATTTTGTGTCGAACGGAGGGAATGCATTTACCATATTTATTTTAACACCAAATAATTTGATATTGGAAGTCTCTGATATTTTTTAGCTGATGCTATTATTTAGATTCCTAGATTCCTAGATTCCTAGATTCCTAGATTCCTAGATTCACAGATTAAAAAATATTATGCATTCTAATTAAGCGAATACTAATATATGATTGTATGATGGAACTTACAATGCTTTGGTATGACTAATGAAGCAATATTCACCAAATAATTTAGGTAAAGATCATCATGAAATCGTTTAAACGTGCTGTATTTTCATTTTTAATTTTTGCTGGTTTATCATCGCAAGCCTTTGCTAAAGGCGCTGAGGTTCAAGCCGCAGAAGATAGTGTCATAACAATCACCAACAGTGTTTCGCAAGAGCTAGAAACAAATAAAGCTAAAATAAAGTCAGATCCAGCAGCTTTAGAAGCGTTAGTTAGACGTAGAATGTTGCCTTTTATTGACTTCGATGCAATGTCTAAGCTCACTTTAGGTAAGTTTTGGAAACGTGCAACACCTGATCAGCGTAATCGCTTTAAAAATGCTTATCGTGAAATGTTGGTGAAAAGCTACACAAAAACAATGTTGCGTTATATTGGCGCTGTTATAAAGCCTGGTAACTCCGCACCTAAAGGTAAACCGGGTTATGTAACGGTACGCACGAAAGTTTATCCGAAGGGTGGCTCATCATTAACTGCCAACTATGATATGCGCAAAAGAGGTGGCGCTTGGAAAGCTTATAATGTTGAAATAGCAGGTATCAACTTGATTGCTAACTTCCGTACTAACTTTACTCGGGAAATTAATCAGAAAGGCTTAGAGGCGCTAATTACTCGTCTTGCTCATACTAAGCGGTCCAATAAAACAAAGTCGTTTAAGTAAAGTGACTCGTATTACTCCCACAATAACGGTCTCTGATAAAACATCAGATGTTTTCCTGTTAAGCGGTGACCTTGTTTACTCGACGGTGCCTGATTTTGTTAAAAAGGGGGAAAGCTTGTTTGTAAAAGGGTCTAATAAAATTGTCGTTGATTGCTCTGCGGTGAAGCATATTGATAGCGCGGGGCTCTCTTTATTATTAGAGTGGAAACGAGTGTGTCAAAAGTTTCACAAGGAATGTTTGTATGAATCCTTGCCTGCACAAGCCGCAAAGTTAATAGAAACCTTTAAACTGCAGGCTTTGATTTAACTCGAGGCCTTGAATTTTTACTATTTTTACTCATCCCCCGAGTCGCAAAGTTCTCTTTAAACAGTAAAATCAACAATAATTGGCAAGTGGTCACTGGCTATTTTTGAAACTTTTAGGCGACAGCGCTTAGCTGATTCAAACTGCAAGGCATCTCCACGGTAATAAAGGCGATCAAGCCCCCCTTGTGGTGCGAATGAGGGGAATGTTTTAATCGCCTTACAATTCCCGGAATTATTTTTTTTATCGGTTGCGCATTTAAACCCCAAGCCTTCGACATAAAATGCACGCAGTAATGAGCGCCAGTCATTAAAATCACCCGCTATAATGCAGGGTGTTGCCGAGTTTAACTCCCTAAACTCTTGGGAGCGTGATAATAAACCTGCTTGTTTTTGACGCTCATTGGCGATTAAACCTAGGTGCAGATTAAACACATCCAAAAATTTAGCTGAGGTCGTGTATTGGCTTAAATCGAGTGTCGTATGCTGGCAACCGCGTCGTTTGTGTTTACCAATAGTGAGATCAATATTACGCTCTTGAATAATAGGAAAACGGCTTAAAGTCGCATTACCATATTTACCCTTCCGTAAGGTCACATTGTGGCCCATGGCGTAATAAGGGTAGTCAAGCGCTTCTGCAAGTTCCTGTGCTAGTTTAAGCTCGCAAGAGCGGGGTGCGCCTTCATCAACTTCTTGTAATAATACAATATCAGCATCATGGGCTTTTAAAATTTCAATAGTCCGTTCAGGGGCAAACTTACGGTCAAAGCCAATGGCACGGTGCATATTGTAACTAAGAATGCGTAGTTTCATTGTTGCGGCACCTTGCTTAAAAATGGCTTATTGGGTTGGAATAAACTAGCACGTTGTTTAGGTAAAATTAACTGACCGTGAGTTTTTGTATTTTTACAACCTTCCTCTAAATGACCACATTGATTTTGGTTTTTATACGTTCGTTTATCGAAATCATACAATTCATAGGTATTACTGCGTAAACCATCACCACTGGATGAGGTTAACTCATGTGAAACTAAAATAAATTGTTTACGGTTATTATCGTAGCGGTACTGTTTTACTTCATCATCGCTACCCCAGTTATGTTCTGATTTGAATCTAGATAATACTAATCGTTGGTTTTTCCACTCAATACGTTGCTGGCTGGTTTGAAAATCTGGTTGAGTGTTAATATGAATAGGGAAGTCTGGGTATTTCCGTATATATCTTTTACCTGAGCTAAGGCATAAAACCAATCTAGCTTTTTTGCCTTGCTTGCTCTTTTGGGTTTCGATAAAGATCAAATCTTTCTGTTTATCATGATTAATATCTTTCTCAATGATTCCTTGTGTAGCAATTATCGGACTATAAGCTTGCGCTTTACTATTGAGTGAGGTGATTGTAGTTAAGTGATTAACGATCTGATATTGCTTAGTTTGGTCAGTACAGATGCTTTGGAGGCATTTATTAGTATGAGATTTATGATTAACAGGTTTTTTGTCTACACTATAAAGCGGAGCGCAACCCGAAAGATAAAAGACACTCAGTACCAATAGATAGTTAGGCTTAAACAGTGGTGTCATAAGTTAATTTGGGGTTTAAAAATACACTTTATTAAGACTTAGCACATCTTAGCGGCGACTAAAAAACAGATGTATTTTACTGATTGAGTAGGACGTACAGCTAATAACAAGCTATTGTAACTTCAACGATAAAACAGCTAATATCAGTTGTTGTTTACCTGATAATCTGATGTGTGCAAAGTATCTTATACTAGCATTAAGCAAAGAATAAAGTGGATTTATATTGTATACTTTACGGTAATAACCGTAAATTATAGTAAATTCCGAGGCGTACAGTGGTAAAGGATAAGCCTGACAATTTTACAGCAAGTAGTAACCCCGAGTTGGTAGAACATCAGCTGTCGGTGTTGCTTGAAAGTTCTTACTTTAAGTCAGCAAAAAAAATGCAGGCTTTCCTTAAATATGTTGTGCGTAAAACGCTGGCAGGAAAAAGTAATACGATAAAACAATATACAATTGCGGTAGAGGCATTAGATTTCCCTGTCGATTTTGATTCAGATACCAATCCCGTGGTTCGTATTATGGCAGGGCGGGTTAGAGAGCGTTTAGATAAGTATTATGCTGCTGATGGCATCAATGATGCGCTTATTATCAAGATTCCTAAAGGTTCGTATTCTCCTGTTTTTGAAGAAAAACCTCGTGCTGATTTAGTTGCCAAAATTGATCAAAAACAAGGTCATTCTGTCCCGCCTAAATTGGCTGTTTTATGTTATTCAGACGAAACCCAAGATAAAGAAAGCAATCGCTTATTATTTCAAATTACCGATACGATGGCTAAAGAGTTAAGTTACTTTTTATTTTCACGTTTGGTCGTTTCTATCCCACATGCCGATAAGCGTGAATCCCGTTTTGCTTCTATTGAAATTAAAGAGCGTTTTCAAGCTGATTATATGTTGATTTTTTATATTCAACAGCTACCCAAAGGTAAGCATATCTTGATGGTTCGTTTGATGGATGTTGATGATGAACAAGTGCTGTGGTCAGATAGTTATGATCTTAATGAGCAGCACTTTAGCGATCAACATGACATTATAGGTAATATCACTGCCGTTGTGACGGATATTCAGCAAGGCGTATTACACCATCATTGGGGGCGAAAATTTTTAGAAAACGAATCAACTATTCCCCCAGAAAACCTATCTCAAGCTTACTATCGTTATTATCTAGATGACATGGGTCGTGGTGCATTTGTTAAAAGTGTTGAAATTTGTAAACAGTTCTTAGATAACAATCCAAATGATGTGATTAGTTTATTACTCTACGCAGACTACTGTCGTCGTGATTATGTGTATGGTTATAAAGTGATTGATGATCCTCTTTTTATTGGTCAAGTTGTCACTGAAAAAGCAGCAAAACTTAACCCATCCAGTCATGAAGCTAACTATGTTTTAGGCCAAATACTTTTTTGTTTAGACGAATATGAGCAATGTTACCAAACCCTAAAGCACACTAGAGAGCTTTATCAATACAATGCTTCAATTGATTATGGAGTGGGTTTTCACTTTTGCTTAATGGGTAAATGGGATGAGGGTTTAGAGATTGTTAATAATGTGATGGCAACCTCTAAAAACTTTCCAAGTTGGTGTCATTTTTCACCCTTTCTTTCTCACTATTTAAATGCTAAATATGACTTAGCCTTATCTTCAGCATTGCAAATAAAAACACCTCAGGTTTATCACAAACCTCTGTCGCGTTGTGTGTCTTATATTTATTTGGGTGAAGTTAAAAAAGCGAAAAGTGAATTACAGGACTTATTGCTACGTTATCCGAATTTTATGGAAGAAGGCCAAGCATTGCTTAGGCGGCATCTCGGTGTTGGTGAAATAGCAGACAAGTTGTGGACAGGAGTATTAAAGGCCAGCCAACAGTAAAAACAGCTTATTCCTCGTTAAATACCACTCATCAGTGCTTAATTTTCTGACCATCTAAGAGATCAGCCCACTGGTATGGAATCGATACGTTATTTTTAAATTCTTATGTGAAAGTAGTAAATCTACAGCACGGGATTATAAAAATAATGCAGATTTTAAAACCATTTTCAAAATATTTAGTGAGTAAATTAATCGACTGGGTGGTCGTACTTTTTATTGTTAGTCTAATCTTATGGGCTGCCTTTACGCTACCCGTTTATTCTATGAAAACGCACTCATCTGTTTTACCCGAAGGGAGTACAGAAAGGTTGAAGTTCACCGTATCAACCTTAATTAATACGTATAACCCGCGAACTTACCAATTTGAAACCTTAGACTTTACCACGGATTATTTGCGTAGTGAGTTAGCTCAGTTAGGTGTCGTTGAGGTACAGCCCTTTGGTGATACGGAAAATAGAGAAAAGATCCATAACAATCTAATTTTACGGTTAGGCCCTGATACCCAAGAAGTTTTTGTGATTGGCGCACACTATGATACCGAGGATGAGTCATTAGATGCAGAAGGCAATGCTAGTGGTATTGCAACTCTACTTGAACTGGCTCGTGAGCTTTCGAAAAATCAAGATAAGTTACCGATTCGCGTACAGTTAGTTGCTTACCCAATTTCAAAAATTGATACTAAAAATCTTTTTACTTCTGTTAAAACTACAGGGAGTGAAGTGCATGCAAAGTCTTTAAGGCGTGCTGGAGTCAAAGTGCGAATGATGTTATCACTAGATAGTGTCGGTCATTATAGTTCTCAAAGTGGTAGCCAAAAGTACCCCTATGATTTTTTACATGCTTTTTATCCTAATCAGGGCAACTATATTAGTGTAGTGGGTAGGTTAGGTGAATATCAGTCATTAATTGATATTAAGAAGAGCTTTGTACGATCTACGCCATTACCCATAGAGTCTTTTAATATGCTTGATAATTTTGAGCCTACGGGAGCAAAAGATCATTTATATTACCAACAACAAGGTTATCCTTCCTTGTTAATTACCGATACGGCAAAATATAGAGAATCAACGAGCAATAAATCCGTTGTTGATATGCTTGATTATAAAAGCATGGGGTTGTTAGTTAAAGGTTTATACCAAGTTGTAATGGATAATTATTCAGGGCGTATTGATCCAATACATATGGCAGAACGATAGCTGGGTTTAAAAATGGTAGCCTAAACCTAAAAAGAGATTATCGCTTGAATAGCTCGTGTCCATTACACTGGGTATTTTTCTGCCGCCAATTGGGGTGCTTATTGTCGTGCCGTCATAATCCCATTGATTGATCGTGTAGCCTGCGTTCACGGCAAAGCCTTTTAATTGTTTGGGCTGATAATGGAGCTGGCTAGTCAGCGTAAAGTAAGTTCCTGAAAGCTCAATACCGCTGCCAATAATATTATTCTCCATTTGACCGGTTTGTAGGTTAAAAGAGGTTTTAAGCGTTAAACTTAAATTAGGCTTTAGTTGATATAGTCCGAAGGCTGCAGCTCCTAGTTTATACGTTTTAATCTCGGTATCGAATCGGTCCGCTAGCTCTATAAGTAGATTGACCGTATTTTTCATATTGTGAACTTCCATAAATGGCAGGCTCAAGCCAGTATTTACACCGAGTCCAAATTGCTTTTTACTATCTTTTAGCAGTTCATAGCCCAAACCTAAATCGAAATTAATGCCATGCATCCGATAATCAGCCGGCACAGGCAGCTGCGTGTAATCGGCCACCCGATCACTAATGCTGTCACCCACAAAAGGAATAGGGGAGGTTAATGGTTTGCTTGCAAAATCAGTTACTTTGTTCAACGTATCAGAATCAAAATATTCTAAATTAAAGGAGTAATATAGCTTTCCCCTGCCAATACGCTGATGAGTTTCAGAAAGCGAAAGCGTATTGATGGGTAATGTGATTTGGTGAGAAAATAATGGTTTAATGGACTGGTTTATAGCGAATTCACCGGTGCCAAAATTAAGTTCGAGTGCAGTCAACGTGCTTAAAGGTAAGCTGCTAATTATACCTAAGAGTATTTTAAATAACTGCGGGTTTGAATATAATGTCGATAGCTTCATATGTTTATTAGCCATAAGAAAACAATTACTATACATAGAATTTTTAGCTTTTAAAGAAAACCTTTATTCTATAAGCTAGTGAATAGAGCGTAAAGGCCCACCGCGGAAAGGCGCAAATCCAGTGCCAAAAATTACCCCAGCATCCAGCAAATCAGCATCTTCAACTAAATTTTCATCAAGGCATTTTTGTGCCTCATCAGTAAGTTTGCTAATCAATCTATCTTCGAGTTGCAGTCTATCCCCTGACCAGGGTTGCTGTTTGCTGATAGTCTTTTTACCTTTGACCCATGTATAAAAGCCCTGTCCTGTTTTTTTGCCTAAGTGTCCACTCTCTACTGATTTATCCAGTGAAGTTGGGATACTAACTCCAACGGTACTCGCAACAATTTTTCCAACATGTAAGCAAATATCCAAGCCTACCGTATCGGCAAGTTCTAGAGGCCCCATTGGCATGCCGTATTCTGTGGCAGCGTTATCCACAACGGTGACCGGTATGCCTTCTTGATGCGCAATCACCCCTTCCAAAATATAGGGCATTAAAATACGGTTGATTAAAAAACCGGGTGAGCTTTTAACCGCTAAAGGTAGTTTATTGATATGAGAACTAAAGCTTTGAGCTCGATGAATAATGTCTGGATCTGTTTGGTCGGTCGTATGGGTGACTTCAACTAAAGGCATTTTAATAACCGGGTTGAAAAAATGTAAACCCACGAGCCGTTCGGGTTGTTGCATGACTTTTGCAATATCCGTTAACACGATGCTGGAGGTGTTGGTAGCAAGAATAGCCTCAGGGCGAGCGCGTGATTCAAGGTCTTTGAATAGATTTTGTTTGGCTTTCAAATCTTCAAAAATTGCCTCAATGATCACATCAGCTTTACTCACTCCATCACCGTTTAAATCAGGGAGCAAATTATCTTGTGCATGTCTAATTCGGAGTTTATCCTTTGGATAACGACGTTTAAATGCGTTGTTGGCTCGCCCAACCAATTGGGCTAAGGCTTCGGCACGCGTGTCTTGCAAGGTAACGCGCAATCCTTGCATGGCACACCATATTGCAATATCACCCCCCATTATGCCCGCACCGATAATGTGTACATGCTTGGGCGTGAATAAGGATTTATCACCGGAGGCTTTTAAACGGTTTTGTAAAAAGAATACACGTACTAGATTTTGTGCAGTATCCGTTGCTACTAGTGTTGCGACAGAGTCAGCCTCGGCTTGGAACATAGCATCACTCTTACTACCATGAAACTCCCAAAGATTGATTAGTGCATAGGGGGCAGGGTAGTGCTCTTGCTTGGCTTTGCTAGCGACTTGTTTGCGCATTTTCGTGGCAGCTATTTTTCGTAATAGGGGTGTTTCTAATAAACGTTGTAGTTTTGTTGTTTGTTGTTTGGGCGGTTGATCAAGTGTGGTTCTTAGCGCAGTGACTTCCAATTGACGACGGGCTACACACGCATCAATCAATCCCATTTTTTTAGCTTGTCGAGGGAGTACATTACGCCCTGTCAACATTAATGGCATTGCCTTTAAAACCCCAATTTTACGAATTGAGCGTACCGTACCGCCAAATCCAGGGTGAATACCGAGTTTGATTTCAGGTAGTGAAAATTTGGTGGATGGTGCGTCATCAGCGACAATATAGTCGCAAGCCAAAGCCAGCTCTAAGCCACCACCCATGCAAAAACCTTTGACCATTGCCACCGTGGGTATGGGTAGGGATTCTATTTTTTGGCAAAGGTCTTGCCCTAATTTGATAAAGCTAAGTGCAAGTTTACGGTCAGCCTCACTATCAGTAATTCCTTGAAAACCTTTTACATCAGCACCGGCGACAAAGCCACTGGGCTTATTGGAGTAGATAATTAAACCCTTGGTATTGCTGTTAATAATTTCGCTACATGCGCTTGAAAGCTCCTTGATAATATCGGGGTTTAGCACATTGGTTGAAGCACCGTTTAAGTCAAGCGCTAGCCAAGTGATATTATGATCATCCGTGTGGATTTTGAGGTGCGTGTAGTTGCCGTAAATACCGTTGTCGTTTGTTAAAGCGTTCATACCGTCTCCACCAACATTGAGCCACCTTGACCACCGCCAATGCATAAGCTGGCAATGCCTTGTTTGGCATGTTTGCGTTGTAATACATGGGCGAGATGCAGGACGATTCTAACGCCACTTGCTCCGACAGGATGCCCTAGTGCAATAGCACCACCATCAATATTAAGTCTATCGTCAGGGATAAGCCCCATTGCTGTTTGCTGAGCTAAATTATTATTACAATAGTCTTTATCGTTTAATGCCATCACACAGCTTTGAACTTGGGCAGCAAAGGCTTCGTTAATTTCCCAGTAGTCAATATCAGCTAACGCTATTTGATGATTAGTTAATGTTTTGCTAATCGCATGCGCCGGGCCTAAGCCCATTTGAGCGGGGTCTAAGCCAGCCCATTGTGCGGGATTAAGTTTGGCAATCGGTTTTAATTTATGCTGTTGGATAGCTTCTTCGCTGGCAAGAATAACGCTACAAGCACCATCAGTAATTTGAGAGCTATTTCCTGGGGTGACTTTGCCGTAAGGTTTATCAAAAAATGGTTTGAGTTTGGCAAGTTTTTCGAGCGAACTATCAGGGCGAACGCCATCATCTGTTTCGTAAGCCTTACCTTTGTGACTAAACAGAGCGGTGATTTCTTGTTGTATTACCCCGCTATCAATTGCAGCTTGTAATCGCAAGTGGCTTTGCACTGCATAAGCATCCATTTGAGCGCGTGAAATGTTGAAACGAAACGCTAACTCTTCAGCCGTTTGACCCATGTTCAGCCCCACCACAGGGTCAGTTAAACCACGAAGCAGGGCAATAATGGGCGAAAAGTAACGTCCTTTTAATGTGCTAAGCGTTTTGACTTTTTGACCTAGTGATTTTGCTTGGTTAAAGTTAGCCAGCCAATGCACCATATCCTCTGATAATAATAGCGGTGCTTTGCTCATTGCATCAACTCCGCCAGCGAGTACTAAATTACTGTAACCGTGGGTGATATTGCGTACCGCGCTATCAATCGCTTGTAAGCCTGATGCACAATTGCGTTGTACGGTATGTGCGGTGAGTTGATCTCCACCACCTATGCGCAAAGCGATGATGCGCGCAATATTGGTTTCATCGGCAGAGGGCATGACACAGCCATAAATTACTTCATCCAGATCACTAGCATCAAAAGGAAAACGGTTGATTAATGGCTTTGTTGCAGCTAATGCAAGGTCAGCTGCGCTGAATAAACCCGGTCTGCCACGTGCTTTTAAAAATGGGGTACGCGCGCCATCGACAAGGTAGACAGGTCGGGCGTTTATTCTGTTGTGATTAACCATTTAAAAATCAACCATGTTTAAACTCTTTGTCGCTAAAGTCATCAACGCGAATGGCATTGCGCATTGCTAGCCATAGTTTGTGTAATTGTTCACCTTCTGCTGTGCTGATTAATTTATTTTCTACAGCTTCATCAATTCGTTCGGTATGCATTCGGGCTTTTAACTGACCAGATTTGAAAATGGCTTTAAACTTTTTCTCAATAGCTTCAGATTCTATTGCGGTATTAAAGGCATCTTCAATGCGCCCCATGGCATCGTCAGGGTCGTCGGTAATATAGCAACCTTCGGTTAAACGATCTCGGGTTGATGAAGGACGTAATGCTAATTTGGCAACTTCGTGGATTAAGGTGTCTGAAGGCGGTGAATAAGGTTTTCCAAAAGGGAACATTAAGGCACGTAAAATTTTTGCGACAGGTTTGAAAGGTAAATTATAAAAAACCGCTAGCATTGCTTGTTGTGCATCATGCATGGTTTGTTGACAAGCGAAATGTAATAACGGTAAGTCGGCTTCAGGCTCACCTTGGTTTTCAAAATGTTTAAGTGTGGCAGAGCATAAATACATGTTTGAGAGAATATCAGCAAAGCGCCCTGAAAGACGTTCTTTACGTTTCAAGTTACCACCCAGAGTTAGCAAGGCATAATCAGATAATAATGCAAAACTTGCACTTAGTCGGGTTAGGCTACGGTAGTATTTTCTTGTGAGCGGTGTTCCTGCAGTTTCAAATATAGCATTAGTCAAGCCAAACCAAGTACTGCGTGACAGGTTACTGATAACAAAACCACCATGAGCAAACAGTGCCTTGTCTAAAGCCTCGACATTATTGTCTTGCGTAGCTTTCATTTCATCCAGTAAATAGGGGTGACAACGAATCGCACCTTGCCCAAATACAATTAAAGATCGGGTTAAAATATTGGCGCCCTCTACAGTAATTGCTACTGGAATTGCTTGATAGCCACGTCCTATAAAGTTGGAAGGCCCAAGGCAAATGCCAGATCCACCTTGTATATCCATCGCATCATTGGTTATTTTACGCATTCGCTCAGTTAAAGAGTATTTAAGCAAAGCAGTTATAACCGCAGGGCGCTGGCCTTGATCAAGCGCAGTAACCGTAAGGCGGCGCGCTGCATCCATTAAATAAGTGTTGCCCAGCATATGTGCGAGTGGTTCTTCAATGCCTTCAAATTGACCAATGGGTACACCAAATTGCTTGCGTACCCGTGCGTAAGCCCCAGTGTAACGTGTTGCAATTTTTGCTGCACCTGTTGAAAGTGCAGGGAGCGAAATTCCGCGCCCCTCACCTAAACATTCCACCAACATGCGCCAACCTTTACCGACATTATCGACCCCCCCGATTAACCAATCCATTGGTATAAATACATCAGTTCCCCAGTTAGGACCATTCTGGAAAGGGTTATTAAGTGGAAAATGACGGCGTCCAATATCAATACCATCCGTATTGGTGGGGATTAAAGCGACGGTTATACCAATGTGATCTCCGTCTTTTTGCAAATTATAAAACGCATCTTTATTATGAAATGCGTCTTCTGTTAAAAGATTGTCAGGGTCGTAAAGTTGAAAAGCCAAGCCAAGTAAAGAGGCTATAGGGCCGAGCGTAATATAACGCTTTTCCCAGTTAAGGCGGATACCCAACACGTCTTTTTTACCCTTGAAGTCTTGGCGACAAACAATGCCAACATCAGGAATAGAGCCAGCATCACTGCCAGCTTCGGGTCCCGTCAGCGCAAAGCAGGGGATATCTTTACCCACGGCAAGACGGGGAAGGTAATAATCTTTTTGCTCTTGCGTGCCGTATTTCATTAATAACTCACCCGGTCCGAGTGAATTAGGCACCATAATAGTGACGGCTGCAGTGATGCTACGCCCTGATATTTTCATCACAACTTCAGAATGTGCGCGTGCAGAGAAACCATGTCCGCCGTATTCAGTAGGAATAATCATGCCAAAAAAGCGCTGCTCTTTAATGAAGTCCCAAACCGTTTCGGGTAAATCTTGTAACTCATGGGTGATTTGCCAATCATCTAACATGCCGCAAAGTTGTTCAACAGGGCCATCAATAAAGGCTTGTTCTTCTGTTGAGAGCGTACTCATGGATAAATCACGCAAACGTGCCCAATCAGGTTTGCCTGAGAATAATTCAGCATCCCACCAAACGTTGCCACCATCAAGAGCCTCTTGTTCTGTGCGAGAAATTTTAGGCAAGTTTGCTTTTAATAGCTTCATAGCTGGTTTGCTAATGAGATTTTGTCTTAAGCTGGGCAGGTTAATCAGTGTTACGCCCAGTAACACGGGAATCCATAACAACCAAAATAAACCAGAATGTGAGAAAAAAGCACTAATAATTAGCCAAGTGCCAATCAGCCATGTGGCTTTGAGTAAGGGGTAGCGTAAGTAGCCAATAACACCGATAACAAGCAGTAGTAAAAGCAGCCAGATCATTTTTTCACCTCATATTTAATGACTTTTTAATAGTTTTTTCTTTAGCTTTTTAATTTTCTTTTGTAGTTTACGAACAACCTTATTTAGATCACTATCTACAAGTTTAGTAGAGTTTTGATTATTAGTAAGTTCTTCATTTAAACCATCCTCAACCCATGGTAAATCACCATAAAATGCCTTTTCTCGTTTGTGTTGAGAAATACGCCAAGCAGGAAATTTTAAAATATCAAAATAAGGCGAGTAGTCAAAATCAGCGGGTACAAATAAACGAAAGTTACGCTTATGAAATTTTACGCGGTCGTTTGTATCGGTTTTAATGGTCGGTAAAATAGGGTAGTTAACACTTTGAAAGCAACGGGCAATCATACTGGAGCAAACAATATTAGTTGGTCGCCCTGCATTGTGTTGAAAAAGAGAAGAGCGCCACCGTCGTGGTAAAATAGCGTAGGGAAACATAAAACGTGCTAAATCAAGTAGCTGCCGTACATCATAGTTCAGCCCTAAATGTTCAGTGGCAAAATTTAAGACTTTCTCTTGATCACTTCGATTTAAGTTAGTGGGGCGACAAATCCTTAAATTATCTTCACTATAATGAGTAATTGGATTAATAATAGTGCCATAGCCAAGTAATGATTCAATCACTAGGGGTAAATCAGGGTCGCCTTGATAATGCCTCTTAACCAATGCCCGTGCCATAGGTTTTTTTAGATTTCGTTGTTTACCGATATAAAGGGCTGCATGTGTCCACTGAGATAAAGTAATTATTTTAATGACCTCTCCTACACGAGACCGGCCTTCAAACAAAATCACATCAGCAGGGCGTATGCTTCCAAGCATTTGCTCAAAGTTATTAATCGCCTGTAAGTTTTGGTTGGACTTAGGAGCTTCATTCAGCCAGTGAGTAATTAGATTCCAAAGCCATTTGCTTACATTGCTAAACACACATCCTCCTATGTTTACTTTAATCTTAGTATAGAAACGTGTTATTTACCTGATTGGATGATTGACTTTAAGTTAATGTTAAACAATTATTATATTATTATATTATTATATTATTATATTCAGTTAGTAGCTGAATAAACCTCCATCCTCCTTTGGTGGTATTTTGAAGCGACTCATTGAGTCGCTTTTTTTTATTTAAAAAGTTAGCATAATCATGCTAGGTAATTATCCATACTCCTTAGTTAGAAAACACGGCAATAGGACAAGTCTTGACTCCATAAAGCATCCAAAAAGCTACGCATAATCGAATTTTTACTTTAAATATCTAAGCGGTAAGTTTACTAAACCTCCGGTTAGCCTACGGATGAAACGTCTATTTTGAAATAACTCCGCGTAAACTAAAAGAGTGAAACATAAAGTCTTGCACTTAGGTTCGCGTTTCTATCTAGGGATCAGGGACTATCTTTTCTCATTAAGTAAAGACATTGTACTAAAAAGTATTTTAATTATTTTCATTTAAATGAAAGTACTGCTTGAATCACGGCTTAGATTCTCATAAAATGCCACGTCCTTTGGATAGGCTTGCTGTTCACCTATTCAAAATATATAATATGATTAATAAAATACAATAAGATTGTAGTTATTAAAATCGTTACTTGTAGTTGTTTAATAGTAACTACAGTCTGGAGAGTTAAAAATGGGTACTACTGTTAGTGCAAAACCTGCTGAAGTAAAGCGTGATTGGTTTGTTGTTGATGCAGAGGGTCAAACGCTGGGTCGTTTAGCCAGTGAGGTTGCATCTCGCTTACGTGGCAAGCATAAGCCAACTTATACGCCACACGTAGATACGGGTGATTACATTGTTATTATTAATGCTGAAAAAATCCGTGTATCAGGTAATAAAGCAAAAGATAAAATGTACTACAGGCATACAGGTTACATCGGTAACTTAAAATCAACCAATTTTGAGAAAATGCTTGAAGATCAGCCTGAGCGTGTTTTTGAACTTGCGGTTAAAGGTATGTTACCCAAAGGTCCGTTAGGTCGTGAGATGTACCGCAAATTAAAAGTATACGCAGGGGGCGAGCATAATCACCATGCTCAGCAACCTATAGCATTAGAATTGAAGGGATATTAAGAGCATGGCTACAGCAACCTATTACGGCACAGGCCGACGTAAAACATCAACAGCACGCGTATTTATGAGCAAAGGTAGTGGTAAAATCATGATCAACAAGCTACCACTTGAAGAGTACTTTGGTCGTGAAACAGCGCACATGATTCTAAAGCAGCCACTAGGAAATACTGAAACAAGTGATCAATTTGACTTTGTGATTACCGTAAAAGGCGGCGGAGACAGCGGTCAAGCAGGCGCGATTCGTTTAGGTATCTCAAGAGCCTTATTAAAGTATGACGAAAGCCTTCGTGGTACGCTTAAAAAAGCAGGCTTCTTAACACGTGATGCACGTAAAGTTGAAAGAAAGAAAGTGGGTCTACATAAAGCACGTAAAGCGACTCAGTTCTCAAAACGTTAAAAATAGCATTTCATTTAAAAAAACCACTGCAAGTCAGTGGTTTTTTTTGTCTAAAAAAAATGCTTAATCTATGAATTTGTTATTTTAAAAGTGACAAATGACAAACTATTTTAATTTATATTGGAATGTGTGGTAAAAAGAGTACAGTGTTTTTTTGTGGGTAGAGTAAGATATATGGTCGTTATAAGGAAATTCTTTCTGCTTAATTTAAATTTATTAAAACAAATTCCTATTTTGTTGTTGCATTTTTACAACAAGCCCCTATACTTTTAATCACTTCTGCATAGAGTGTTGCAGGATAGCTAAACAGATGTTATTTTTGGAGAAGACATCAAGTTTGGAATTTTTATTATTATAGGCAAAAGCCTATTTAAAGGAGTCAAAAATGAAAAAATTACTCGCAATCGCAGTAGCCGCTGCAATTACAGTACCAATGGCAGCTTCTGCTGATACTAAAGTGTATGGTCAAGCCCATATGACTTTATCAGATGATGATACTAAAGATGCTAACGGTAACGCATCAGGTTGGAACGTTAGTTCTAGAAGTTCACGTATTGGAATGAAAGGTTCTAATGCAATGGATAATGGACTTTCACTAACCCATAAAATCGAAATGGATGTTGACGGACTAGTTGATGATAAAGATGGAAATGGTAAAGCTCCAATTCAAGCACGAGATTCTTGGTTAGGTCTAAAAAGTGGTTTTGGTGAAGTTCGTGTAGGTCGTCATACATTACCTGATCTTATTGGTTCAGGCCCTGCTAACTTTATGACTTGGGGTACTTATGACTACCTGTTAGATGGTAAATATCGTGTACCTAATGCACTAGCTTACATAAACAAGTTTGGAAACGTCGGTTTTGCAGTTGCTCAAACTATTGGTAATGAGAAAAATGCAACTGATAGCGCAACTGACTTTATGGTTAACTATTCAGCAGGCCCTCTTTACGCATCTGTTGGTGCGCTAATGCCAAAAGATCATAAGCCAGGTGCAAAAGTTGCTCTTGCTTATAAAGGTGCTAACTACGGTATTGGTCTAGTTGCGGGTAAGAAAGTAATTAGTGATGCAGATGATACTGCTGGTAAAACTGCTGAGTCATTTACTTCTTTATCAGGTAAATACAGCTTTGGGAAAGCTTACTTTGCAGCTCAAGTATCTAAAGAAAAAGAGTCTGAGGTAAGTGATAATATACTCGAGTTAGGGTATGGCTTAGGTAAAGGTTCAAAAGTTTATTTTGAGCATGCTCAACTTGGAACAAGTGCGACTAAAGTAAAAACTAATACTCTTGGTTTTCAACACAACTTCTAATCTTTTTTTGATATAGATTAGAGGTGATGTAAAGGGCTTCCAATTGGAAGCCCTTTTTTTATACGTGGAGTTTGTTCATTGTAAATTCAGTATGGATGCGTTAAAATCACGACCATGAGGCACATAACTGCACAACTTCTTATACTATTCGTACTATTTACCCATAGTACTATGGCGATGGATGTACATCTTCCGCATGCAGTTGATCAGTCTATAACTATAGATACTTTGCATTCTTTGCACAGTGATCCTGTTGATAAATCATTAATACTCACTCAAGAATTAATCAAAACCGATAACGCACAGTCTTCGTGTGCAGACGCTAGTAGTCATTGTTCGCATAATCAAGCTCATTCTACCGGTTTGTTGGCTATTGCTACTATAATTACTGCTAATGTTGATTCTGTGTCACTTAGTTATATAAATCAAAAAGGTATTCTTAATACCCAAGCCCCACCTGTACGCCCTCCTAAAGCCTAAACTAGACCTTCCCACTTCTTTTTCTAGGGAAATAATCACACGTTTCAAATAACTTACGCAGCGAATTGTTGTGTGTGTTTATTGTGAATCGTAATTTAATTTAGTTTAGGATTATCAATATGTTATCAGGATTTATAAAAGAAACGACGTTAAAGTTTATGATATTTAATGGTATCGCAATGAGTGGCTTGCTAGCGGTCTCACAAACTATTAATGCTGCACCATCACAACAACAGGTGTTACAAAATTTATCTTCTTTTCTTACACAGATAGAACGTAATCACCCGAGATTTAAAATTGATCAGGCACATTTACAGGCGGCTAAAGCGAGAGTGCGTGCTGCTTCTCAACCATTATATAACCCAGAAATTAACCTGGATGTAGAACGCGTAAGTTTTAATCGGGAAGGACGTTCCGAAGCGGTTTTAGTGGGCGTTAGCAAAAGTTTTGATTGGCATGATAAACGATCGGCGCGAAAAAATGCAGCGTTTATTGCACAAAAAGTGGTGGAGTCGAGTAAAGATAATACCCGTCAATCTTTGATTGCTGCAGTATTTTCAGCATTAGCAGATTATCAAGCGCAGCGCGAGATTATTGTCACACATGCCAAGCGTTTAACGTTAGCCAAACAAATGCTGGCCCAAGCACAGCGGCTTTATAAAGCAGGCGAGATCAGTAAGTTAGAGATGGAGCAAATTAGGCTCAGCCAAACACGCACTCAATTGACCTTGAATCAAGCGCAAACCAACTTAGCGACACAGACACAAAAGTTGGTAACTACTTCAGGTAGTGCGCGTAAAAACTGGCCATCATTACCTTATTCACCACCGCCTTTGAGCGCTGATAAATTAGACTATGATCAGCTGGTGAATAATTTACCGATTTTAAAAACACAGACTCTGCGTATTGCACAAGCGCGTAGTGAGAGCGTTTAAAAGTTCGCGAAAAAAAGGTTGACCCAACATTTGGTATGCGTGTTGGGGCTGATGATTCTGAAGAAGTATTGGGGTTGACGGTTTCTATCCCATTAAATATTTATAACACCTATCAAGCAGAAGTAGATGTTGCACGCGCTAATATTAAAGTAGCCGAAGCAACCTTGGATGATAATAAATATCGGCTTAAATCAGAAGTAATATCAGCCGCAAAAACTTATCAACTTACCTACCAGAGCTGGAAATCGTGGCGGAAAATTGCCAGTAAGAGCCTTAAAAAGCAATCACATTTATTAATGCGGTTATGGCGTGCGGGTGAGCTAAGTACCTCCGATTATCTGGTGCAATTAAATCAGATTAGAGAGGCAGAATTAAATAATGTCGAATTAAAAGGCAGTGTCTGGAAAGCATGGTTTAACTGGTTAGGTGTTAGTAATCAGCTGAACAATTGGTTAAATGGACAAATCAAATAGGATAACAACAATGAAATCGAATCTAAAAAATACCCAAACAAAACGATCTGGTCTAATAGCAGTAGGTCTTTTATTAATCGCATCTCCTTTTTTTCTTACTATGAACCTTTTTGCAGAAAATCAAAAACTGGTGAATGAGAGTCAGCAAGATCACGATCATGGAAAAGAAGAGAATCATAGTGATAATCAAATGAACCCTATACCTATAGAAAAGGGTTCTAAAGGCAAAGATAATCATGACGATGATCACGAAGAAAATAAAGGACATGACGACCATGACGATGATCACGAAGAAGATAAAGGACATGACGACCATGAAGAAGTTAAAGATGCTCATCAGGATCATGGTGGTGAAAGGGGTCATAAGGAAGGCGGAGATGAGGATGGCCATGAAGAAGAGGCGACATCTGATGTAGAGCTCAATAAAGATCAAATGAAAAAAGCGGGCATTAAAACACTAAGGATTAAAAAACAAGCCATTAGCAATAAAATTAGCGCATTAAGCGAGGTAAGGCTCAATCAATATAAAACCATTAATGTATCACCTCCAATCACTACAAGCGTTGAAAAGCGTCATGTACGTTTGGGGGACTCTGTTAAAAAAGGTCAATTGCTAGTGACACTGCACACCATTACATCGCCTGATGTTAAGGCAAGTATCTCTGCTGATAAGTTAACCAGAGCGGATATTAATGCCTCGATTACGACAACTGTAGCAGAGATGGAAGCCAATATTGCACAAGCAAAAGGAGAGTTAGAAGCAGCCAATGCAACATGGAATCGTTTACGTTTATTGGGCAAAGATGCCATTGCAGGTCGTCGTTTAACTGCGGCAAAAATTGCGCGTAATCAAGTAGCATCTAAATTGAGGGCTTATCAGCAAAGCCGTGCAAAAATAAAACAATTAGGAAAACCCAAAGCAACAGCGCCATCCTTTGTCGAAAAACATTACAAATTATATGCCGAACAATCGGGCATGGTGATCAAGGATGACTTTGTATTAGGTCAGGTGGTTAACCCTGAGGATGTGTTGCTCGTTATTAGTGATATGAACAGCTTATGGGTAGAGGCAAATATCAAGCCTAACAATGTCAGCAAAATTAATGTGGGTGCACAAGCATTAATAAAAACAGATGATAAAACACTGCAAGGAAAAGTTATTTCAATCGGACGTTTAATTGATGAGAAAACTAGAACCTTAGCGGTACGTATTCAAGTTCAATCTAAAGACGCACGCCTTTATCCCGGTCAATTTGTTAAAACTCAAATTGATACTCAAAAATCTCATGATGTGATTAGCGTACCGACCGAAGCAGTACTCCGAAGTAGCGATGGTGACTGGATGGTATTTGTAGAAGAAAAAGCTGGTCGTTTTGTACCCAAAGAAGTGGAGGTTGTGGACAATCTAGCGGACTCCGTTGTGATTAAAGGTATTGATGAAGGCACAACCATAGTGAGCAAAGGCGCGTTTTTTGTGCAGTCTGAATTCGCGAAAAGCGGTTTTTCCGTTCATAACCACTAGGAGGATTTATGCTAAATACAATTATAGATGCAGGTATAAAAAACCGTCTGTTAGTGGTGTTGGCGCTATTCGCCACATTGGTCGGTGGATATATGATTCTGCCAAAACTAAACTTAGATGCCTTTCCTGATGTTACCAATATTCAGGTACAAATTAACACCGAGGCACGAGGCTTAGCGTCTGAGGAAGTTGAGCAATTGATTACTTTCCCGATAGAAGCGGTGATGTATGCCTTGCCGGATGTTGAAGAAGTGCGCTCTATTTCTAAAACGGGTTTGTCGGTTATTACCGTGGTGTTCAAAGAAGGCACGGATATTTACTTCGCTCGTCAGCTCGTATTTGAGCGTTTGCAAGCGGCGAAAGAAGATATTCCTGCAGGGGTTGGTACGCCCGAAATTGGCCCAAATACCTCGGGATTAGGACAAATTTTTCAGTATATGTTGCGCTCGGATGATCCTAAATACGATGCGATTGCGCTAAGAAGTTTAAATGACTGGGTGGTTAAATTATTAATTATGCCAGTTGATGGCGTGACTGATGTACTGAGTTATGGTGGCGAAGTGCGCCAATACCAAGTGCAGGTTGACCCTGAACGCTTACTAGCTTACGACCTTAATAACAGCGATGTAGTTGAGACAATCGAAGAAAATAATCGTAATGCGGGTGGCTGGTATTTAGATCGGTTTGATGAGCAATTAGTGATTCGTGGTGTTGGTTGGATTCGCAGTGGCGAGGATGGCTTGCAAGATATTCGTAACATTCCGCTAAAAACGATTGATGGCAATGTGGTAAGAGTGGCAGATGTCGCCAAGGTCGCTTTTGGTGCGGAAATTCGTCAAGGTGCGGTCACTATGATTAACCGGGATGATGAAGGCAAACCGCAAGCGTTAGGTGAAGTGGTGGTAGGTATCGTGCTCAAACGCATGGGTTCCAATACCAATACAACCATCAACGGAATTAAAGATCGGCTACCGACAATTAAAAATGCATTACCCAAAGGCGTAACGATTGAGCCTTTTTACGATCAATCAGAACTGGTTGATGCTGCGGTAAGTACCGTAACACAGGCTTTGCTAATTGCCTTTGTACTTATCTTTGTGGTTTTGATGCTATTTTTGCTTAACCTTCGGGCGACATTGTTAGTGGTTATTTCAGTGCCTATTTCTATTGGCTTAGCTTTAATGATGATGGTGTATTTTGGTGTTTCGGCAAATTTAATGTCATTAGGTGGTTTGGCAATCGCGATTGGTATGTTGGTCGATGGTTCGGTGGTGATGATGGAGCATATTTTTACACGTTTATCTGAGCATAATCGAAAAGGCGAAAAACAAATTGGTTTATTGATCCAAGAATCCGCTAAAGAAGTCGGTCGCCCGGTATTTTTTGCGGTGATGATTATCGTCATTGTATTCTCGCCTTTATTTACTTTGCAGGGTGTAGAAGGCAAGTTGTTTCAGCCGATGGCAATTTCAATTGTCTTGGCAATGTTGGCATCTTTATTAGTGGCGTTATTGATTGTTCCCGCGTTGGCGAGTATTTTATTTCGCAACAGCGTCAAACACCGGGAAAGCCCTGTTGTAACACTATTGGAATTTTTGTATCGACCCTTCTTAAAAGGGGCTATTGCCTTGCGTTGGATAGTGGCACTTGTGGCACTGGTGATGTTTGCCGGTTCTTTGTGGTTAGCCACAACCTTAGGTACAGAATTTGTACCCGAGTTAGAAGAAGGCACGATTAATGTGCGTATCACGCTGGCACCTTCTTCTAGTTTAGCAACCTCATTAAAAGTCGCGCAACAACTGGAAAAAGAGGTAATGAACTTCCCCGAGGTGCTCTACGCCTCGTCACGCATCGGTCGCGCCGAAATTGGCGGTGATCCAGAACCAGTTTCCAATGTAGAGATATTTATTGGCTTAAAACCAGTAGCAGAATGGACCAGCGCAAGCAATCGAAAAGCGTTACAAAAACTGATGGAAGAAAAAATGTCGACCTATCCGGGTTTGCTATTTTCATTCTCACAACCGATTGCGACCCGTGTGGATGAATTACTCTCTGGCGTTAAAGCGCAGTTAGCGATCAAACTTTTTGGCCCTGATTTAGAAACACTGGCAAAAACAGGCAAGGAGATTGAAGCCCTAGTGCGCAAAGTAGAAGGCACACGTGGCGTAGAAATGGAGCAAATCGCGGGTGAAGCACAGTTGGTTATCCGCCCTGATCGTGCCGCTTTGGCACGTTACGGGATTCCCGTCGGACAAGTCATGTCATTAGTGTCTGATGCCATTGGTGGGGTTGAGGCTGGACAAGTGATTAAAGGAAATGAGCGTTACAATATTTATGTGCGTTTAGCTAAATCACACCGCGACAAGGTCGAGGCGATTCGTCAATTAGTTTTAAAATCACCGCAAGGTGCTTGGGTCAACTTACGCGATGTCGCCAGTGTCAAAATCGAATCCGGTCCACCACAAATACGCCGTGACGATGTGCAACGCCGCGTGGTGATTCAATCCAATGTCGATGGTCGTGATATGGGTGGTTTAGTCGCCGAGCTGGAAGAGCGTATCAGCAGAGAAATTGATATGCCCGCAGGTTACAGCGTGGTCTTTGGTGGTCAGTTTGAAAACCAACAACGTGCGCAAAAACGTTTAATGATTGTGGTACCGTTATCGTTGGGTTTGATATTTCTATTGCTCTATTTTGCCTTTAGCTCGGTTGGGCAAGCATTGCTGATTATGTTGAATGTACCGCTGGCGTTAATTGGCGGGATTACGGCTTTATCTATAACAGGGCAGTATTTATCGGTGCCAGGTTCTATTGGATTCATTGCTTTATTTGGTATCGCAGTGCTTAACGGGGTGGTGATGGTTAACGCGATTAATCAAAAACATGAGGGAGGTCTTGGCATGAAAAAAGCCGTATTTGAAGGCGCACTGTCACGACTCAGGCCTGTGCTAATGACTGCATTTACTTCCGCGTTAGGTTTAATCCCCATGTTACTCGCGACAGGTATTGGCTCTGAAGTACAAAAGCCTTTGGCAACGGTAGTGATTGGCGGTTTGGTTTCATCGATAATTCTGACTTTATTTGTATTGCCAGCGTTGTATGAAGTGTTTTCTAAACGCAAATACCAAGCCTAATTGGAGGATCATCTCATGGATAGCAAGCAGCAGAAGCAGAATCAACATAAGCACCACGCTACTGATAATCAACCTGAAGATGCTCATAATCACAAAGAGCATCAGCATAGTGAACATGAAGACAGCAATGAAAAAAATAATGCCCACAATCACGAACACGGTGGTTTTTTAGGCGAAAATACCGAGCTTTATTTTGCTATAGGCAGTGGTGTTTTCTGGTTATCTGGTTTAATCCTATCGTTTGTTGGCGGGGTTCCTGAGTGGCTTCCGATCGGTTTGTTTATCGTTGCATTTTTACTCGGCGGTTATTTTACTTTATTAGAAGCGATTGACACTATTCGTGGTGGTAATTTTGAGATTGATTTTCTCATGTTGGTTGCCGCTGCCGGTGCTGCTGCGTTAGGCAAATGGCAAGAAGGGGCATTGTTACTATTTTTGTTTAGCCTTGGTCATGCCTTAGAAGCTTACGCGATGAATAAAGCGCGTAAATCAGTTTCTGCGTTGGCAGATTTAGCCCCACCTACCGCCGTTGTTAAACGTGATGGTAAACAACTTGAAATACCCATTGGTGATTTAAATATCGGTGATATTGTAGTGGTTAAACCGAATACGAAAATTGCCGCAGATGGTGTTATCGTTAAGGGAAATAGCGCCGTGAATCAGGCGCCGATAACGGGTGAGAGTATGCCTGTTGATAAGCAGCCCATTGAGAATACAGCGCTAGACTATGAACTGGATGTTTTATCAGCAGAAAACCGTGCCTTTGCAGGTACAATCAACGGTAGCAGTGCGCTTGAAGTAAAAGTATTGCGCAAAGCCAAAGACAGCACCTTGTCGCGCTTAATAAAATTAGTTCAAGATGCCGAGAGTCAAAAATCACCGACACAGCTATTAACCGATAAATTTCAACGTTACTTTGTGCCAGCCGTTTTGCTATTGGTGTTTGTGTTGTTGTTTGCTTTTGTTGTGATTGATGAACCTTTTAAAGACAGCTTCTATCGCGCTATGGCGGTGCTTGTTGCATCATCACCCTGTGCGCTTGCCATATCAACACCCAGCGCGGTCTTAGCAGGTGTCGCTAGAGCTGCCAAACAAGGGGTTTTAATTAAAGGCGGGCGACCGCTGGAAGATTTAGGCTCACTCAATGCCGTAGCATTTGATAAAACAGGTATATTGACTGAAGGAAAACCCAAATTAACCAATGTCATACCCTTTGCAAATATTGATAAGGACGAGCTATTGGCAACTGCTATTGCGGTTGAAAAATTAAGTGATCACCCTTTAGCCAGTGCAATTGTAAAAGGAGGAGAAGCAATTCTTAAAGGTGCTAAAGTTCCCACAGCAGAATCGTTAGAAGCGTTAACAGCACGAGGAATAAAAGCGGTTATTGATGGGAAAACGGTTCACATAGGTAATCGCCGTCTCTTTAAGGAATGACTGATCAAGCCACTAATTTTAAGAATATTAGTTTTCAGATCAATTTTTAAAAAATCACACATAATGTGTCCTGTTTCTATCTATTTTTATATTTTCTTACCCATCAAACCGCCTTT